>NZ_JADPZX010000001.1:2142291-2448333 GCF_015712165.1 Streptomyces spinoverrucosus | reverse complement strand
GCGGAGAAGCCGGCGAACCTGCGCTTCTTCGCCCGGTCGATCATCACCAAGGGCTGAACCCGCACACACCGCTCACTAAGGAGTTACGGAACACATGGACGCTGTGACCCAGGTCCCCACCCCCGTCAACGAGCCGGTGCACGGCTACGCCCCCGGCTCGCCCGAGCGTGCCCGGCTGGAGGTCAAGCTCAAGGAGCTGGCCGAGAACCCCATCGACCTGCCCTGCACCATCGGCGGTGAGACGCGGATGGGCGGCGGCGAGGAGTTCCAGGTCGTGCAGCCGCACAACCACAAGGCCGTGCTCGGTACGTACCGCAACGCCACCCAGCAGGACGCGCAGGACGCCATCGACGCCGCCCTCGCCGCCGCGCCGGCCTGGCGTGCGATGTCCTTCGACGACCGCGCGGCGATCATCCTGCGCGCCGCCGAGCTGCTGGCCGGCCCGTGGCGCGAGACGCTGGCCGCCTCGACCATGCTCGGCCAGTCGAAGACCGCCCAGCAGGCGGAGATCGACACCCCGTGCGAGCTGATCGACTTCTGGCGCTTCAACGTCAAGTACGCCCGTGACCTGCTCGCCGAGCAGCCCCCGGCCAACTCCCCGGGCGTGTGGAACCGCCTCGACCACCGCCCGCTGGAGGGCTTCGTCTACGCGATCACGCCGTTCAACTTCACGGCCATCGCGGGCAACCTGCCCACCGCGCCCGCCCTCATGGGCAACGTCGTGGTGTGGAAGCCCAGCCCGACGCAGACCCACGCCGCCGTGCTGCTGATGCGGCTGCTGGAGGAGGCCGGTCTGCCCAAGGGTGTCATCAACCTCGTCACCGGCGACGGCATCGAGGTCTCCAAGGTCGCCCTGGTCCACCGCGACCTCGCCGGCATCCACTTCACAGGCTCGACCAGGACCTTCAAGTACCTGTGGAAGACGGTCGGCGCCAACATCGACAAGTACCGCTCCTACCCGCGCATCGTCGGCGAGACCGGCGGCAAGGACTTCCTGGTCGCCCACCCGTCGGCCGACCGTGCGGTGCTGAAGACCGCGCTGACCCGCGGTGCCTTCGAGTTCCAGGGCCAGAAGTGCTCCGCGACCTCCCGCGCCTACATCCCGGCGTCCATCTGGAACGACGGCTTCAAGGAGGAGTTCGCCGCCGAGGTCGACTACATCACCATGGGTGACGTCACCGACCTGTCGAACTTCATCGGCGCCGTGATCGACGAGCGCGCCTTCGCCAAGAACAAGGCCGCGATCGACCGTGCCAAGCAGGACCCGACCTGCACGATCGTCGCGGGCGGCTCCTACGACGACTCGGTCGGCTACTTCGTCCGTCCGACGGTCATCGAGTGCGAGGACCCGGAGAACGAGGTCTTCACCACCGAGTACTTCGGCCCGATCCTCGCCGTGCACGTCTACGAGGACGACAAGTACGAGGAGATGCTGACGCAGATGGAGTCGGTGTCGGACTACGCGCTGACCGGCTCGGTGATCTCCAACGACCGTGCGGCCGCGGCGTACACCGCCGAGAAGCTGCGCTACGCGGCCGGCAACTTCTACATCAACGACAAGTCGACCGGCGCCGTCGTCGGCCAGCAGCCCTTCGGCGGCGGCCGCGCGTCCGGCACCAACGACAAGGCGGGAGCCCCGCAGAACCTGATGCGCTGGACCCTGACCCGCGCGATCAAGGAGACGCTGGTCCCGCCGACCGACTACACCTACCCGCACATGGGCTGACGTTCCGTCACACCCCGGCCGGGCCAGGGCGCCTTCCCTCCGGGAGGCGCCCTGGCCCGTGCGCGTCCGGCCCGGGCAGACTGCCCCCATGATCTGGGCGGGAAGTGGGCGTGAGACGGAGTCCGTGACCGTGACGGCCGACGACGGGGTACGGCTGTGGGCCTCCCGGTCGGGCCGGGGCGCCGAGCCGCTGCTGCTGTGCCACGGCGGGCCGGGCCTGTGGGACATGTTCGAGGACGTCGCGGCGATGCTGGCCGACGTGGCCACGGTGATCCGCTGGGACCAGCGGGGCTGCGGCCGCTCCGAGCGGTGCGCGGGCCCCTGGACGACGGACCGCTTCGTGGCGGACCTGGACGCCGTCCGCCGCCACTTCGGCATGCGGCGCATGACCCTGCTCGGCCACTCCTGGGGCGCCCGGCTGGCGCTCGCCCACGCCCTCGCCCACCCCGGCCGCGTGAACGCGCTGGTCTACGTCGCCGGTGCGGGCATCGGCCCGGACGCCGCCTGGCACCCCGCCTACGAGCGGAACCTCCTCGCCCGGCTCGGCCGGAACCCCGAACACCTGGCCCGCTGGCGTGAGCTGGGGTCCCGCGCCCACCTGACCGAGGAGGAGGACCGCGAGCGGGCGGTACTCCAGTGGTCGGCGGAGTTCGCGGATCCCGAACGGGGCCTGGAACACGCCCGTCGCATGGCCGACCCGTGGTTCGGCATCAACGCCGAGTGCAACAAGTCCCTGAACGCCGAGGTCACACGCGCGGCCGACGTCCACCGGGCCTGCCGGGACCTCGACATCCCGACCGTCGTCATCGACGGCGCCCAGGACATCCGCCCCCGCTCCGCCGTGGACTCCCTTGAGCGGGCGCTACCCCGCGTCCGGCGCGTGACCCTCCCGGGCGCCGGTCACCTGCCCTGGGTCGAGGATCCACAGGGCTTTCGGCAGGCGGTACAGGACGCTTGGGCGTAGCGGGCTGCCCTCGGGCAGGGCCGGGTCGTCGAAGTCGTCGGTAGGAGGTGCGGTTCGCGCCGGGCGACCGGAATAAACCGGGGGATACGGGTCCATCGACCTCGCGATACTGACCCCATGGCCATCCGCACCGCCCACACCGCCGACCTCACGCCCGCCGACCTGCTCGCCGTCCGCGCCCTCCTCGACGCCGCCTTCGACGGCGACTTCGGTGACACGGACTGGGACCACACACTGGGCGGCATGCACGCCCTGGCCCACGACGAGCGGGGGCTCGTCGCGCACGGCGCGGTCGTGATGCGGCGGGTGCGGCACGGGCAGCGGTGGCTGCGGGTCGGATACGTCGAGGGGGTCGCCGTACGGCGTGACGCCCGGCGGCGGGGGCTCGGCGGCCAGGTCATGGCGGCCCTGGAACAGATCATCACCCGCGCCTACGACCTCGGTGCCCTCTCCGCGAGCGACGACGGCGCCCTGCTCTACACCGCGCGTGGCTGGCGGGCGTGGGGCGGGCGGATCTGCGCGCTCGGCCCGGACGGCGTCGTCCGGCTGCCCGACGAGGAGGGCTCCACCTACGTGTGGCCCGCACCCGCCGACCCAAAGGGCGAGCTGATCTTCGACTGGCGGGATGGAGATGTGCTCTGACCTGGCCCGTCTCAGATAGTAGGAAGTCCGAGTAATTGTGCAGACAGGCGCTCCGTCCTCGCTTAACTTTGTAGGAGCCGAACGTCTCGCTCGATCCAGCGAATGGCGGTCGTGAGCCGGGCCCCGTGCAGGCAACCCCTGCGGCACCGCTCCCCGCCCGGCGTCTCGAAACCCCCTGCCGTACTCCACGTTGTTGAAGGAGTCGATTTCCCATGGCCGAGACGACCGTCCGCCGCCGAGTCCGTCACATCTCCCGTGCGAGTGAGTCCGACCGCAAGAACGCCGCAGCCGCTCTCCAGCGCGCCCTCGACCGTCGCGACAACGGCGGCGAGACCGGCCACTGAGGCCGACCCTCGCGTGTCCGTATCGCGGACGTCCGATGTCATCACCTGGGACGAGGAGTAGGGTGCCCGGCATGTCTCGCAGCCTCAATCTCGCAGTGATCCCCGGTGACGGCATCGGCCAGGAGGTCGTGGCCGAAGGCCTGAAGGTCCTCTCCGCCGCCCTCCCGCAGGATGTGAAGCTGGAGACGAAGGAGTACGACTTCGGCGCCCGGCGCTACCACGCCACCGGTGAGACCCTCACCGACGCCGACCTCGACGCCCTGAAGAAGCACGACGCCATCCTGCTGGGCGCCATCGGCGACCCGAGCGTCCCCTCCGGCGTCCTGGAGCGCGGCTTCCTGCTCAAGCTCCGCTTCGCCTTCGACCACCACGTCAACCTGCGTCCGTCGAAGCTCCTTCCGGGTGTCGCCACCCCGCTCGCCGGCCAGCCGGAGATCGACTTCGTGGTCGTCCGCGAGGGCACCGAGGGCCCGTACACCGGGAACGGCGGCACCATCAGGAAGGGCACCGAGCACGAGGTCGCCACCGAGGTGTCCGTCAACACGGCGTACGGCGTCGAGCGCGTGGTCCGCGACGCCTTCGCCCGCGCGCAGGCCCGCCCGCGCAAGAAGATCGCGCTCATCCACAAGAACAACGTGCTGACCTTCGCGGGTCACCTGTGGACGAACGTCTTCAACAAGGTGGCCGAGGAGTACCCCGAGGTCACCACCGAGTACATGCACGTCGACGCGGCCACCATCTACCTGGTCACCCAGCCCGAGCGCTTCGACGTCATCGTCACCGACAACCTCTTCGGCGACATCATCACCGACCTCGCCGCGGCCGTCTCCGGCGGCATCGGCGTCGCCGCGAGCGGGAACATCAACCCGTCCGGCGAGTTCCCCTCGATGTTCGAGCCCGTGCACGGCTCGGCGCCCGACATCGCCGGTCAGGGCAAGGCCGATCCCAGCGCCACGGTCCTGTCCGTCGCCCTGCTGCTGCGCCACCTCGGCCACGAGGCCGAGGCGACCCGGATCGAGGAGGCCGTCGCCGCCGACCTCGCCGAGCGAGTCGGCAAGCCGGCCCGCAGCACCTCGGAGATCGGCGACGCGCTCGCCGTACGAGTAGCCGGCTGACCCGCCGCGCTCCTCGAAATCTGACAGATCATTTCGACAGCCGCCGGGTCGCAATCCGCACCCGGCGGCTTTTCACTGTCCCCGCCGGGTGCGACCATCAACCCCTGGGCCGCATTCATGCCGTTTTAGTTCCACGGCAACCCGCGCGCGATAATCGAACGCGGAGCCGCGGAATGAGGGAATGCTCGGACGTCCTAGCACTGGCCACTGGCAGTACGGGCGTGAGCGCGGCCCGTCACTACAACCGGTGAAGGACAACCACATGACGACGCCCACGATCGAGCTCAAGCCCTCCGCCAATCCGCTCTCCGACGCGGAGCGCGAGGCGATCCTCGCCAGCCCCGGCTTCGGCCGCCACTTCACCGACCACATGGTCACCATCAAGTGGACCGAGGGCCGCGGCTGGCACGACGGACAGCTCGTCCCGTACGCGCCGATCTCCCTCGACCCCGCCACCACGGTCCTGCACTACGCGCAGGAGATCTTCGAGGGCCTCAAGGCCTACCGGCAGCCCGACGGTTCCGTCGCGACCTTCCGCCCGGACCAGAACGCCCTGCGCTTCCAGCGCTCCGCGCGCCGGCTCGCGATGCCCGAGCTGCCGGTCGAGACGTTCGTCGAGGCCTGTGACGCGCTGGTCCGCCAGGACAAGGCGTGGGTCCCGGCGCACGGCGGCGAGGAGTCCCTCTACCTGCGCCCCTTCATGATCGCCACCGAGGTCGGGCTGGGCGTGAAGCCCGCCAACGAGTACCTCTTCCTCGTCATCGCCTCCCCGGCCGGCGCCTACTTCCCGGGCGGCGTCAAGCCGGTCTCGATCTGGGTCTCCGAGGACCGCGTCCGCGCCGTCCCCGGCGGCATGGGCGACGCCAAGACCGGCGGCAACTACGCCGCGTCGTTGCTCGCGCAGGCGGAGGCGGCCAAGCAGGGCTGCGACCAGGTCTGCTACCTCGACGCGGTCGAGCACAAGTGGGTCGAGGAACTCGGCGGCATGAACCTGTACTTCGTGTACGGCAACAAGATCGTCACGCCCACCCTCACCGGCTCCATCCTGGAGGGCGTCACCCGTGACAGCCTGCTCGCCGTCGCGCGTGATCTCGGTTACGAGGCCGAGGAGGGGCGGGTGTCCGTCGAGCAGTGGCAGCGGGACTCCGAGAACGGGGGCCTTACCGAGGTCTTCGCCTGCGGTACGGCTGCGGTGATCACGCCGGTCGGCACCGTCAAGCGGGACGGCGCCGAGTGGACGCAGTCGGGTGGGAAGCCGGGTGAGGTCACGCTGCGTCTTCGCCAGGCTCTGCTCGACCTTCAGCGGGGGACCACCCCGGACAAGCACGGGTGGATGCACCAGATCGGCTGAGCGGGTTCGCCGGGTGCGGGCCGTCTGTGGCTGGTCGCGCAGTTCCCCGCGCCCCTAGAGGTCGGCTGTAGCTTGGGCCGTCGTGGAGTTCTCCTCCTCGGCGGCCCTCGCCCGTTGCGGCAGCAGCAGGTAGACCGCGCCGCCCACGAGCCCGGACAGCAGGAAGCTGCAATCCACCCCGCCCGTCACCGCCAGCAACGGGCCCTCGTACGACGGCAGTGACACCCCCAGCACCCCCACCACCGCGCCCAGCGCCCAGGACACCGTCGCCGGAACGTTCCAGCCGCTGCGGTACCAGTACGCCCCGCCTCGCGCCCGGCGGTTGTACACCTGGAGTGCCTCCGCGTCGTACATCCCGCCGCAGCGGACGAAGCCGATCAGGGTGATCACCGCCCACGGCGTGCCGATGGCCGTCAGCAGCAGTACGAACGACGTCATCGCGGCCTGTGCCTCCCAGGCGAAGTGCCCGGCGAAGACGCAGGCGGTGGCGAGGACCGCGACCGCGCAGGTGGCCCGGGCGCGGGAGGCGCGGGGCAGGATGGCGTCCAGGTCGAGGCCCATGGAGTAGAGCATCAGCCCGGCGTTGCCGACCGAACCGGCGGAGGCGGCCAGCAGCAGCGGGATCAGGTACCAGGTCGGGGAGGCCGTGACCAGCGGCCCGGCGTAGTCGAGGGCGGCGCGGGCGGCGTACGAGGTGAAGGTGCCGAAGAGCTGCGGGACCAGCAGCCCGAGCAGCAGGCCCAGCCACGTCGCGCGCAGTACCCGGCGGGAGGAGTGGCGGGCCGGGGAGATGTAGCGGGTGTAGTCGCCGAGGAGCGTGATGAAGGCGATCGGGCCGGACAGGCCCGCGGCCACCGTCGCCAGCACCCACGTCGGCCAGAAACCGCCGAGCAGATAGCCGCCCGCCTCCGGGAGCGCGCCGGTGGTGAAGCCGGGGGCGTAGGCGATGAGTCCGAGGGCCAGCAGGCCGGTCATGCCGATCGCGAGGACGCGGGACAGGGCGAGGAGCACGCGGTAGCCGTAGACCGCGCCCGCGACGGTGGCCGCGGCCAGCAGTGCGTAGACCACGCCGTACGACAGTTCGCTCGCCGGGAGCCCGAAGAGGCGTTCCAGTACGCGCACCGTGACATCGCCGCCGATCCACACGGTCAGCGCGGTGTAGCCGAGGGCGAGCAGCAGCCCGACGATCGAGCCGACCAGTCGGCCGCGTACGCCGAACTGGGCGCCGGAGGACGTCGACAGGTTGGTGGCGGTGCGCAGGGAGATCAGGGCGAGCGGTGCCGTGACGGCCGTGCCGACGACCGTGCCGACCAGGATCGCGCTCACCGATCCCCACCAGTCGAGCCCGAAGGACGGCGGCAGCCAGCCGAAGACGATCACTCCGAGGCAGAGGTTGGAGCCGAGCAGGATCGAGACGAGGTCACGCGGTGTGCTGGTGCGTTCCTCGTCGGGGATGGTGTCGACTCCGCGCTGTTCCATCGGCATGGGCTGGTCTCCTTCGACGGCCGCCAGGTTCTTGGGGCAAGTTTGAGCGGTGCTCAATGTGGCGTCCGTCGTCCACATCCGTCAACGCTTCCGTTCAGGGAATCTGATGTTTAGAGTGATGTTCTAAATCGGGGATGACAAGGAGGTGCCCGCGTCATGAGACTGACCCCCACGGAGCGTGACCGGCTGTTGCTGTTCTCGGCCGCCGAGCTGGCCCGGTCCCGCAAGGCCCGTGGCCTCCGGCTGAACGTGCCGGAGGCCACCGCACTCATCGCGGACACCGTCTGCGAGGCCGCCCGCGACGGCGCCCGGCTCGCCGAGGCCATCGAGCGGGCCCGCTCGGTGCTCGGACCGGACGACGTCCTGCCGGGCGTCGCCGACGTCGTGACCGAGGTGCATGTCGAGGCCGTCTTCGACGACGGCTCACGGCTCGCGGTCGTGTCCGACCCCATCGGGGGCGGGCTGGGGGAGCGGGCGCCGGGCGCGCTGCTGCCCGGTCCGGAGCACCCCGAGCCCGAGGCGGTCGTGCGGCTGACCGTCACCAACACCGCGACCGTGCCGGTCTCCGTCACCTCCCACTTCCACTTCTTCGAGGCCAACCCGCGCCTCGACTTCGACCGCGGGCGGGCCTACGGCATGCGGCTCGCCGTGCCGGCCGGGTCGTCGGTGCGGTTCGGGCCGGGGGAGTCGTCCGAGGTCGGGCTCGTGCCGATCGGGGGCGAGCGGATCGCCATCGGTTTCGCCGGGCTCGTCGACGGGGCGCTGGACGCGCCGGGGGCGAAGGAGGAGGCCCTGCGCCGGGCCGCCGCCTGCGGCTATCTCGGCGTATCAGGAACCACTGACCAGGAGGTCGAGCGATGAGCCGCCCCGGAGGCCACCCGGCCGAAGCCCGCCGTCTCACCCCGTACGAGTACGCGGCCACCCACGGCCCGCGCGCGGGCGACCGGATCCGCCTCGGCGACTCCGGCCTGACGATCCGCGTGGAGTCCGACTCCCAGCGGTACGGCGACGAGTTCCTCGCCGGTTTCGGCAAGACCGCGCGCGACGGACTGCACCTCAAGGCGGCGGCCGTCCGGGAGACCTGTGACGTCGTGATCAGCAACGTCGTCGTGATCGACGCGGTACAGGGGATCCGCAAGGTCTCCATCGGCATCCGCGAGGGCCGGATCTGCTCGATCGGGCGGGCCGGCAACCCCGACACCCTCGACGGAGTCGACGTCGTGGTCGGCACGGGCACGTCGATCGTGTCCGGCGAGGGCCTCATCGCCACCGCCGGGGCCGTCGACACCCACGTCCACCTGCTGTCGCCGCGGATCATGGAGGCCTCTCTGGCGTCCGGCGTGACCACGATCATCGGGCAGGAGTTCGGGCCGGTGTGGGGCGTCGGCGTCAACTCTCCCTGGGCGCTGAAGCACGCCTTCAACGCCTTCGACGCCTGGCCGGTCAACATCGGCTTCCTCGGCCGGGGTTCGTCGTCCCACGAGGCGCCCCTGATCGAGGCGCTGGCCGAGGGCGGCGCGTCCGGCTTCAAGGTGCACGAGGACATGGGGGCGCACACGCGTGCGCTGGACACCGCGCTGCGCGTCGCCGAGGAGCACGACGTCCAGGTCGCCCTGCACAGCGACGGGCTGAATGAATGCCTGTCGGTGGAGGACACCCTGCGCGTTCTGGAGGGCCGCACCATCCACGCCTTCCACATCGAGGGCTGCGGCGGCGGACACGTCCCGAACGTGCTGAAGATGGCCGGGGTGCCCAACGTCATCGGCTCCTCCACCAACCCCACCCTGCCCTTCGGCCGGGACGCGGTCGCCGAGCACTACGGCATGATCGTCTCCGTCCACGACCTGAAGACCGACCTGCCCGGCGACGCCGCCATGGCCCGCGACCGCATCCGCGCCGGGACCATGGGCGCCGAGGACGTGCTGCACGACCTGGGCGCGATCGGCATCACCTCGTCGGACGCGCAGGGCATGGGCCGCGCCGGCGAGACGGTCCGCCGTACGTTCGCCATGGCCGGGAAGATGAAGGCCGAACTCGGCGCCCCGGACGCCGACCACGACAACGAGCGCGTCCTGCGCTACATGGCCAAGCTGACCGTCAACCCCGCCATCGCGCACGGCCTCTCGCACGAGGTCGGGTCGATCGAGGTCGGCAAGCTCGCCGACATCGTGCTGTGGCGCCCGGAGTACTTCGGCGCCAAGCCGCAGCTGGTGCTCAAGGCCGGCTTCCCGGCGTACGGCGTGGTCGGCGACCCCAACGCGGCCACCGACACCTGCGAACCCCTCGTCCTCGGCCCGCAGTTCGGCGCGCACGGCGCCACGCCCGCCGACATCTCGGTCGCGTTCGTCGCCCAGGCCGCCCTCGACCAGGGCCACGACACCATGCCGACCCGCCGCCGCAGGGTCGCCGTGCGCGGCACGCGCGGCATCGGCCCGGCCGACCTGCGCCTGAACTCCCGTACCGGACAGGTCGACGTCGACCAGCGCACCGGACTGGTCACCCTCGACGGCGACCCGCTGCGCTCCCAACCGGCCGAGTCCGTCTCCCTCAACCGCCTGTACTTCCTGTGAGGAACCCTGTGAGCACCCCCGCATCCGACGGCTTCCGCATGCCCGCCGAGTGGACCCCGCACGAGCGCACCTGGATGGCGTGGCCGGGCCCGAACCCCACCTTCGACGACCCGGACGACCTGATCCTCTCCCGCATGGCCTGGGCGTCGGTGGCCCGCGCGATCCTCCGCTTCGAACCGGTGACGGTCGTGTGCGGCCCCGGCCAGTCGGCTCAGGCCCAGACCCTCCTCGGGCCGGGCGTCGACACCGTCGAGCGCGACCTCGACGACGCGTGGATGCGGGACATCGGCCCCACCTTCCTCACCAATGGCAAGGGCGAACTCGCCGCCGTCGACTGGACGTTCAACGGCTGGGGCGCCCAGGACTGGGCCCGCTGGGAGCACGACGCGAAGATCGCCGCGTATGTCGCGGACCTCGCGGGTTCGGCGAAGACGTACGCCTCGAAACTCGTCAACGAGGGCGGCGCGATCCACGTCGACGGCGAGGGCACGGTCCTGCTGACGGACACGGTCCAACTCGGCCCCGAGCGCAACCCGGGCTGGACGCGGGCGGAGGTCGAGGCCGAGATCCACGCCCACCTCGGCACCCGCAAGGCCATCTGGCTGCCCCGAGGCCTCACCGGCGACTACCCGCCGTACGGCTTCGGCACCCTGGGCCACGTCGACATCGTCGCAGCCTTCGCCCGCCCCGGTGTCGTCGTCGCCCACCACCAGCCGGACCCCGCGCACCCCGACCACGAGGTCACCAAGGAGGTCATCGGCATCCTGAAGTCCGCCACCGACGCGCGCGGCCGCAGCCTGGAGGTCGTCGAGGTACCCGCCCCGACCGTCCTGGAGGCCGACGGCCACTGGGCCGACTACTCCTACATCAACCACTACCTCTGCAACGGCGGTGTGGTGCTCTGCGGTTTCGACGACCCCCGCGACGAGATCGCGGCGGGCATCTTCCGCCGCCTGTTCCCGGAGCGGACGGTGACACTGGTGGACGCCCGTACGATCTTCGCGGGGGGTGGAGGCATCCACTGCATCACCCAGCAGCAGCCGAAGATCTAGAGGAGTCAGGGATGGCCGGTGCGGCTCGCGCGCGGAAGAACGCACCGCCCCGCGAGGACGTCCTCGCCGCCGCCATGGAGATGATCGCCGAGCGCGGTCTGGAGAAGCTCACCATGGCGGCGCTGGGCCGTGAGGTGGGGATGAGCAGCGGGCACCTCCTCTACTACTTCCACAGCAAGGACGAACTGCTGCTGCAGACCCTGGAGTGGAGCGAGGGGCGGCTGGGCGCCGAGCGCGGGCGGCTGCTCAGCCGTGGCGGTGACGCCCGGGAACGGCTCGACGCCTACGTCGACCTGTACGTGCCCGACGGTCACCGCGACCCGCACTGGACGCTCTGGCTGGAGGTCTGGAACCGCTCGCAGAACGCCGACGACGACGCCCGCGCCCGGCAGGCCGCCATCGAGGGCGCCTGGCACCGCGACCTGGTCGCGCTGATCGCCGAGGGGGTCTCGCGGGGCGAGTTCCGCCCCGTCGATCCCGACCGGTTCGCCGCCCGGTTGCGGGCGCTGCTCGACGGGTTCTCCATCCACGTGGCGATCGGGCTGCGGGGCACGGACCGGGCGCAGATCCTGCACCACGTACGGGAGTTCCTGGACGACGGGCTGGCCCGGGGCGACGCGTGACGGTGGGATTACCGCCCGCATCCTGAGACGCGAGTGAGACCGGGGGCGGCTTGTGCCAAACTGCCCCCGTGCTCTCGTTCGCCACGATGATTATTGGCAGCAGGCGCGCCGGTCCGCAGTGACCGCCACGTACGACCACGTACGGGCGGCCACCGTCGTCCTCGACCCGCGCGCAGACCTCTCGCACCCGCGAGAGGTTTTTCGCTTTTCTGGCCCACCTTCAGCCGGGAGCTCAGCGCGAGGGATCATAGGGGACGGTGGAGCCGGTCATTCCGGTACAGACCGAGATCCATACCTCAGGAGCCTTCAGACCATGACGGAAACCAGCGAGCTCGACGACTCGTTCCACGTCTTCGACACCACCCTGCGAGACGGCGCCCAGCGGGAGGGCATCAACCTCACCGTCGCGGACAAGCTGGCCATCGCACGGCACCTGGACGAGTTCGGCGTGGGCTTCATCGAGGGCGGCTGGCCGGGCGCCAACCCGAGGGACACCGAGTTCTTCGCCCGCGCCCAGCAGGAGATCCAGTTCCGCCACGCCCAGCTGGTCGCCTTCGGCGCCACCCGCCGCGCCGGGGCGAAGGCGAGCGAGGACCCGCAGGTCAAGGCGCTCCTGGCGTCCGGTGCCCCGGTGATCACCCTGGTCGCCAAGTCCCACGACCGGCACGTCGAGCTCGCCCTGCGCACCACCCTGGACGAGAACCTGGAGATGGTCCGCGACACGGTGTCCTACCTGCGCGAGCAGGGCCGCCGGGTCTTCGTCGACTGCGAGCACTTCTTCGACGGCTACCGCGCCAACCCCGAGTACGCCAAGGCCGTCGTCCGTACGGCGTCCGAGGCCGGCGCCGACGTCGTGATCCTCTGCGACACCAACGGCGGCATGCTCCCCGCCCAGGTCCAGGCGGTCGTCTCGACGGTCCTCGCCGACACCGGCGCCCGCCTCGGCATCCACGCCCAGGACGACACCGGCTGCGCCGTCGCCAACACCCTCGCCGCCGTGGACGCGGGCGCGACCCACGTCCAGTGCACGGCGAACGGCTACGGCGAGCGCGTCGGCAACGCCAACCTGTTCCCGGTCGTGGCGGCCCTGGAGCTGAAGTACGGCAAGAAGGTCCTCCCGGACGGCCACCTCCGCGAGATGACGAGGATCTCCCACGCGATCGCCGAGGTCGTGAACCTCACCCCCTCCACCCACCAGCCCTACGTCGGCGTCTCCGCGTTCGCGCACAAGGCGGGCCTGCACGCCTCCGCCATCAAGGTCGACCCGGACCTGTACCAGCACATCGACCCCGAACGGGTCGGCAACACCATGCGGATGCTGGTCTCCGACATGGCGGGCCGCGCCTCCGTCGAGCTCAAGGGCAAGGAGCTCGGCATCGACCTGGGCGGCGACCGCGAGCTGGTCGGCCGGGTCGTGGAGCGCGTGAAGGAACGCGAACTCAAGGGCTACACCTACGAGGCGGCGGACGCCTCCTTCGAGCTGCTGCTGCGCGGCGAGGTCGAGGGCAGGCCGCTCAAGTACTTCGACGTCGAGTCCTGGCGCGCGATCGTCGAGGACCGCCCCGACGGCAGCCACGCCAACGAGGCCACGGTGAAGCTGTGGGCCAAGAGCGAGCGCATCGTGGCGACCGCGGAGGGCAACGGCCCGGTCAACGCCCTGGACCGCGCCCTCCGGGTCGCACTGGAGAAGATCTACCCGCAGCTCGCCAAGCTGGAGCTGGTCGACTACAAGGTCCGCATCCTGGAGGGCAAGCACGGCACCCAGTCCACCACCCGCGTCCTCATCGCCACCTCCGACGGAGCGGGCGAGTGGTCGACGGTGGGTGTCGCGGAAAACGTCATCGCCGCCTCCTGGCAGGCCCTGGAGGACGCGTACACGTACGGCCTCCTGCGCGCGGGCGTGGAGCCGGCCGCGTAGCCGGAAGAGCCGGACGAACCCCGGTCACACCCGGGTCAGGGCGCCCGCCACACGTTGTCGAAGGCCTCGTCCTCGATGCGGCGGCGCTGTCGGACGGCCTCCAGTTCCGTCAGGGCGTCGTCGACGGCGGCCAGGACGGTCGCCGACGGCCCGCCGGGGGCGTCGGCCCCCGCGGCCGGCGGCTCCCCGACGCCCAGCGTGCCCGCGAGTCCCACGAGGACGGGCTCGTGGGCGGCCCACCGCTCGTTCGCGCGGCGTCGGGAGGGCGAGTCCACCGCCGCGGCCGGTTCGCTGCGCCGCCGCAGCCAGTGACGGCGCGTCCCGCCGGTCGGCGCCTCCTCCTCCAGGGCGCCGACATAGGCCTGGGCCAGCCCGCGCCCGCGGCGCCACAGCCAGTCCTCGACCGTCTCGTACGGCGACTGCCGCACGAGCGACGCGCCCGCCTCGTCCAGCAGCCGGTCCCCCGTGGTGCGCTCGGCGCCGGGCACCAGGCGATCGTCCTCCAGGGCGAGCACCCCGGCCTCGACGAGGTCGATCAGTTCCGCTCCGGCGAGGGCGAGCGAGAGGTCGCCCTGCCCCACCTCGCGGCTGGAGGGAACGTTCAGGGCGACGATCAGCAGATCCTGCGGTGTGGTCATCACGGCTCCAGGTCAGGGCGTCGATGCGGCCCGTATCTCCACGATGGGGCCGCTGAAGCCTATCCGCAGCCCGACCGCCGCCCCCGGCGGCCCTACTGCAGCCGCCACTTCTGATTGGCGGCCCCGGTGCAACTCCAGATCTGCGCCCGCGCCCCGTTCGCCGAGGAGTTGTCGGTGACGTCGAGGCACTTGTTCGCGGCGAGGTTGACCACATCACCCGTCGAAGAGCTGTACGACCACTGCTGCGCACCCGTGCCGTTGCAGTCGTACAGCTGCACCTTCGCCCCGTCCGCCGTCGACCCCGACGTCACGTCCAGGCACTTGCCCAGCGCCCGCACCGACCCGTCGGCCCGCACGGTCCACTGCTGGGCGGTGCTGCCGTTGCAGTCGTAGAGCTGCACGGCCGTACCGTTCGCCGACGACCCCCCGGCCACGTCCAGGCACTTGCCCGCCAGACCGACGAGGGCCCCCGACTGGTCACCACCACCGCTCTGCGTCCCCGACCAGGTGAACGTCGCCGAGGTCTTCCCCGGCAGCGTGTACGTCGCGTGCTGCGAGCCCCAGTTGATGGTCACCGTCCGCGCCGCCGAGGCGTCGTTGTACGCGATCAGCGCCTTGGAACCGTCCGGGTTGCGCCAGGCCACGTTCGGCACGGACGCCGACGCGGTGGACGCGATCCGGTGGGCGCCCGGCCGGACGAACTTCGTCAGGTGACCCATCGTGTAGTACTCGACGGTGTAGTCGACCTGGCCGTGCCGCGAGTCCCCGTTGTGCACGGTGATCAGCCCGTCGCAGACGCCGCAACCGCCGTTGTGCGGGCCCCGGTTCTGGTCCAGCGCGAGGGACCACTTCGTCACCGACTTCGCCCAGTTCCGGGTGTAGTCGATGATGTTCATCATGTCCTCGCGCTGCTGGTTGGCGATCCAGGTGCCGCCCGAGTGCTCGGTGCCGAAGGCGTCCAGCTGCGGGTACTGGTTGTGCACCGACGTCTGCTTGGCCACGTCCCCGCCGTAGCCGTGCCAGGCGATGCCGCCGAAGTTCGGGTGCGAGCGGATCGCCGCGTCGTCCACCGTCTGGGCGGCGTACGCGTCGTAGGTGTCCCAGTTCCAGTCGTGCGCCAGCACCTTGGTGGAGAGGCCCGCCGCCTGGAGCTTCGGCAGCAGCTCGTTCTTGGTGAAGTAGTGCAGCCCGGAGGCGTTCCAGCTCATCGACGGGTAGCCGGAGCAGCAGGTCGGCTCGTTCTGCGCGGTGACGTACGCGATCGGGATGCCCTGGGCCTGGTACGCCTGCACGTACTTCACGAAGTACGACGCGTAGGCCCCGTAGTGCTCCGCCTTCAGCCAGCCCCCGTTGAGCTGCCCGCTGTCCTTCATCCAGGCGGGCGCGGTCCACGGCGAGGCCATCACCGTGAGCGAGGGGTTCAGCTGGAGCGCCTGCCGGGTCAGCGGCACCACGTCCTGCAGATCGTGTGCGATCGTGAACTCGGAGAGGTCGGGGTCCGTCTGCCCGGCCGGCATGTCGTCGTACGTGTAGCCGAACCGGGCCAGGTCCGAGCCGCCCATCGGATTGCGCAGGAAGGACAGCCCGATGCCCTCGGTCGGCGAGAACAGCTTGCGCATGGTCTCGTCCCGGGTGGCCTGCGACAGCGCGCCGCTGCCGTCCATCAGCCAGGCCGCGGTGTCCGTGAAGGAGGCGCCGCCGCCGGTGAAGGTCTGGTAGCGGGTGTTCTCGTCGACGGTGATGTTCTCACCGCCGCCGCCCGCGCCGGGCTGGAACGCGAAGGGGGTCTGCGGTTGCAGACCGCGCACGACATGACGGCCACCGGCGTCGTCGGTGGTGGTCAGGTACGCGGTGATCTGCTCGCCGGCGGCGTGCGCCGGGGGCGCGGGCGTGATGCCCGTGACGCTCAGCAGTCCGGCCAGCAGCAAGCCGGCCGCCGGTAGGCGTGTTCTCATCGTGCGCCGCCCTTCTGGGGGGTGAGTGGGGGAAGTGGGGCGTGCGAGCGGTGAGTAAATGACGGCTCCGGACGCGCGTCAAGGGGTCGCGCATTCAGAAGCCGAACAGACAACGGCCCAGATGCGGCAGCGAGTTGTCTCTGTACCGGTTCTGACGTGAAGTCTTGACCGAAGCGGCCGCCTTCAGTTAACTCACGCCATGATCTAAGGCGTAAGTGACTTACGAGAGTCGAGGGACGTTCCATGCGAAGAACCGCCCTGCTCGCCTGTGCCGCCCTGCTCACCGGACTGCTCCCGCTGGCTTCCGCGAGCGCGGTGGCCGCCGCCGATCCCGCCCCCGTGCCCGTCGACCGCTTCGAGGGCGAGGTGCCCTTCGCGAATCCACCCGCCGGGGGCATCTTCACCTGGGGCGGCGACACCGACGACCCGCCCACCCTCTCGCTGACCGCCCGCGACGACGCCCCCGAGGGCGAGAAGGTGCTCTCCGGCACCTACGACATCAGCGGCTACGGCGGCTTCACCCACGACTTCGCCTTCGCCGAGCCCGCCCACGACTGGTCCGCCCACCGGGGCATCCGCTTCTGGTGGGACGGGCGGAACAACGGCCAGAAGATCGCCTTCGAACTCAAGGACGGCGGCGCCAACGGTGAGGCGTCCGAGCTGTGGACGACGTCCTTCACCGACGACTTCACCGGCTGGAAACAGATCGAGATCCCCTTCACCGACTTCACTTACCGAACCGACTACCAGCCCGTCGGCGGCATCGACCACGTCCTCGGCCTCACCGAGATGTGGGGGTACGCCGTCACGCTCCCCGTCGGCGTCAAGGGCGAGTTCGCGATGGACGCCGTCGAGCTGTACGGCCGGGCGGACCAGTCGCTGCGGGCCTCCGTCGTGACCGACTCCGCCGTCCACCCGGTGCGGGAGGGCGGCACGGCGAAGGTGCGGCTCACGGTCGCGACCACCGGCGAGGCCCCCCTCGACGAGCCGGTGACCGTGGCGTACGAGACGAGCGGCGGCACCGCCTCCGGCGCCGACTACACCCCCGTCAAGGGCGAGTACACCTTCCCCGCTGGCACCGCCTCCGGCACCACCCACACCGTCAAGGTCCCCACGCGCAAGGACAGGTCCGCCGAACCCGCCGAGACCATCCCTCTGAAGCTCACGGTCACCGGAGCCAAGGCGCCCGCCGAAACCCCGCAGGTCGTCGTCGACGCCCATGGACTGCCGTATCTCGACAGCGGGTTGCCGGTGCACAGGCGCGTCGCCGATCTCCTCTCCCGCATGTCCCTGGAGGAGAAGGCCGGCCAGATGACCCAGGCGGAGCGCGGCGCGCTCACGAGCGCCGGGGACATCGCCGCGTACGACCTCGGCTCACTCCTCTCCGGCGGCGGCTCGACACCGACGCCCAACACCCCCGAGGCCTGGGCGAAGATGATCGACGGCTTCCAGCTGCGCGCGCAGGCCACCCGCTTCCAGATCCCGCTGATCTACGGCGTCGACGCGGTGCACGGCCACAACAACGTGGTCGGCGCGACGATCATGCCGCACAACATCGGCATCGGAGCGACCAGAGATCCCGACATCGCCTACGAGACGGGCGCGGTGACCGCCGCCGAGGTGCGCGCCACCGGCATCCCCTGGGACTTCGCCCCCTGCCTGTGCGTCACCCGCGACGAACGCTGGGGCCGCTCCTACGAGGCCTTCGGCGAGGACCCGGCGCTGGTCGAGTCGATGGAGACGGTCATCCAGGGCCTTCAGGGCCGCGCGGACGGCCGTGACCTGGACCGCGACGACAAGGTCCTGGCCACCGCCAAGCACTTCGTCGGCGACGGCGGCACCGAGTACGGCTCCTCGACCACCGGCACCTACACGATCGACCAGGGCGTCACCAAGGTCACCCGCGAGGAGCTGGAGGCGGTTCACCTGTCGCCGTACTACGAGGCCGTCGACCGGGGCGTGGGCACGGTCATGCCGTCCTACTCCTCCCTCGACCTGATCGGCGACGACAAGGGCCCGGTCAAGATGCACGCCGACGCGGACATGATCAACGGCGTGCTGAAGGGCCGGATGGACTTCGAGGGCTTCGTCATCAGCGACTGGGCGGCCATCGACCAGATCCCGGGCGACTACGCCTCCGACGTCCGTACGTCGATCAACGCCGGCCTCGACATGATCATGGTCCCGTACGCCTACCGGGACTTCCGCACCACCCTGATCGACGAGGTGCGGGCGGGCCGGATCAACGAGCGGCGGATCGACGACGCCGTCTCCCGCATCCTCACGCAGAAGTTCAAGCTGGGCCTCTTCGAGCAGCCGTACGCCGACACCAGCGGCGCGTCGAGGATCGGCTCCGCCGAACACCGCGCGGTGGCGCGCGAGGCGGCGGCCGAGTCGCAGGTGCTGCTGAAGAACAGCGGCGGCCTGCTGCCCCTGAAGCGCTCCCAGAAGGTGTACGTCGCCGGATCCAACGCCGACGACATCGGCAACCAGACCGGCGGCTGGACCATCACCTGGCAGGGCTCGTCCGGTGACATCACTCCTGGGACGACCGTCCTGGAGGGCATCCGCAAGGCGGGCGGGGAGGTCACCTGGTCCAAGGACGCCTCCGCGCCGACCGCCGGTCATGACGTCGGCGTCGTGGTGGTCGGCGAGACCCCGTACGCCGAGGGCGTCGGAGACGTCGGCAACGGCAACGATCTGGAGCTGAGCGCCGCCGATCAGGCAGCCGTGGACAAGGTGTGCGCGGCGATGAAGTGCGCGGTGCTGATCGTCTCCGGGCGCCCGCAGCTGATCGGCGACCGGCTCGGCGAGATCGACGCGCTGGTCGCGTCCTGGCTGCCGGGCACGGAGGGCGACGGTGTGGCCGACGTGCTGTACGGCAGGCGGCCCTTCACCGGGCAGCTGCCGGTGACCTGGCCGAAGTCGCAGGCCCAGCTGCCGATCAACGTCGGGGACGCCTCGTACGACCCGCAGTACCCGTACGGCTGGGGTCTGACCACCCTGACCAGGGTCCCCGAGGGCGGCACCCTGACCCTGAAGGCGCTCGGCCTCGCGGCCAGGGCGGCGGAGAGGGCGGGCGCCGAGGAGACGGGCCGCGCGATCGTCACCAAGGCGCGGCTGCTCGTCCAGCAGCGGATCGGGCAGGACGTCACGGCCTCGGTGGCGAAGCCGTTCGCCGAGGCGGACCACCTGCTGCTGACCGGCCGGTACCAAGCGGCGGTGGAGAAACTGACCACCGCGTACAAGGCGGCGTGAGCGACACACCGCCGTCGACATCGGTCCCGGGGGTCCCGGGGGAATTTCCTCCGGGACCGATGTCCCTTTCTGCACCCATTCAGGTAGCTTCGAAGATATGAAGGCCGCGTTCGTACGAAGGCTCGTACGCCTGCTGATCGTGCCTGTCGCCGCCGTGCTGGCGGTACTGGTGGCCGGTGCGCCCGGCGCATACGCGGCCACCGACCTGTCCAAGGTCGCCGAGGCCCTGCGCGAGAGCCCGGTCTACGTGGATCCGGCCGCCTCCGACGTGCTGTCGGAGTCGGACGCCGAAGCGCTCGCCGACAAGATCAGGGACGCGGACAAGCCCGTCTTCGTGGCGGTCCTGCCGTCCGACTATCCCCAGGCGAACCTCTTCCAGAACCTGCGCACCGAAACCGGTGTCACCGGCCTGTACGGCATCCGGCTCGGCGACGAGTTCGACGCCCGCGCCGACAGCGCCGTGCTGAGCCGCTCGGCCGTGTCCAACCTGGTCACGTCCGTGCAGAGCGCGGGCGACGCCAAGGCCCAGCTGAACGACTTCGTCGACAGCGCGCTGCGCAACGTGGGCGGCACGGCGCCGAGCAGCTGGAGCGAGGGCACCGGCGACGGCGTCTCGGCCACCGGCCTGATCACCCTCGGCGCGGTACTGGCCGCCGGTGGCGCGGGCGCGTACGCGATCGCCCGCCGCAACCGCCGCCGCCACGAGGAGGAGCAGCGGGCGGCGCTGGAGAAGCTGCGGGTGGTGGTCGACGAGGACATCACCGCCTTCGGCGAGGAACTGGACCGCCTGGACTTCCACCCCGCCGAACCCGGCGCCGACGACACCATGCGCGCGGACTACGAACACGCGCTGGACGCCTACGAGAAGGCCAAGTCGCACATGGCGGCCGCCCAGAAGCCGGAGGACGTACGGGCGGTCACGCAGTGCCTGGACGACGGCCGCTTCGCGCTGGCGACGCTGGCCGCCCGCCGCGAGGGGCACCCGCTCCCCGACCGCCGTCCGCCGTGCTTCTTCGACCCGCGCCACGGCCCCTCGGTCGCCGACGTCACCTGGACGCCGACGGGCGGCGCGACCCGCGAGGTGCCGGTCTGCGCGGCCGACCAGGCCCGCCTGTCCGACGGCCGGGACCCGATGATCCGCGAGGTCGACACGGCCTCCGGCCGCCGCCCGTACTGGGACGCGGGCCCGGCCTACGGCCCCTGGGCCGGCGGCTACTTCGGCGGCGGCATCCTCCCCGGCCTGCTCGTCGGCACGCTGCTCGGCAGCGCCATGGCGACCCCGTCCTACGCGGCCGACTACGGCTCCGGCTACGGCGACTTCGGCGCCGGCTACGAGGGCGGTGACGTCTCCGGCGCGGACTTCAACACCGACGACTTCAGCGGCGGCTGGGGTGGTTTCGGAGGCGGGGACTTCGGTGGCGGCGGCGACTTCGGAGGCGGATTCTGACCGTCGTCCGCCCCAGACGCGGGACGGGCCCGGTGCCGACACGGCACCGGGCCCGCTGCTTGCGAACCAGGAACTAGAGGGTGGCCGCCGCCGAGGCGATCGCGGAGGCGAAGGTGGAGACCTCGGTGTAGACACCGGGGGCGTTGGGGCGGGCGCAGCCGATGCCCCAGCTGGTTATGCCGACCTGGACCCAGGCACCGGCCGCGTCCCGGCGGAACATGGGGCCGCCGGAGTCGCCCTGGCAGGTGTCGACGCCGCCGGCCGTGTACCCGGCGCAGATCTCCTCGCCGGCGATGAGCCCGCTGTAGCCGCTGTAGGAACGGCAGGTGGCGTCGCTGACGAACGGCACGTCCGCCTTGAGCAGATAGCGCTGCTGGCCACCGCCCTCGCGGGCCGCGCCCCAGCCGGCCACGGTGAAGGTGCCGGTGTTGTACTGCGCGGTGGTGGCGATCTTCAGGGTCGGCAGGTTGATCGGCTGGGCGAGCTTGATCAGGGCCCAGTCCTTGCCGTCGCCGTTGTAGCCGGGGGCTCGGTAGACCTTGGTGGAGCGGACCTGGACACGGCCGTTGGTGGACTGCAGGTCCACCACACCGGCGGTCGCGGTGATGCTGGTGTTGTTGCCGGTGGCGCCCACGCAGTGGGCGGCGGTCAGCACGATCTGCTGGGTGTACAGCGCACCGCCACAGCCCATCGACAGCCGGACCATGAACGGGAACTCGCCCTGCGCGGCGCGCGTACCGCCGACGACGGGCGCGGGGGCCGCCTGCGCGGCCGACACGGGCTGAAGGCTGACCATCGCGAGCGCGGCCGCACCGGCGGCCGCGCATCTCTTGAGGGCCTTGAGGAAAGTCTTCACCTTGACGCCTTCCGTGGGGGGTCTGGGGAGGAGCGGGAATGTCAGGCGCATGTCAATTCCCGTTTGCTGGATTATGAGCCCTCCGACCCTCCACGCGGGCATCACAATCCGGCCATCCCGCACGGCAAGCCGTCATGTACGCCGAGGCGCGTACGGCCGCTTACTCCCGCTGTCAGACGCCCCGCACCCCCGGTGCCCGGCACGGTGGTGCCTGTGAAACTCAGCCGCCCCGCACGCCGGGCCCTTCTTGTCACGCATGTAACCGCCTCCGCGAGCTGGCTCGGGCTCACGCTCGGGCTGCTCGCGCTCGGCGCCACCGCGGCCACCACCGACTCCGCCGTGACGGTGGAGGCGTCGGTGCGGGCCATGAAGCTCTTCGCCGACTGGCTCCTGCTTCCTGTCGCGTTCTGCACGCTAGTAAGCGGTCTGCTGCTGTCGTTGGGCACCCAGTGGGGACTGGCCAGGCACCGGTGGGTCTACACGAAGTTCTGGCTGACCCTGGCCACGACCACCGCCACGGCCTTCGCCCTGCGTCCGGGAGTGAACGCCGCGGTCACGGCTGTGGCGGCCGGGGAAGGACTGCCGGAGGCCGGCGACATCCTCATGGGACCGGTCGTGTCGCTGTCCGCCTACGTCTTCATGACGGTGATCTCGATACTCAAGCCCTGGGGACTGACCCGCCGGGGCCGCAGGATGCGGGCTGCGGCGCGCGGAACGGTGACGGCCGGGCGGGTCACCGAGACTGCCTAGTCCCGGCGCCGGCCCCGAGCGAGGAAGGTGGTCCAGGTGTCGGGGGAGACGGTGAGGATCGGGCCGTCGGGGGTCTTTGAGTCGCGGATGTGGATGGCGGTGGTGTGAGTGGCGACCTCGACGCAGTCGCCGCCCTCGTTGCTGCTGTAGCTGGACTTGCGCCAGGTGTAGGCGACTTCGAGGCAGTTGCCGCCTTCGCTGCCGCTGTAGCTGGACTTGAACCACGCGGTCTTCATGACTCTCCTAGCAGTCCGTTCAAGAGGCGCACGCTCTCGTCGGGAGAGAGGGCCTGTGACCGCAGCATTCCATACTTGTGGTGATAGTCGCTGACCTCATCTGGGTCATCGACGAGGAAGCTCGCGCGCTGCACTTCCAGGTAGACCAGGCGCTCGTGTTCCGGGGTCTCCAGCAGCACCAGGGGCCCGTCGAGACCGGCGTGTGGTGTCCGGTCCATCGGCATGATCTGCACGCTCATGTGTACGGGCTCGGTGTACTCCAGGATTTGCCGGATCTGTTCACGCATCACCTCAGGGCCGCCGACCTGGCGTCGCAGGACGCTCTCCTCCAAGACGAAGTGGCCCACGGGCGGCCGTTCCCGTTGCCAGACCAACTGCCGTTCCATGCGGGCGTTCACCCACTGCTCGGCCGTCTCACTCCCGATTGCCGGATACCTGAAGTCGAAGACGGCCCGGCAGTAGTCCCGGGTCTGGAGAAGCCCGGGAACCACCTGAGCATCGTACGACAGGAGGCTGACCGCCTCCTGTTCGTGATCGACGAGACCTTGAGCGAACTGCACGATCCTCTCCCGCACCGGCATCCTCTCCACCAGCACGGCCAACCCCCCACCCGTCCCCAGCAGTTCGTCGAACTCCACCGCCCGATCCGGCTGAAGCGCGAGCCGCCCCTGCTCGATGGACCCCACCGTGTCCACGTGAATGTTCGCCAACTCGGCGAACTGCTCCTGCGTGAGACGGGCTCGCTTCCGGTAGTGGGCGAGCACCGCACCGACCGCCTGCCAGGAACCGACCTTCTTGGTCTTCTTCGCCGTGTGCATGCGTGGACCTTTCCCCCGTACGCAGCCGAACTCCTCGTAGTGAACCCGTAGCAATGAGAACTACGACTTCACTCACTGATTCACGATAGTGACTCCCTGTGACATTGGGCGCATGAACGCACAACCCCAACACCCCTACACCCGCGAGGCGTTCTACCGCCGGGACCGCAGATCGGTGCGTCTGGCACGCGAGTTCACCGGCGACACGCTGACCGAGTGGGGCATGGCCGAGCGCGGCGACGACGTACTGCTCTGCGTGAGCGAGCTCGCCACCAACGCGTTACTGCACGGCGTACCAGCAGGCCGCGGCTTCCTCGTCCGGCTCACCCTGTACTCCGAGGGCGTGCTGCGGGTCGCCGTCCACGACAGCGGGACGGGCGAAGTCCGCACGCCGGACGCTTCCTTGGACGCGGAACAGGGCCGAGGCCTTCTCCTCGTCGCCGCCCTCGCGGACAAGTGGGGGGTGGGGGAGCGGCACCCCGGCAAGATCGTGTGGTGCGAGTTCGCGGTGCGAGAGTGATGCAGTGAGCGCCCGCCCTCCCGTCGGGGGAGTGGAAGGCGGGCGCGCTCCAGAGGCGTCGGCGGGCGGTCGTACCGCCGTCACGCGTTCTTGATCGCCGAGATGTCGAAGTTCAGCTTGATCTTGTCGGAGACCAGGAAACCGCCCGTCTCCAGCGCCGCGTTCCAGGTCAGGCCCCACTCGGAACGCAGGATCTCGGCCTTGCCCTCGAAGCCGACCCGGTCGTTGCCGAAGGGGTCCTTCGCGGCGCCGTTGAACTCCAGGTCGATCGTGATCGGCTTGGTGACACCGAGGATCGACAGGTCACCGGTGATGCGGTAGTCGTCGCCGCCGAGCGCCTCCGCCTTGGTGGAGCGGAACGTCATCGTCGGGAACTCTTCCGTGGTGAAGAAGTCCGAGCTCTTCAGGTGGGTGTCCCGGTCGGCGTTGCCCGTGTCGATGCTGTCCATCGTGACGTCGATGGTCGCGGTGGACTTCGACGGGTCGGCGCCGTCCAGGTGCAGCGAGCCGGTGAAGTCGAGGAACTTGCCCTTCACGTTCGTCACCATGGCGTGCCGGGCGACGAAGCCGATCGTGGTGTGCGCGGGGTCGAGCGTGTAGTCGCCGGTCAGGGCGGCCAGCTCCGGGTTCACGGCGGTGTTCGCGGTCGAGGTGTTCTTGCTGCCGAAGATGCCCATGGTGTGCTCCTTGGAGATGAGGCTGTTGAATCTTCAACGATGTGCCGATACCGACCGTAGACCTATTCTGTTCAAGTTTCAACGTCATCCGCCAGATGTCGCGATACCCTCGCGTGTCACTCCATGGATGGCATGGGCCGGACATGAATCTTGCGTGGCTACCGGCTGACCATTTTGTGCGACCCCTACAACGCCGAAGCCCTCTGAGCAGTCGGAACGCCTGCATGCCGCCCTGGTTCTGTTCAGGGGTACCAGGAAAACGCCCCGGAGACTGTACGGAGTCGACGGCCCACTTTCCTTGGTGTCCTTCGTAAGGTCGCTGCATGACCGTTTTGGATGAGGCGACGGGTGAGGCGACCGGCGAGCCGGCGGACGCGCGCGGGCGAGTGGCCGAGCTGCACGAGATCCGTGCGCAGGCGCTGGCCGGCCCCAGCGAGAGGGCGACCGAGGCCCAGCACGCCAAGGGCAAGCTGACCGCCCGGGAGCGCATCGAGCTGCTCCTGGACCCGGGCTCCTTCCGCGAGGTCGAGCAACTGCGCCGGCACCGGGCGACCGGCTTCGGCCTGGAGGCCAAGAAGCCGTACACCGACGGTGTCATCACCGGCTGGGGCACGGTGGAGGGCCGTACGGTCTTCGTCTACGCCCACGACTTCCGCATCTTCGGCGGCGCCCTCGGTGAGGCGCACGCCACCAAGATCCACAAGATCATGGACATGGCCATCGCGGCCGGTGCCCCGCTGGTGTCGCTCAACGACGGCGCCGGCGCCCGGATCCAGGAGGGCGTCAGCGCCCTGGCCGGCTACGGCGGCATCTTCCAGCGCAACACCAAGGCGTCCGGCGTCATCCCGCAGATCAGCGTGATGCTCGGCCCGTGCGCGGGCGGCGCGGCGTACTCGCCCGCCCTGACCGACTTCGTCTTCATGGTCCGCGAGACCTCGCAGATGTTCATCACCGGCCCGGACGTGGTCAAGGCGGTGACCGGCGAGGAGATCACCCAGAACGGCCTGGGCGGCGCCGACGTGCACGCCGAGACCTCCGGCGTCTGCCACTTCGCGTACGACGACGAGGAGACCTGCCTCGCCGAGGTGCGCTACCTCCTCTCCCTCCTCCCGCAGAACAACCGGGAGAACCCGCCCCGGGTGGAGTCCTCCGACGCCCCCGACCGCCGCTCCGACGTCCTGCTGGACCTGGTGCCGGCGGACGGGAACCGGCCGTACGACATGACGAAGGTCATCGAGGAGATCGTCGACGACGGCGAGTACCTGGAGGTCCACGAGCGCTGGGCGCGCAACATCATCTGCGCGCTGGCCCGGCTGGACGGCCAGGTGGTCGGCATCATCGCCAACCAGCCGCAGGTGCTGGCGGGCGTCCTGGATATCGAGGCGAGTGAAAAAGCTGCACGCTTTGTCCAGATGTGTGACGCTTTTAACGTCCCGATCGTGACCTTCCTGGACGTCCCCGGGTTCCTTCCGGGTGTCGACCAGGAGCACGGCGGGATCATCCGTCACGGGGCGAAGCTGCTGTACGCGTACTGCAACGCGACCGTGCCGCGGATCTCCCTGATCCTGCGCAAGGCCTACGGAGGTGCCTACATCGTCATGGACAGCCAGTCCATCGGCGCGGACCTCACGTACGCCTGGCCGACGAACGAGATCGCCGTGATGGGCGCGGAGGGTGCCGCCAACGTCATCTTCCGCCGCCAGATCGCCGACGCCGAGGACCCCGAGGCCATGCGTCAGAAGATGGTCAAGGAGTACAAGTCCGAGCTCATGCACCCGTACTACGCGGCTGAGCGCGGCCTGGTGGACGACGTCATCGACCCCGCCGAGACCCGCGAGGTCCTCATCCGCTCCCTGGCGATGCTGCACACCAAGCACGCCGACCTGCCCTCGCGCAAGCACGGCAACCCCCCGCAGTAACCCAGCGGACGCTCCGCGGCACCCCCGCGGAAACCTCTCTCACGGAGACTGACATCCATGAACAGCCCTGACATCCGCGTCGAGAAGGGCCACGCCGAGCCCGAGGAAGTCGCCGCCATCACGGCGATCCTGCTGGCCCGCGCGGCCGCCCACACCGCCACGTCCACCCCGGCCCACCGCGGCCGCGCCAAGGCCGGCTGGCGCCGCCTGGAGCGCGAGCCGGGCTTCCGGGCCCCGCACAGCTGGCACGGCTAGGCAGCATCGCTCGACCGGTTCCCCACACGCTGAAGGGGCCCCTCTGATGAGAGGGGCCCCTTTTCGTGTGGATGGCCTATCGCGCGTCGTGCGGGGGCTGGTGGTGCTCGGTCAGGGCGGCGAGCAGGCGGGTGAGTTCGCCCTGTTCGCCGGGTGAGAGGGGGGCGAGCAACTCGCGCTGGGCGTCGGCGATGAGCGCGTCGAGGCGCTCCAGCCGGCGGCGGCCGATGGGGGTGAGGGTGATGACGTTGCGGCGGCGGTCGGCGGGGTCGGGGTCGCGACGGACGCATTCGGCGTCGGCGAGGTCGTTGAGGACGGCGACCATGTCGCTGCGGTAGATGCCGGTGCGGCGGCTGAGTTCGGCCTGGCTGGCGGCGCCGGCCTCGGTCAGGGCGGTCAGCACGGCGAAGTGCCACTTGTGAGCGCCCTCGGCGGCCAGGCGCTCGCCGACGAGCCGGTCGGCGACGACCGCGGCCCCGGCGAGCAGCCGGCTGGGGATGGCGCGCAGCCGGGCCGGGGTGGGGTCGGGGTTCGGGCTCATGGGGTCCTCCGCCTCTTGTGTTAGTGCCACTAACAGTCTACCTTCGTTAGTGCCACGAACGTTTGGGCTTCGAACGAATCTCACTGGAGCGAAGACCATGATCAAGCCGTTCCGCATCGACATCCCCCAGGCCGACCTCGACGACCTGAACGACCGCCTCACCCGCACCCGTTGGCCCAACGAGGTCGCCGACGCCGGATGGGACTACGGCTTCCCGCTGGCGCGGCTGAAGGAGCTCGCCGAGTACTGGCGCACCGGCTACGACTGGCGTGCGCAGGAGACCGAGCTCAACGAACTGCCGCACTTCACCACCGAGATCGACGGCCAGAACATCCACTTCGTCCACGTCCAGTCCGCGAAGCCGGACGCGCTCGCGCTGATCCTCACCCACGGCTGGCCCGGCTCGTTCCTGGAGTTCCTCGATGTGATCGAGCCGCTGTCACGCGACTTCCACCTGGTGATTCCCTCCATCCCGGGGTACGGCTTCTCCGGGCCGACCCACGAGCGCGGCTGGGACGCCGTCCGGATCGCGCGGGCCTGGGCCGAGCTGATGCGCCGTCTCGGCTACGAGCGCTACGGCGCGCAGGGCGGGGACTTCGGCGCGGGCATCTCCCTGGCGCTCGGCGCGGTGGCGCCCGAGCAGGTCGTCGGCGTGCACATCAACTACCTGCCGACCCGGCCGGACCCGGACGCCGGCGTCGAGCTGTCCGCGACGGACGAGGCCCGGCTGGACAAGGTCAGGCAGCTGATGGCCCATCGTCCGCCGTACCAGGCGCTGCAGGCCCTCACCCCCCAGACCATCGGCTACGCGCTGACCGACTCGCCGGTCGGCCAACTGGTCTGGATCGCCGAGCGCTTCGCGCAGTGGACGGACCCGCGCGCGCCGATCAGCGACGATCGGATGCTCACCGACGTCTCGCTGTACTGGCTGACCGCCACCGCGGCCTCCTCGGCGCGGCTGCACCACGACGCTCCGCGGGGGCAGGCCGTGCCGTGCCAAGTGCCGGTCGGCGTCGCGGTGTTCGCGCACGACATCACCCAGTCGGTGCGACCGCTGGCCGAGCGGCTGTACGACATCAGGCACTGGTCGGAGTTCGAGCGCGGCGGCCACTTCGCCGCGATGGAAGTGCCCGAGCTGCTCGCCCAGGACGTCCGGGACTTCTTCCTCGACACGAAGAAGGGCCCCCTCCTGGCGGAAAGGGCCCTTCGAGGTCGTACGGCTACCGCAGGCGCGCCATCAGAGCGTGCTCGACCAGCGTGATCAGCGTCGACTTGGCGTCCGCGCGGTGGCGGGCGTCGGTGGTGATGATCGGGGTGTCGGGGCCGATCTGCAGGGCCTCGCGCACCTCGTCGGGGTTGTACGGCTGGTTGCCGTCGAAGCCGTTGAGGGCGATGACGAACGGCAGGCCGCTGTTCTCGAAGTAGTCCACCGCGGGGAAACAGTCGGCCAGGCGCCGGGTGTCCACGAGCACCACCGCGCCGATGGCGCCGCGCACCAGGTCGTCCCACATGAACCAGAAGCGGTCCTGGCCGGGCGTACCGAAGAGGTACAGGATCAGGTCCTGGTCCAGCGTGATACGGCCGAAGTCCATGGCGACCGTCGTGGTCGTCTTGTCTCCGGTGTGGGTGAGGTCGTCGATGCCTGCCGAAGCAGACGTCATGACGGCCTCCGTGCGCAGCGGGTTGATCTCCGAGACGGCGCCGACGAACGTGGTCTTGCCCACGCCGAAGCCGCCCGCCACCACGATCTTCGCGGAGGTGGTGGAGCGGGAAGGACCGCCGCTAGAGCTTGCGAAGTCCACTGAGCACCCTTTCGAGCAGTGTCACGTCTGGCTGGCCGCCGGCGTTCTCGTCGCCGCCGGGCTGATGGATGGCGACCAGGCCCGCCTCCGCCAAGTCGGCGACGAGGATCCTGGCCACGCCGAGAGGGATCGTCAGGAGGGCGGAGACTTCCGCCACCGACTTGATCTCCCGGCAGAGGTTGCAGATCCGCTGATGCTCGGGCAGCTGGCCCTGCATCTGGTGCGGAGCCGCGGTGGTGTGCACCAGCGCCTCGATGGCGAGCTGGTACCGCGGCCTGGTGCGGCCGCCCGTCATCGCGTACGGGCGCACCAGGGGGTTGTTCGACGCCCCGGCGGGCGCCGGCTCAGGGGTGCGGCGCTGCGGCTGCACGGGCTGGATGCGCGGCGCGTTCGGCTGGTCGTACGGCGCGGGGCCGGGCCCCTGTGGCGCGTACGGCTGCCGGTGGCTCGGTGCGGAGGGGAAGTTGTACCGGTTCGGGGAACCGTCGTTCTGCCCCTGGCCAGGGCCGTACGACCAGTTGCCTGATGAACCGCTTGGGGGTGTTGCCACTTTCTCCTCCTCCGACTGTGCCGGGCACCCATCGCTGTGGAGCCGCGTCCCGAAACCTTACGGCCACGGGACGCGAAATCGCACCGTCTGTCTTTTAGTTGAGAAGGCTTCCTTGGAGCTCCGCACGAAGATCCGGAGTCAGGACCGTGCCCGCACGGTCGACCAGAAGCGCCATCTCGTACCCAATGAGGCCGATGTCCGCTTCGGGGTGCGCAAGAACCGCGAGCGACGACCCGTCGGAAATGGACATGATGAAGAGGAATCCTCGCTCCATCTCCACAACCGTCTGGTTCACGCTGCCGCCCTCGAAGATGCGCGAGGCGCCGGCGGTCAGTGAGGTCAGACCGGAGGCGACGGCCGCGAGCTGGTCGGCGCGGTCGCGGGGGAAGCCTTCGGACATCGCCAGAAGGAGTCCGTCGGCGGAGACCACCACCGTGTGGGACACCCCGGGGGTGTTGTCCACGAAGTTGGTGATCAACCAGTTCAGGTTCTGTGCCGCCTGGCTCATCGGGCTCACACTAACGCTCCTGGTTGTAGGTGCTGTCAGGACCGAAGCCCTGGCCGTTCGTTTCACTTCCTGCGCTGCGTCCCCGCTGGACACCCCGGCGCAGGTTGCTCAGCCTGCCCCGGACGTCCTCGGGGGCGCGGGAGACCTGTGGGCCGCCCTGCGGGGTCGACTCCGCGGCACCCTCGACCAGATTGGCCTTGGGCACCCGCCGCGGCAGGCCGGAGGAGGTAACCCCGCCCGCCTTCGGCTTGCGGAGCTGCGAGGCCTGCTGCCAGCGCTCGTCGTTCGCCGAGCGCCAGCCGTCGTCGGCGTTGTTCTCCGCCGAAGGGGCCGCCGCGTCCCGGTTCGCGGGCCGGCCGGCCGCCTGGCCGTCACCGGTGGATCCCCGGCGGGGAAGCCCGGCGTCGGTCAGCGCGTGCGCTGCGGTGTTGCCCGGTCCCGGACGGTCGAAGCCTACGCGGTCCCGCGCACTCGCGTCAGCGGCCTGCGCAGATTCCGTTTCGGGAGCGTACTGGTCGGCGTACCCGTTCTGGTAGCCGTCCCGCTGCTGCCAGTCGCCCTGGTAGGACTGCTCTTCGAAGGCCGAGAAGCTCTCCGACGACCCGGACGGCACCGCCGCGGGCGCCTCCTGGGCAGGCTCCGCATAACCGGGTTCCGGGTAGCCGCCGTTGGCCTGGAAACCATCGCCCTGCGGCATCCCGTTCGGCGCGTAGTACTGCTCGTCGTACGACCGCTGCTGCGGGTCCTCGTACGACGTCTGGTCCTGGTACGCCGACTGCTGACCGTAGGCCGCGGCCTGGTCGGGGTAGCCGGGCTGACCGGCGTCGTACGGCCGGCCGCCGTTGTCGTAGGCCTGCTGGCCCTGTCGGCCGTCGTAGCCGCCGTCGGCGTACGCCTGGGCCTCGGTGGGCTCCTGGCCGGGCTGCTGGCCGTGGGTCTGGGCCTCCAGGGCCGCGCGGCGCTCCTCGCGCATCAGGGAGCGGCCCACCGGGTCCAGCTCGCGGATGTCGTCGGGGACCTCGGTGTAGCGGCTGTCGTCGAAGCCGAGCTCGGCGGCCGTACGCATCGGCTGGCTGAAGCTCTCACCCTGGAACTGCTGCTCCGGGATGATCTGCGAGACGGTGAACTCCTCGCGGTCCGGCGCCTGCTCGCCGCCACCGCCGTGCGTGATGGCGTCGGGGAGCATGACCAGCGAGGTGGTGCCGGCCTGCTCGCCGGAGGGGCGCAGCTGGACGCGGATGCCGTGCCGGTCGGACAGTCGGCCGACCACGAACAGGCCCATGCGCTGGGAGATCGCGGCGTCCACGGTCGGCGGGTTGGCCAGCTTGTGGTTGATGTCCGCGAAGTCCTCGGCGGTCAGGCCGATGCCCTTGTCGTGGATCTCGATCATCACGCGGCCGTCGGGGAGACGGGTCGCCGTGACGCGGACCTTGGTCTGCGGGGAGGAGAACGTGGTCGCGTTCTCCAGCAGCTCGGCCAGCAGGTGCACGAGGTCGGTCACGGCACGGCCGTGGATGTCGGCCTCGGGCACGCCGGATATCTCGATGCGCTCGTACTGCTCCACCTCGGAGGAGGCGGCGCGCAGCACGTCGACCAGCGGGACCGGCTGGTCCCAGCGGCGGCCGGGCTCCTCGCCGGCGAGGACCAGGAGGTTCTCGCCGTTGCGGCGCATACGGGTCGCCAGGTGGTCCAGCTTGAAGAGGTTCTCCAACTGGTCCGGGTCGGCCTCGTTGTTCTCCAGGTCGGTGATCAGGGTCAGCTGGCCCTCGATCAGCGACTGGTTGCGACGCGAGAGGTTGGTGAAGATCGCGTTGATGTTGCCCCGCAGCAGAGCCTGCTCGGCGGCGAGCCGGACGGCCTCGCGGTGCACCTGGTCGAAGGCCCGGGCGACCTCGCCGATCTCGTCCGTGGAGGTGATCGGGATGGCCGAGACGCGGGTGTCGACGCGGCCCGGGTCGGTGCGCGAGAGCTGGTCGACCAGCATCGGCAGGCGCTGCTCGGCGATGCCGAAGGCGGCGTTGCGCAGCTGGCGCATCGAGCGGCTCATCTGGCGGGCCACCATGCCGGCCAGGATGAACGCGGCGAGCAGGGCGACCACGACGATGGCGCCGGTGATGATGGCGTCCTGCTTGGCGTCGTCGGCGATGCTCGCGGCCTCGTTCACCGCGGTGTCGGCCAGGTCCGACTCGATCTGGCGGTACGCGTTGTACTTGAGGGTGTTCACCGCCCACCAGTTCTCGGCGGTGATGCCCTGCTGGGCGAGTGCGTCCCGCGCGGAGGCGTCGGTGGTGGTCAGACCCGCGACGGCCGCGACCATCACGGTCGGGTCGGACGGCGGCGCCTTGTAGTCCGGGTCCTTGGCCAGGGCTTCCTTGGCCTGCTGCTGGCCGTCCGCCTTGATCCTGGCCTCGGCGTCCTCCAGCTTCTGCGCGTCGGCCTCGGTACCACCGCCGATGTACTCCTCGACGGCGATGCCCTCCAGGTAGGCGTACGAGGAGAGCGCCACGCGCTGCTTGGCCAGGTCGGTGTCCTTCGGGCCCGGCTTGACCAGCAGGTGCATACCGATGGAGCGCTCCAGCGACAGCGCCGCCTTGGTCAGCGAGATCGCGTAGACGGTCCGGCCGTAGCTGGTGATGTTTCCGGTGCCCAGGCCCAGCTCGTTGGCGAACTCCATCAGCGGGTGGGCGACCTGGACGTAGCCCTCCTCCGTCTGCACGCCGGTGAGCCGGGAGGTGTAGGCGACCTGTCGCAGCTCCTGGAGCTTGGGCTCCGCCTCACGGAGCAGGCTCAGCCGGCGCTCCAGACCCGCCTTCTGCGGCATGTTCTGGGCGGCCTCGTCGAAGGCGTCGGCGGCCTCGTCGGTCTGCTTGCGCGCCTGCGTGACGGTGGCCTGGTCGCGGCCCAGCAACAGCGGGGACGCGGTGACGTCACGCTCGTTGTAGAGCGCGTCGCCATAAGTCAGGGCGGCCCGGACCAGACGCGCGGTGTTCTCCGCGTCCTCGGCCTCCTGCCAGGTGTCGATCGAGCCCTTCACCTGGAAGCCGCCCATGACCAGGCCGACCAGCACGGGGATGAGCAGGATCGCGTTCAGCCGGGTCGCCACGCGCCAGTTGCGCGGGGAGAAACGGCCGCCGCTCGGAGCGGGCGCGGCCACCTGCTCCGAACCGGGCACAGCAGGGGCGGGCGCCGCTCCGCGCGGCGGCGGGGTGAAGTTGCCCCGGGCGGGCGGCTCGGGACCTTTGTTGCTTCGCCTCACTCGACCAACAACCTCTCGGCGGCGGGCACCTACGTCGTGCCGCAGTGTCTCAGAGCCCAGATCGCCATCGACCACTGAGTACGTCTTTGACCTTTGGGCAGTTCAGGCATTCCAGCACGTCGACCTGCGCTCTTCCAAACATGGGAAAGGGCTGATTCCCCCCGAGGTAAGCCCTAGATAAAACGGTCATAAAGAGCGAGCCCCGTCAAAAGACGGGGCTTTTGTGCGCGCAGCGAGACCATGTGACCGCGACGCGTGGCGGTACCACCGGATTCCTCTGCCGAAACGTTATGAACACCGAAGCCGACCGTGTCAAAGGCCACAGCCGGCTCCGCTGTCACGATGACGACCCCTACGGCAACTGCCGTACGAAGCCGCTCACTTGAGTGCTACTTCAACCGGGCCATCAGAGCGTGCTCCACCAGCGTGATCAGCGCGGACTTGGCGTCGGCCCGGTGCCGGGCGTCGGTGGTGATGATCGGGGTGTCCGGACCGATCTGCAGCGCCTCGCGGACCTCCTCCGGCGCGTACGGCTGCTGCCCGTCGAAGCCGTTGAGGGCGACCACGAACGGCAGGCCGCTGTTCTCGAAGTAGTCCACCGCCGGGAAGCAGTCCGCCAGCCGGCGGGTGTCCACCAGGACCACCGCGCCGATGGCGCCGCGCACCAGGTCGTCCCACATGAACCAGAAGCGGTCCTGACCCGGCGTACCGAACAGGTACAGGATCAGGTCCTGGTCCAGCGTGATACGGCCGAAGTCCATCGCCACCGTCGTGGTGGTCTTGCCCCCGGTGTGCGTGAGGTCGTCGATGCCCGCGCTCGCGGACGTCATGACCGCCTCGGTGCGCAGCGGGTTGATCTCCGAGACGGCGCCCACGAACGTGGTCTTGCCCACGCCGAAGCCGCCCGCCACCACGATCTTGGCAGAGGTGGTGGCACCTCTCGGTTCAGAGCTTGCGAAGGCCACTGAGCACCCTTTCGAGCAGTGTCACGTCGGGCGCACCGCCGTTGGCCTCGTCGCCGCCCGGCTGGTGGACGGCCACGAGTCCGGCCTCGGCCAGGTCCGCGACAAGGATCCGCGCCACACCGAGCGGCATGGCGAGCAGCGCCGAGACCTCGGCGACCGACTTCACCTCGCGGCACAGGTGGCAGATGCGCTGGTGCTCCGGGAGCAGTCCCATGAGCGCTGCCGGGTCGGCCGTGGTGCTGATCAGCGCCTCCAGGGCGAGCTGATAGCGCGGCCGGGTCCGGCCGCCGGTCATCGCGTACGGACGTACCAGCGGCTGGTCGCCCTCGTCCCCGTACGGATCTGTGTACGGATCATGAGAGGCGGTGGGCGGGGTCATGAATCCTCCGGGCGGGACAGCAAGTTGGTCAGTCGTGCCGTCTGACGGTGGCCGGTGGGGGGATTGTGGCGGCCGGACGGTGATTTGGTGAGACGGGTGGATCCTGGGACGTTAGTGGAGCAGACTTCCTTGCAGTTCGGCGCGCAGGTCCGGGGTGAGCACCGCTCCCGCCCGGTCTACCAGCAGCGCCATCTCGTAGCCGACGAGGCCGATGTCCGCGTCAGGGTGCGCGAGAACGGCGAGCGACGAGCCGTCCGAGACGGACATGAGGAAGAGGAATCCCCGCTCCATCTCCACGACGGTCTGCGCCACGTTGCCGCCCTCGAAGATCCGGGACGCCCCGGCCGTCAGTGAGGTGAGCCCCGATGCGACCGCCGCCAGCTGGTCGGCGCGATCGCGCGGAAAGCCCTCCGACAGCGCCAGGAGGAGACCGTCGGCGGACACGACGACGGTGTGGGACACCCCGGGGGTGTTGTCCACGAAGTTGGTGATCAACCAGTTCAGGTTCTGTGCCGCCTGGCTCATCGGACTCAACTAACGCTCCTGCTGGTGAGTGGGGCTCGGGAAACTGCCCGTCTGGCCGGACCCGGCCTGACGGCCCTGTGCGATACCCCGACGGAGGTTGGTCAGCCGACCGCGCACGTCCTGTGGGGCGCGCGAGACCTGCGGACCGCTCTGGTGCGGCTGCTGCTGAGCCGTGCCCGGGACGAGGTTCGCCCGGGGCACTCGACGCGGCAGGCCGGACGTGGTGACACCGCCCGCGGCAGGCTGCCGGACGCGCTCGGCCTGCCGGACGAGGTCGTCGTTCGGCGAGCTGCGCCAGGCGGGAGCGGCGGGACGTTGTGGAGCCGAGGGGCCCTGCGGCTGCTGCGGGGCCGGCGCGGCGCCGTTGCCCTGCGGGCGCTCGGGCCGGCTCGGCTGGGACTGCTGACCCGGCTGCGACTGCTGACCGGGCTGACCGGGCTGACCCGCCTGGCCTGCCTGGCCGCGGAACCAGTTCGTCTCCAGCGTGTCGTACAGCGGCGTACGCCCGTCACCGGGACCCGACGCCGGCGGCAGCGCCTCCGGCTCCGGGCGGCCGGGCCGCTGCTGCGGACGCTGCGGGGCCGGCGGCCGGTGGCCGGCGAAGTCGCCCTGCGGGCGCTCGAACTGGCCGGTGCCGGAGGAGTTCTGGCGGCCGCCGGGCAGCGAGTGCTGACCCGTGGAGGAGCCGTCGTACCCGGCGTACTGGCCGGTAGCCCCGTTGTCGTAGCCCGACGGAGCCGGGAACTGACCCGTGGACCCGTTGTCGTAGCCCTGCGGCGCGGCGTACTGGCCGGTCGCGCCGTTGTCCTGCCGCTGCGGCGCGGGGTACTGGCCGGTGGAGCCGTTGTCGTAGCCCTGCGGTGCGGCGAACTGGCCCGTGTCGGACGGGTTGTTCGGGTTGCTCGGCGCGGAGGGACCGGCCGGGCCGGACGGGCCGCCGAAGACGTCCGAGCGGACGAACTGGCCGTTGTTCTGCGATCCGTTCGCGCCGGGGCCCTGGCGGTCGTCGACGCGGGGGAACTCGGAGGTGGAGCCCGGGCCCTGCCGGTCGTCGATGCGCGGCATCGGGGCCGTCTGCGACGGGTCCCGCTGCTCGTCGTGGCCGCGCGGGGTGTCCAGCGCGGCGCGCGACACCGGCGGCTGCGCGTTCTCGTCACTCCAGCTCGGGCGCTGCTGCGGCTCGTTGCCGCCCGGCAGCTCGGCCCGCGCTCCGCCACGCGGCGGCAGCTGCGGCTGACGGCCACGCCGGCCGCGCCCGCCACCGGCGTTCGCGTCGCCGCGCTGCGGTGCCACGGGGCCGCGGGCCTCCTGGCCCTGCGGGGGAACCGGCGTCTGGGCGTTGCCCACACCGGCCGGCCGGCCCTGCTGCGGGGCCGGGGGAGTCTGCGGTCCACGCGCCCCGCCCGGCGCACCCGGGGCACCGCCCGAGTCGCGGCCCGGCAGCGCGGCACGCGGGCCCTGACCGGCGCCGAGCCGGCCACCGCCGGACGCACCGGCGCCCAGGGCACCACCACCGGGCGCACCGGCGCCCAGCGACGGGCCGTTGCCACGCCGGGCCGCGGCCGCACCGGCGGCGGCCTGCGCGGCGGCCGGACCGCCACCGCCACCGGGGCCGCCCTGACCGGGATTGCCCTGCGGCTTCTTGCCGCCCTGGGCCACGTCGACCGGCAGCATGACCAGCGCGGTCGTACCACCGGAGTCGGACGGGCGCAGCTGGATGCGGATGCCGTGGCGCTGCGACAGGCGGCCGACCACGAACAGACCCATGCGGCGGGAGACGGAGACGTCCACGGTGGGCGGCGAGGCGAGCCGCTCGTTGATCTGGGCGAGGTCCTCGGGGGACAGGCCGATACCGGTGTCGTGGATCTCGATCAGCACGCGGCCGTCGGGCAGCGCGTGACCGGTGACCTTGACCTTGGTCTGCGGCGAGGAGAACGAGGTGGCGTTCTCCAGCAGCTCGGCGAGCAGGTGCACGAGGTCGTTGACCACGCGGCCGGCCACCTGGGTGGTCGGCACCGAGGCCAGTTCGATGCGCTCGTACTGTTCCACCTCGGACGCGGCGGCACGCAGCACGTCGACCAGCGGGACCGGCCGGGTCCAGCGCCGGCCGGGCTCCTCACCGGCGAGGACGAGGAGGTTTTCGCCGTTCCGGCGCATACGGGTGGCGAGGTGGTCCAGCTTGAACAGCGAGGCCAGCTGGTCCGGGTCCGCCTCACGCGACTCCAGCTCGGAGATCAGCGACAGCTGGCGCTGGATCAGACCCTGGGAGCGGCGCGAGAGGTTGGTGAACATCGCGTTGACGTTGCCCCGCAGCAGGGCCTGCTCGGCGGCGAGGCGGACCGCCTCGCGGTGCACGTCGTCGAAGGCCGCGGCCACCCGGCCGATCTCGTCGCGGGAGTGCACACCGACCGACTCCACGGACGTGTCGACGTCCTGCGGGTCGGACTCGGACAGCTGCTTGACCAGCTCGGGCAGCCGGTCCTGGGCGACCTTGGTCGCGGTGTCCTCCAGCCGCCGCAGCGACCGGATCATGGACCGGGCCACCACGAAGGCACCGACCAGCGAGACACCGAGCACGACCAGCACCAGCGCACCGGAGATGATCGCCTCGCGCTCCGACTCGCTGCGCAGCTCGCGCGCCTTCTGCTCCATCTGCTCCAGCAGCGTGCGCTCGATGTTCTTCATCTGCTGGATCTTGGTGGAGCTGTCGTCCAGCCAGTCCCGGTACGACCGCTTCTCCAGGCCCCGAAGACCGTCCTGGCGGTTCAGCGCGCGGCTGGCGTACTTGTCGGTGGCCTCGATGGTGGCGTTGTTCTGGTCGATGGGCCCCAGCAGCTCCTCGGCGCCGTCGCCGTAGATGCTGGAGAAGCTGCGCAGCTCGGAGACCTGGCTCTCCAGCGCCGACTGGGCGTAGAGCCGGTCGTTCTCGGAGAGCTCGCCGAAGGTCTTGCTGTTGGCGGGCAGGGCCGCCGCCAGGACCGCGCGCTGGATCGACGCGTACTCCTTGGCGGCGGAGAACGCGGACAGCGCGCGGGTGCGCTGGATCATGTCGGGGTTGCTGGTCGCCTCCGCCATGTCCTGCGAGAGGTCCAGCAGGTGCGTGATGAGGCGGTGGTAGGCCTCCACGGTCTGCGTGGAGTTGCCCTCGGCCTCGTAGGCGTTGTTGCGGATCTCGTTGAGGCCGTTCAGGTCACGGGCGAGACCGACCACGCTGTCGCGCACGCCCTGGAGGTTGCCGTCCTTGCTGGCGGCGTCGACCTCCTCGGAGGCGTTGAGGAAGTTCTCCAGCGCCCGGTCCGTCTTGTCCTGGAAGCCCTTGACCGTGATCGGGCTGGTGGTCGAGCCGTGCGCCAGCGGGCCGGCGGACTGGTCGCGCTCCTCCTGGAGGGCGGCGGCCAGCTCGGTGGCCTGCTTGGTCATCTCGGTGAGCAGCTTCATGTTGTCGAGCTGCTCGATGTCGTCCATGGACTGGCTGATGCGCAGCGCGCCGAGCGAGGTGGCCGCGACCACCGGGAGCGTGAGCAGCGCCACCAGGCGGGTGGAGATGCGCCAGTTGCGCAGGGCTATTCGCGGCCCGGGGCCGGTCGCGCCCTGCGACGGCTTCACCGTCGGAGCGGGGGTGGAAGAGCCCGGGGACGCCGAGGCGCCGGGGCGACCGGAGGCCGTGGACGCGCCGGTGCGCCCGGAGCGCGGACCGCCGTCGCCGGACGGGGCCGGGCCCTGGCCCTGGGCGTGCTGGGGCGAGGAGCTGCCGGCCATGGGGCCAGTCCCGCCGTGCGGCTCCGGCTCCGCCGAACCGCTGCCATCCCTCTTGAAACGTCCCTGCACTAGCGTCGCAACCTCTGGACCAGGCGCCCCTCCGCGTGAACGGAAGGACGGTGTCGGCGATGTCGGGCACGCCCTGAATACGCACCCGGGTGGTCGTGAGTGACCGGCGCTGGACTCCCCCTTCTCGCCGCTCACTCGTCAGGAGCGACGCTGTTTCGCGCCCCCTGCGCGCCGGCTCGATCCTGCGGCGGTCCGTGGAATTCCAGCACAGTGCAGGATCTCCAACAAGGCCAGTTGGTCAGGCTGTGACCTCCGTGACACCACGTGAGGGTGACGTCACGACACGTAGAGCGACCTCCGCCTTATAGCGGACATAACCGAACGAGTCGCCGGGGTGTGCGGGGTGTCCCAGTCGCCATGATCAGGAGCGGAATGAGAGCTTCAGTGGGTCAATGTCCGTTTCGTTGGCATGAGTTGCGAGCCTGAATTGACCGATTTGAGCGCGAGTTCGTGAGCAAACTCACACGGAGCTCCAGGCCGCTTCGTGCCATCGGCGGGGAATCGGATGTTTAGCCTGACGCTTTACAAGAGGCGACATTCTGCCAACCGGCGCTTCCGGCGCCCCGTACACGACAGGGTTCAGTACAACCGTGAAGACGACGATGATGTTCCGCACGATAGCCAACCCGCGGCGCACCACCCTGGCGCACCTCGACGACGCCGACGAGCTGGCGACCCCGGACCACCCGGAGCACTCCGTCGACCTCCCCACCCAGACCGCCAACCCCCGACGCACGGTCCTGATGGAGGCCCCCGTCGGAGCCGCGGCGGCCGAGTAGTACCGAACACACCACGGGGCGCCCCGCGCGAGCCAGTGCGCAGGGCGCCCCGCCCCACAGGGCAGGCACCGCCCCGCCCTGACCCGCCGGGCAGGCCCTGCCGAGATAGCCTGGAGCGTCAGACTCCAGCCAGTTCAGGTAAGGGGCGCAAGGATCTCGTGCGCATCGCCAGGTTCTCCATCGACGGGAACGTCGCCTTCGGCGCGGTCGAGGGTGACAAGCCGGACGAGCTCGTCCTCGACATCATCAAGGGCATCCCGTTCGCGGACTTCGAGCTCTCCGGCACCAAGGTGCCGCTGAGCAAGGTACGGCTGCTGCCGCCGGTCCTCCCCAACAAGGTCGTGGCCTTCGGCCGCAACTACGCCGAGCACGCCCGCGAGCTGGGCAACGAGGTGCCCGACGCCCCGTTCGCCTTCTTCAAGCCGTCCACCTCGGTGATCGGCCCCGGCGACGAGATCCAGTACCCCTCCTTCTCCGAGGAACTCCACCACGAGGCCGAGCTCGCCGTCGTCATCGGCCGCATGTGCCGCGAGGTCCCCCGCGAGCGCGTGCGGGACGTCATCCTCGGCTACACCTGCGCCAACGACATCACCGCCCGCGACGTCCAGCGGCGCGAGAAGCAGTGGGCCCGGGCCAAGGGCTTCGACACCTCCTGCCCGCTCGGCCCCTGGGTGGAGACCGACCTGGAACCGAGCGACCTGACCATCCAGCTGACCGTCAACGGACAGCAACGCCAGCTCGGCCGCACCAGCGAGATGATCCACCCGATCGAGGATCTGATCGTCAACATCTCCGAGGCCATGACGCTGCTCCCCGGCGACGTGATCCTCACGGGCACCCCGGCAGGGGTCGGCCCCCTCGCTGTCGGCGACGAGGTCTCCGTCAGCATCGAAGGCATCGGCACTCTCACCAACAAGGTTGTCAAGCGTGGCTAGCGCACCCGGCTCCCCCGTACGCGTCCGTTTCTGCCCCTCGCCCACCGGTAACCCGCACGTGGGCCTGGTTCGCACCGCCCTGTTCAACTGGGCGTTCGCGCGGCACCACGGCGGCACCCTGGTCTTCCGCATCGAGGACACCGACGCGGCCCGCGACTCCGAGGAGTCCTACGAGCAGCTGCTCGACTCGATGCGCTGGCTCGGCTTCGACTGGGACGAGGGCCCCGAGATCGGCGGCCCGCACGCGCCGTACCGCCAGTCGCAGCGCATGGACCTCTACAAGGACGTCGCCCAGAAGCTGCTGGACGCCGGCCACGCCTACCGCTGCTACTGCTCCCAGGAGGAGCTGGACACCCGCCGCGAGGCCGCCCGCGCCGCCGGCAGGCCCTCCGGCTACGACGGCCACTGCCGCGAGCTGACCGAGGCGCAGGTCGAGCAGTACCGGGCCCAGGGCCGCGAGCCGATCGTCCGCTTCCGCATGCCCGACGAGACGATCACCTTCACCGACCTGGTCCGCGGCGAGCTGACCTTCACCCCGGAGAACGTCCCGGACTACGGGATCGTACGAGCCAACGGAGCCCCGCTCTACACGCTCGTGAACCCGGTCGACGACGCCCTGATGGAGATCACCCACGTCCTGCGCGGCGAGGACCTGCTCTCCTCCACCCCGCGGCAGATCGCCCTGTACAAGGCGCTGATCGAACTGGGCATCGCCAAGCGGACCCCGGAGTTCGGCCACCTGCCGTACGTGATGGGCGAGGGCAACAAGAAGCTCTCCAAGCGTGACCCGCAGTCGTCGCTCAACCTCTACCGCGAGCGCGGCTTCCTCCCGGAGGGCCTGCTCAACTACCTCTCCCTCCTGGGCTGGTCGCTCTCGGCCGACCAGGACATCTTCACGATGGACGAGATGATCGCGGCCTTCGACGTCGCGGACGTGAACCCCAACCCGGCCCGCTTCGACCTCAAGAAGTGCGAGGCGATCAACGGCGACCACATCCGGCTGCTGGATGTGAAGGACTTCACGGAGCGCTGCCGCCCGTGGCTGCAGGCCCCGTTCGCCCCGTGGGCCCCGGAGGCCTTCGACGAGGTGAAGTGGCAGGCCATCGCGCCGCACGCGCAGACCCGCCTGAAGGTGCTGTCCGAGATCACCGACAACGTCGACTTCCTGTTCCTGGCGGAGCCGGTCTTCGACGAGGCCAGCTGGACCAAGGCCATGAAGGAGGGCTCCGACGCCCTGCTGCGCACCGCCCGCGAGAAGCTCGACGCGGCCGACTGGACCAGCCCCGAGTCGCTGAAGACGGCCGTCCTGGAGGCCGGCGAGACCCACGGCCTCAAGCTCGGCAAGGCCCAGGCCCCGGTCCGTGTCGCCGTCACCGGCCGCACGGTCGGCCTGCCGCTCTTCGAGTCCCTGGAGGTCCTGGGCAAGGACCGGACCCTGGCCCGCATCGACGCGGCGCTGGCCAGGCTGACGGCGTAAGGCACGCACACGCGAGGGGCGGTACCCGGCATCCGGGTACCGCCCCTCGCGTGTCGGTCACTGTGCGTCGGCTTCGTCGATCAGATAGGCGCTCTCGTCGAAGATCTCCAGTACGACGATGACCATGATCGCGCCGGCCACCATGTACTCCAGCATCACGCCAGGGGCGACGTACGCCTTGCGCAGATGCTCGTCGGGGCCCAACTGTGCGGTCGAGTGCTTCCGGAACGGGTCACGCGCCAGTACCCGCACAGCCCTGTCCAGGTGGTCCTGGCGCGAGGGAGGCAGGGCGTCGTAAGCCGCACGGGCCTCGACGGTGAACTGGACGCGATACACGCTCATGGCCCCAGTGTGCCAGTCTGTCAGGGTGATCAAAGCCGTTGTCTGGGACGTCGACGACACCCTGTTCGACTACACCACCGCGGACCGCGCGGGCATGCGCGCACATCTGGTGGCCGAGGACCTGCTCGACGGGTACGAAAGCGTCGAGCAGGCCCTCACGCGCTGGCGGGCGATCACCGACAGCCAGTGGGCGCGGTTCGCGGCCGGTGAGGTGTCCTTCGAGGAGCAGCGGCGGGACCGGGTGCGGGTGTTCCTGGGCCAGGAACTCACCGACGCCGAGGCGGAGGCCTGGTTCGAGCGGTACCTCGGGCACTACGAGGCAGCCTGGGCGCTCTTCCCCGACGTACTGCCCGTCCTGGACACCCTCGCCGCCAGCCACCGGCACGCGGTGCTGTCCAACTCCAGCCTCCACGTCCAGGACCGCAAACTGCGCGTGCTCGGCGTGCACGACCGCTTCGAAGTCATCCTGTGCGCCGCCGAGCTCGGCGTCTCCAAGCCCGAGGCCGGTGCCTTCCTCGCGGCGTGCGAGGCACTGGACCTGCCGCCGCACCTCGTGGCGTACGTCGGCGACCACCCGGAGATCGACTGGCGGGGCGCGGCCGACGCCGGACTGGTGTCCGTGTGGATCGATCGCAACGGCGCGCACACCTGGGCCGACGCCCCCGTCGGCCCGCACCGGATCGCCACCCTCGCCGAACTCCCCGCGATCCTCGGCGCGGATACCCGTTTTGGAGCCCCGTCCACCTTCAGGTAATGTTCTTCCTGCGCCGCCGGGGAGCGGGCCGAGAGGCCGGAAACCGGAGGCGCGAACTAGAACAAGATCCCCTCAGGGGCTTGCGTTCCAGTGGCCTATGGTGTAATTGGCAGCACGACTGATTCTGGTTCAGTTAGTCTTGGTTCGAGTCCAGGTAGGCCAGCTCGCAGAGCTCATCTGCAATCGCGGATCACATCCGCAAAGCCCCCGTTGTGTAGCGGCCTAGCACGCTGCCCTCTCAAGGCAGTAGCGCCGGTTCGAATCCGGTCGGGGGTACTGGTTCCGAGTCCTCTCGGGATCGCTAGGGCCCCCGTTGTGTAGCGGCCTAGCACGCCGCCCTCTCAAGGCGGTAGCGCCGGTTCGAATCCGGTCGGGGGTACTGACTGGTCTAAACCACATTGGTCTATGGTGTAATTGGCAGCACGACTGATTCTGGTTCAGTTAGTCTTGGTTCGAGTCCAGGTAGACCAGCTCGGACCTGCGGAAACGCAGAGTCCATGCCCCCGTTGTGTAGCGGCCTAGCACGCCGCCCTCTCAAGGCGGTAGCGCCGGTTCGAATCCGGTCGGGGGTACGCAATCGATGGGCCTCCACTTCGGTGGGGGCCCATCGGCATGTCCGGCCGTCACTGGCTGCCGAACCTGCGGCGTGACTCCTCCGCCTCCGCCAGTCTGCGCAGCGCGAGCAGCACCGGCTCGTACAGCACGGTCAGCGCCACGGCCGCCTCCACCTGCTCGTCCGCCGTCCCGCCGTAGCGCTCCACCAGATCCAGATCGTTGACGGCGAGCTGTCCCAGGGCGCGGGCGTACGGCTCCAAGTCCTCGATGCCGCACGGATATCCGAGCCGTTCCAGCGTGGCGATCGCGGTGACCAGCATCCCGTACGCCGGGGGCGTCACGTCGGTCACGGGACCGTAGCCCCAGCCGAGCAGTTCCAGCAGCTGGTCCGCGCGGTGCCTGGCCGTCTCGGTGGCCGCGTCGTCCGTGTCCGCGGGCTTGCCGTACGGGAGGGACCAGACGGCGGCGCCGAGGCGTTCGTTGTGGTCCAGGGAATCGTCGTCCAGCGCGGCGAGCACCTCGCGGGCGGAGGCCACGGAGACCCCGCCGACCTGGATCAGCGCCCGCACCAGACGCAGCCGGCGCAGGTGTGTCTCCTCGTACTCGGACTGGGTGGCGGTGATCCGGCGGCCCGGCGGCAGCAGTCCCTCGCGCAGATAGAACTTCACCGTGGCGGTGGCGACGCCGCTGCGCCTGCTCAGCTCCGACAGCCTCATGGCCGTTCGACTCCCTTGCTGTTTCCGCTGCTCTTTCTCTCTTGCGCCCCGCTTTGGAGAGTGTCACTATCCAAGCATGGATAGCAGCACTATCCAACATCTCCGCGGTGTTGGGGAAAGGTGGGTTCGTCATGGGGGACAAGCCGATCGCGGGGCGTATGACCGCCGACGCGCACGGGGACGTCGTGGTGTTCCTGATCGGGATACGCTTCAACAGCCTTCTGGCGGTGCGCAGTTGGTGGCCGGTGGCGCGGGCCATGCCGCGCATGCTGCGGGAGCTGTCGCGGGAGCGGGGCCAGGGGCTGCTCGGGGTGCAGACGCTGCTGGGGCCGCGGGTCGTGTACCTGGTGCAGTACTGGGAGTCGACCGACAAGCTCTTCGCGTACGCCTCGGCGGCGGACAAGGAGCACCGGCCCGCATGGGCGGCGTTCAACCGCCGGATGCGCGAGGGGAAGGGCAAGGTCGGCTTCTGGCACGAGACGTACGCCGTGCCGGCCGGGGGCTATGAGTCGGTCTACGTGAACATGCCCGCCTTCGGGCTGGGCAGTGCGACCGGGGTGGTGCCGGTCGGGCGGCGCGGTGAGCGGGCGGCCGAGCGGCTGCGGTCGGGTGAGGTCTCGCCGAAGTCCGTCTGAGGGGCGTGGAGCGCCCTGGGGGTCTGCCGCGGCGTTGAGGCCGGCCCCCTGGGCGCTTACGGGCGTCAGCCGGAGCGGCGCAGGGCCTCCGAGAGGCGGGCCGCGGCGTCGATGACGGCCTGGGCGTGCATCCGGCCCGGGTGGCGGGTCAGACGCTCGATGGGGCCGGAGACCGAGACGGCGGCCACCACGCGGTTCGACGGGCCGCGCACGGGTGCGGAGACGGACGCCACGCCCGGCTCGCGCTCCCCGATGGACTGGGCCCAGCCCCGGCGTCGTACGCCGGACAGGGCCGTCGCCGTGAAACGGGCGCCCTGCAGCCCACGGTGCAGGCGCTCCGGCTCCTCCCAGGCCATGAGGATCTGGGCGGAGGAGCCCGCCTTCATCGTGAGCGTCGAGCCGACCGGGACCGTGTCCCGCAGTCCGGACAGGCGCTCCGCGGCGGCGACGCAGATGCGCATGTCGCCCTGGCGGCGGTAGAGCTGCGCGCTCTCGCCCGTGACGTCACGGAGGTGGGTGAGCACCGGCCCGGCGGTGGCGAGGAGACGGTCCTCGCCGGCTGCCGCGGCCAGCTCGGCCATACGCGGGCCGAGAATGAAACGACCCTGCATGTCGCGCGCCACCATACGGTGGTGTTCCAAAGCCACGGCCAGGCGGTGAGCCGTGGGTCGTGCCAGTCCGGTGGCCGCGACCAGACCCGCGAGGGTGGCCGGACCGGACTCCAGAGCGCTCAGGACGAGTGCCGCCTTGTCCAGAACGCCGACGCCGCTACTGTTGTCCATGCAACGATACTTGCGTCTCACTCTGTGAAACGCAAGTTCAATTTTCGGTGGAACGCGCCACCCTGGATGTCACGAAGTCACAGCGGCCCGGTGGAGAAAAGGGCCTGGCGGCGGACGTCCGGGACCAGGGGCGTCAACGGCGCCGCTTCCTCAAGATCTCTAGTTGGGTCGGCACACGTTTTGCCGGCCGGAGGGAAAGCGATGGGTAGGACACTCGCGGAGAAGGTCTGGGACGACCATGTCGTCCGGCGCGCCGAGGGCGAGCCCGACCTCCTCTACATCGATCTGCACCTGCTGCACGAGGTGACCAGCCCGCAGGCCTTCGACGGCCTTCGCAAGAGCGGCCGGAAGGTGCGCCGCCTCGACCTGACCATCGCCACCGAGGACCACAACACCCCCACCCTCGACATCGACAAGCCCATCGCGGACCCGGTCTCCCGGGCCCAGCTGGAGACGCTGCGCAAGAACTGCGCCGAGTTCGGCGTGCGTCTGCACCCGCTGGGCGACGTCGAGCAGGGCGTCGTCCACGTGGTGGGACCGCAGCTGGGACTGACCCAGCCCGGCACCACCGTGGTCTGCGGTGACTCACACACCTCCACGCACGGCGCCTTCGGCGCGCTGGCGTTCGGCATCGGCACCTCGCAGGTCGAGCACGTGCTGGCCACGCAGACGCTGCCGCTGGCCCGCCCGAAGACCATGGCGATCACGGTCAACGGCGAGCTCCCCGAGGGCGTCACCGCCAAGGACCTGATCCTGGCGATCATCGCGAAGATCGGTACGGGCGGTGGCCAGGGCTACATCCTGGAATACCGCGGCTCCGCCATCGAGCAGCTCTCGATGGAGGCCCGGATGACCATCTGCAACATGTCGATCGAGGCCGGCGCCCGCGCGGGCATGATCGCCCCCGACGAGACCACGTTCGCCTACCTCAAGGGCCGCCCGCACGCCCCGGAGGGCGCCGACTGGGACGCCGCGGTCGAGTACTGGAAGACCCTGAGGACCGACGACGACGCCGAGTTCGACGCCGAGGTCGTGATCGAGGCCGCCGAACTGTCGCCGTTCGTCACCTGGGGCACCAACCCCGGCCAGGGCGCGCCGCTTTCGGCGTTCGTCCCCGACCCCGCTTCGTACGAAGACGCTTCGGAGCGCCTGGCCGCCGAAAAGGCCCTGGAGTACATGGGGTTGGAGGCCGGACAGCCGCTGCGGTCCATCAAGGTGGACACCGTCTTCGTAGGCTCCTGCACCAACGGCCGCATCGAGGACCTGCGCGCCGCCGCGGATCTGCTGCGGGGCCGCAAAGTCGCCGACGGCGTACGGATGCTGGTCGTTCCGGGCTCCGCGCGTGTGGGTCTGCAGGCCGTCTCCGAGGGCCTGGACGTGGTCTTCAAGGAGGCCGGCGCCGAATGGCGGCACGCGGGCTGCTCGATGTGTCTGGGCATGAACCCCGACCAGCTGGCTCCCGGTGAGCGCTCGGCGTCCACCTCCAACCGCAACTTCGAGGGCAGGCAGGGCAAGGGCGGCCGTACACACCTGGTGTCGCCGCAGGTCGCCGCCTCGACCGCGGTCCTGGGGCACCTGGCCTCCCCGGCCGACCTGTCCGACGTCGAGACCCGTACGCCCGCTGGAGTCTGAGGATCATGGAAGCTTTCACCACGCACACCGGCCGGGCCGTCCCGCTGCGCCGCAGCAACGTCGACACCGACCAGATCATCCCCGCCCACTGGCTCAAGAAGGTGACCCGGGACGGGTTCGAGGACGGGCTGTTCGAGGCCTGGCGCAAGGACGCGGAGTTCGTGCTCAACCGGCCCGAGCGGCAGGGCGCGACCGTGCTGGTCGCCGGCCCCGACTTCGGCACCGGCTCCTCCCGCGAGCACGCCGTCTGGGCGCTGCAGAACTACGGCTTCAAGACCGTGATCTCCTCCCGCTTCGCCGACATCTTCCGCGGCAACTCGCTGAAGAACGGCCTGCTCACGGTCGTACTGGAGCAGAAGGTCGTCGACGCGCTGTGGGAGCTCACGGAGCGGGACCCGCAGGCCGAGATCACCGTCGACCTGGTCGAGCGCGAGGTGCGGGCGGAGGGCATCACCGCCTCCTTCGAGCTGGACGAGAACTCCCGCTGGCGGCTGCTGAACGGGCTGGACGACATCTCGATCACGCTGCAGAACGAGGACGACATCGCCACCTACGAGGCGGGGCGTCCCGCCTACAAGCCGCGCACGCTGAAGGTCTGAACCTTCGGTTCCTCGCGGCGGTCGACTTTCGGCCACCCCCAACACCCCGGCTGCACCCCCGATCGGCCCGATCGGGGGTGCAGCCTTTTTTCACACCCGGATGGCCGCACCCGGCACCGGGTGTTCCTTCAACTTCCCACGTTATGACGGTTGTTGTTGGGGTACGCGAGCCTTGACAACCTGGCTTCGGCGGCGCGCCGAAGGGCCGTTTGAGGCGCCAGTTGCACCCCGGGCAGGCGACAACTCGCCCCAGATGGCACAATCTGTGCATGGAACACGACGGCCAACTCGAGCTCTACGCGGCAGTCGCGGACCAACTCAAGGAAGCGCACGCAAGGGTGCGCGCACTGCAAGTCCCGGAGGGCGTACGGATGGCGCTGACCCGGAAGCTGCTGGTCATCACGGCCGCGGCCAAGCACGACCTCGCCGATGCGACAAAGCGTCTGGAGCGGTTCACCGCCGACCTCGACGCGGGGCGATTCCCCGAAGAGGAAGGCTGAATCACGTCAGAGGCAGCCGAGTCGGTTGCGGCACAAGGGTGATTAGCCCGTTTCGTGTTTGATTTGCGGTATATATCTGCCTAACGTGCGAAAAAGCTTGAACACTTTCGTTCTGGCGATGTCTCCGAAGGGGAAGACGTGAACAAGGCGCAGCTCGTAGAAGCGATTGCCGACAAGATGGGCGGCCGTCAGCAGGCCGCCGATGCTGTCGACCATGTACTGGACGCCATCGTCCGCGCGGTCGTCGCAGGTGAGCGGGTCTCGGTCACCGGCTTCGGCTCTTTCGAGAAGGTCGACCGCCCGGCTCGCTACGCGCGCAACCCGCAGACGGGCGAGCGGGTTCGGGTCAAGAAGACCTCGGTGCCGCGGTTCCGCGCGGGCCAGGGCTTCAAGGACCTGGTGAGCGGCTCGAAGAAGCTCCCGCGCGGCGGCGAGGTGGCCGTCAAGAAGGCGCCCAAGGGCAGCCTGACCGGCGGCGCCGCGGCCACGGTCAAGAAGGCCGCGGCCAAGAAGACCACCAAGGCGGCCGCGAAGAAGGCCGCAGCGAAGAAGGCGGCACCGGCCAAGAAGGCGGCCGCCGCCAAGAAGACCACGGCGAAGAAGGCGCCCGCCAAGAAGACCACGGCGGCCGCCAAGACCACCGCCGCGAAGAAGACCACCGCCAAGAAGGCGACGGCCAAGAAGGCCCCGGCGAAGAAGGCCACGGCCAAGAAGGCCCCCGCCAAGAAGGCGACGGCCCGCAAGACCACCGCCAAGAAGACCGCCGCCCGCAAGTAGACGAGGGCGCCGGGTAACTCACGCGCCGGGCCGGACTCCGTGTCGGAGCCCGGCCCGCGGCGTGTTCAGGGGCAGGTCAGAGGGGTCTTGTGCCCGGCAGGTCAAAGCGTCTGCAGTGTCACCAGTGTGATCCTCGGGCTGTCCTTGGGCCCTTCCACCTCGATCCGGACCCGCTGCCCGGGCCGCAGCAGCCGCAACCCGCCCGCGTCGAACGCGGCGGCGTCGAAGGGCACCGGAGTGCCGTCATCCAGCAGGACCTGCCCGCTGCGCGTCTCGGCGTCGTACGTGTAAGCGGTGGCGTGCATGACGGCAGCCTACTGCTCGGGGATGAGCAGCCGCGTGGTCGCCGCCGCGGTGCGCGGTCCCACTCCGAGCGCGAGTGCCGCCCGCAGATCGTCCGCGGTGTCCACGTCCTGACGTACGGAATCCACGTCCGCGAGACGGAGTTCCACCGCTCCGCCGCCGCGATGGCGGGCTCGCGAATCCGTGCCGAATGCCGGGAGCAATTCCCGGCCCGGACCTGCCGCCAGCAGCGTCGTACCGATTGCGGCGGCGTCCGCGAGAAAAGCACGGGGGAATTGCGCGGCCGCGTCGAGGACCCGGGCCAATTCCGCCGGCCGTAGCGCCGGGAGATCGGCGTTCAGGGCCGCGACCGGGCTTTCGGGACGTTGTGCCCGTACGGCCGTCGCTCCGTGCGCCAGAGCCGCGTTCAGGCCGCCGCCCGGCTCGTCGGTGATGATCCGGGCGCCCAGCGCGGCCAGCTCCCGACCTGCCAGCGCGTCGTCCGTGACCACTGCCACATCCCGCACTGCCGGGCTGGCCAGCGCCGCGGCCAGCGTGTCCTGGGCGAAGGCGAGGGCGAGGCCCGGGCGCAGCCCGTCGTCGGCGGCGTCCGAGAGCCTGCTCTTGGCTCGCGCCAGAGGCTTCAGGGGTATCACCAAGGTCCACTGCACGAGCGTTCGTCCCTCTCTTGTCGCGGCCATTGTCCCCCGGGCCTCCCGGCGCGCTGAGACTCGGGGCGTACGGTGTTCTCGACAGACCGGCGGCCTGGGGCGACACTTGTGCGGCCCCCAGGCCCTAGCAGGAAGGTGTCCGTGTGCCCCGCCGCAGAATCGGCTTCTGGTACCGCTTCGCAGCGGTGATCTGTAAACCGCCGTTGGTGGTTCTGCTCAAGCGGGACTGGCGTGGAATGGAGCACATTCCGGCCGAGGGCGGCTTTATCACCGTGGTGAACCACAATTCGCACGTCGACCCCTTCGCGTACGCGCACTTTCAGTACAACACCGGACGGGTTCCGCGATTCCTGGCGAAGAGCGGGCTTTTCAAGAAGGGATTCGTCGGCGCCGCGATGCGCGGCACCGGGCAGATCCCCGTCTACCGGGAGAGTACGGACGCGCTGAGCGCCTTCCGGGCCGCGATCGACGCCGTGGAGCGCGGCGAGTGCGTCGCCTTCTACCCCGAGGGCACCATCACCCGGGACCCGAACGGCTGGCCCATGACCGGCAAGACCGGTGCCGCGCGGGTCGCGCTGAAGACCAAGTGCCCGGTCATCCCGGTCGCCCAGTGGGGCGCGAACGAACTGTTGCCGCCGTACGCCAAGAAGCCCAACCTCCTCCCGCGCAAGACCCACCACGTGCTCGCCGGACCGCCGGTGGACCTCTCGAGCTTCTACGGCAAGGACATGACCGCGGAGGTCCTCAAGGAGGCCACCGAGGTCATCATGGCCGCGATCACCCGGCAGCTGGAGGAAATCCGCGGCGAGCAGGCCCCGCAGACGCCGTACGACCCCAAGCGCGAACGCATCGAACAGCGCCGCCGGACGGAGGCGCAGACGCAGGCCCGGGCAGTTGCCACGGAGGCGGACCGCGCGGCGGCCTGGGAACAGGGTCGGGAAAACGGGCGGGATACGGCTGGGGAACCGGGTCGGGGAAACGTGCGGGACGCGGCCGCGGAGTCGGGCCGGGATTCCGATGCGGAAGCGTCGGGGGCGTCCGGGCGGGGGTCCGCTGGGGATTCCGGCTTGGATGTGGCCGGTGAGGCCGGCCGGGAAACCCGGGACGCCGGTCGGGAGATGGCCGGGGAGTTGGGTCGGGAGGCGTCGGGGGCGTCCGGGCGGGGCTCTGCTGGGGATCACGGTCTGGGGGTTGCCGGGCAGTCTGGTCTGGGATTCGCTGGGGATTCCGGTCGGGAAGCGGCCGGGCAGTCTGGTCGGGAAGCGGCCGGGCAGTCTGGTCGGGAAACCGGTCATGGAACCGGCGGGCGAGTCGGGCGGGAAGCGGCCGGGCAGGCCGGTGGGGAAGAGGGGCAGGGCAAGTGAGCAAGCCGGTCAAGGCGGCGGTCTTCGCCGCCGGTTCGTGGGGCACGGCGTTCGGCATGGTGCTCGCCGACGCGGGGTGCGAGGTCACCCTGTGGGCGCGTCGCGCGGAGGTCGCCGAGGCCATCAACTCCGGCCGCACCAACCCCGACTACCTCCCGGGCTTCGAACTCCCCGAGAACCTGCGCGCCACCACCGACCCCGCCGAGGCGGCCGCCGGCGCCGACTTCACGGTCCTGTCCATCCCCTCGCAGACCCTGCGCGGCAACCTCGCGGACTGGGCGCCCCTGCTGGCCCCCGACACCGTCCTGGTCTCGCTGATGAAGGGCGTCGAACTCGGCTCCGCCATGCGGATGAGCGAGGTCATCGCGGACGTCGCCAAGGTCCCCGCGGAGCGGGTCGCCGTCGTCACCGGCCCCAACCTCGCGCGCGAGATCGCCGCCCGGATGCCGGCCGCCTCCGTGGTCGCCTGCACCGACGAGGCCGTCGCCCAGCGGCTCCAGGCCGCCTGCCACACGCCGTACTTCCGCCCCTACACCAACACCGACGTCGTCGGCTGCGAACTCGGCGGCGCGGTCAAGAACGTCATCGGGCTCGCCGTCGGCATCGCGGACGGCATGGGCCTCGGCGACAACGCCAAGGGTTCCCTCATCACGCGAGGCCTCGCGGAAACGACCCGGCTGGGGCTGGCGATGGGCGCGGACCCGATGACCTTCTCCGGACTCGCGGGCCTCGGCGACCTGGTGGCCACCTGCTGCTCGCCGCTGTCCCGCAACCACACCTTCGGCACCAACCTCGGCAAGGGCATGACCCTGCAGGAGACCATCGCGGTCACCAAGCAGACCGCCGAGGGCGTCAAGTCCTGTGAGTCGGTGCTCGATCTGTCCCGGCGGCACGGCGTCGACATGCCCATCACCGAGACGGTGGTCGACATCGTGCACGAGGGCAAGCCTCCGGTGGTCGCTCTCAAGGAGCTGATGTCGCGCAGCGCGAAGCCGGAACGACGCTGAGCGACGCGGCCGTACGGACGCTGTCTCCGGCCCCTACCACCGGGTACTCTCAACGCGATATGAGCACCGAGAACCTCCCCCAGAGCCCCGAGCAGCCGTCCCGCAAGCCGCGTGTGGCCGTCGTGTTCGGCGGGCGCAGCTCCGAACACGGGATCTCCGTGGTCACCGCCGGCGCCGTACTGCGGGCCATCGACCGGACCAAGTACGAGGTCCTGCCGATCGGCATCACCCAGGACGGCCGGTGGGCGCTCACCGCCGACGAGCCGGAGCGGATGGCGATCACCGACCGCCGCACGCCCAGCGTCGAGGACCTCGCCGACTCGGGCGAGGGCGGCGTCGTGCTCCCCGTCGACCCCGCCAACCGCGAAGTCGTCTACAGCGAGCCGGGTTCCGTGCCCAAGGCCCTGGGCGAGGTCGACGTGGTCTTCCCGGTGCTGCACGGCCCGTACGGCGAGGACGGCACCCTCCAGGGCCTCCTGGAGCTCTCCGGCGTCCCGTACGTGGGTTCCGGCGTGCTCTCCTCGGCCGTCGGCCAGGACAAGGAGTACATGAAGCGGGTGTTCACCTCGTTCGGGCTGCGGGTGGGCCCGTACCTGGTGATCCGGCCGCGCGAGTGGCAGCAGGACCAGGCAGGCGCGCGGCGGCGGATCGCGGAGTTCGCCGGTGAGCACGGCTGGCCGCTGTTCGTGAAGCCCGCGCGCGCGGGCTCGTCGATCGGCATCACCAAGGTCGAGTCGTTCGAGGGCCTCGACGAGGCCGTCGCCGAGGCCCAGCGCCACGACCCGAAGATCATCGTCGAGGCGGCGGTGCGCGGCCGCGAGATCGAGTGCGGCGTCCTGGAGTTCGAGGACGGCCCCCGCGCGTCGGTCCCCGCGGAGATCCCGCCGCCGGACACGCACGCGTACTACGACTTCGAGGCCAAGTACATCGACTCGACCCCCGGCGTCGTCCCGGCCCCGCTCACCGCCGAGCAGACCGCCGAGGTCCAGAAGCTCGCCGTCGAGGCCTTCGAGGCGGCGTCCTGCGAGGGCCTGGTCCGCGCGGACTTCTTCCTCACCGAGGCCGGCGACTTCGTGATCAACGAGATCAACACGATGCCCGGCTTCACGCCGATCTCGATGTATCCGCAGATGTGGCAGGCAAGCGGAGTGACGTACGAGGAACTGGTGGACCGCCTGATCCAGGCGGCGCTGCGCAGGTCGACGGGCCTCAGGTGAAACACCCTTAGGGGCGCGGGGAACTGCGCGACCAGCCCCGCACAACCCGCAGTCGGCCGGCAACAGCACACGCCACGGCGCTCAGTCGGCGATCCCCACAGGAATCGCCGACTTCACCGCCGACGCCAAGTCGACCAGCACCGCCGCACTGTCCCGCCCCTCAGGCACGCTCACCTCGACATACGCCTTACGGTTCGCGCTGGTGAAGCGGTACCCCCCGTCCTGCGCCTCCTGTAGCCAGTCGACGCCGTTCACACCCCCGGCCACGGCGTCGGCATCCCGGCCCTCGGCCACCTTCGGGTCGATCATCTTCGGCGGCCGCACCACCCCGCACCGCAGTATGATCACCGGGCTTCCCCAACCCGCCGTGAGCGCGGACTCGGGCTCGGGGTCGTTCCGGCTCAGACCGTCCACCGTGCGGGGCAGCGCCTTGTCCAGGTTCCGGCACAGCTTGGTGACCGCCTCAGACGGACTGGGAACCGCGACGCTCGAACTGTCGTCTGCTGAGGAGCAGCCCGCGGCGGTGATCAGCAGGGCGAACGCGGGCAGACCGATGAGCCGGTGACGGGAGAACTTCACCGGCCAAGGGTAGACGGGGACTACAGATGGACGACCGGGCAGGTCAGGGTGCGGGTGATGCCGTCCACTTGCTGGACCTTCGCAACCACCATGCGGCCCAGGTCGTCGACGGTGTCGGCCTGGGCGCGCACGATGACGTCGTACGGTCCCGTGACGTCCTCGGCCTGGATCACCCCAGGGATCTTGCTGATCGTCTCGGCGACGGTCGACGCCTTGCCGACCTCCGTCTGGATCAGGATGTACGCCTGTACCACGGAACCTCCAGGGCGGCCACGAGGATCATGTGGGGAAAAGGAACGCCACGGTATCGCGTCGCCGCACGCTGCGGGGAGACCTGCGGTAACCGGGGCGCGTGTGCCGGGGCGCGGACACGACGGATGTTGACGGACACGGCGACCGCCTCGACGGTCATGGGGGACCCGTTGGCGGTCATGGGGGACCGGTTGGCGGACACTTCGACCGTATCGAGGACACTGATGACCCGCGACCGGGCACGCACAGGGACAGAAGGGGCGTAAGGGCAATGAAGGGCACTGTTGGTGAGCTCGGGGAGTTCGGGCTCATCAGGGAGCTCACCTCCCGTCTGACCACCACCCCGGCGGTGCGGGTCGGCCCCGGCGACGACGCCGCGGTGGTCGCCGCGCCGGACCGCCGGGTCGTGGCCAGCACCGACATCCTGCTGGAGGGGCGGCACTTCCGCCGGGACTGGTCCACGGCGTACGACGTCGGGCGCAAGGCGGCCGCGCAGAACCTCGCCGACATCGCGGCCATGGGCGCCGTACCGACCGCGCTGCTGCTCGGCCTGGTCGTGCCGGCCGAACTCCCGGTCACCTGGCCGACCGAGCTGATGGACGGGCTGCGCGACGAGTGCCAGGTGGCGGGCGCGTCCGTGGTCGGCGGTGATGTCGTACGAGGGGACACCATCACGGTGTCGATCACCGCGCTCGGCGACCTGCGCAACCAGGAGCCCGTGACGCGGGCCGGCGCACAGCCCGGTGACCTCGTCGCGGTGACCGGCTGGCTGGGCTGGTCGGCGGCCGGGTACGCGGTGCTCTCGCGTGGGTTCCGCTCGCCGCGCGCCTTCGTCGAGGCGCACCGGCGCCCGGAGCCGCCGTATCACGCGGGCCCGGCGGCGGCCGCGCTGGGCGCGACGGCGATGTGCGACGTGAGCGACGGGCTGATCGCCGACCTCGGGCACATCGCGGAGGCCAGCAAGGTCCGTATCGACGTCCGTTCCGGCGCGATCGACATCCCCTCGCAGATGCACGACATCGGGCAGGCGGTGGGCGTCGACCCCCTCCAGTGGGTGCTGACCGGGGGAGAGGACCACGCGATCGTGGCGACCTTCCCGCCGGACGTGAAGCTGCCCGCCCGCTGGAAGGTGATCGGCGAGGTGCTCAACCCGTCCGCGCTGCCCCAGGTCACCGTCGACGGGGCGCCCTGGACCAGCAAGGGTGGCTGGGACCACTTCGGAGGCATCGAGTCATGAACGCGCCACCCAGGGTGCTGACCGTGGCCGGGTCCGACTCCGGCGGGGGCGCGGGCATCCAGGCCGACCTGAAGACGATGCTCGCCCTCGGCGTACACGGTATGAGCGTGATCACGGCGGTGACCGCGCAGAACTCCCTGGGCGTGCAGGGCGCCTGGGAGCTGCCCGTGGCGGCCGTACGGGCCCAGTACCGCAGTGTCGTCGACGACATCGGCGTACAGGCCGTGAAGACCGGGATGCTGGCCTCGGCGGAACTCGTCGAGGCGGTGGCGGATTTGATCGCCGGAACCGACGCGCCCGCGGTCGTCGACCCGGTGGGCGTCTCCAAGCACGGCGACTCGCTGCTGGCGGCCTCCGCGCTGGATTCCGTACGGACGAAGCTGCTGCCGGCCGCGACCGTGCTGACGCCGAACCTCGACGAGGTCGCCCAACTGACCGGGCTACGGGTCGAGTCGGAGGACCGGATGCGCGAGGCGGCGGCCGCCCTGCTGGCGTACGGGCCGCGCTGGGTCGTGATCAAGGGCGGGCATCTGCCGGGGGAGGCGGTGGACTTGCTCACCGACGGCTCCGAGGAGCACTGGCTGCGCGCACCCCGTCACGACAACCGGCACACGCACGGGACGGGCTGCACGCTGGCCTCGGCGATCGCGTCCGGGCTGGCGAAGGGGCTGGCCGTGCCGGAGGCGGTGCGGGCGGCGAAGGAGTACGTCACCGGGGCGATCGCGGGCGGATTCGCGCTGGGGGGCGGGATCGGGCCGGTGGATCACGGGTGGCGGTTCCGCACGGCGGGGAGCGACGAGGGGAAGGCGTAAACGCGGCGGAGAGCCGCATAAACGCTCGCGTAAGCGCTCGCGTAAGCGTTTACGCGGCCCGGCACAGCAAAAAGCCGGTCCACCCGAGGTGGACCGGCTGATGCAGCGAACCAGCAGTGGCCGCGCGCTTAGCTGTGCGTCAGCGCGAGACCTTGCCGGCCTTGATGCACGAGGTGCAAGCGTTCACGCGCTTCGGCGTCCCGCCGACCACGGTACGCACACGCTGGATGTTCGGGTTCCAGCGGCGGGACGTACGGCGGTGCGAGTGCGAGATGTTGTTGCCGAAGCCCGGCCCCTTGCCGCAGACGTCGCAGTTGGCAGCCACGGGTCACTCCAAAGACTTCAGATGCACTTACGGTTGATCCCGGCATGCCGGGATCGAGATCTTATGCCCTTGCGAGCGATCTGAGATCTGAGTGGCGTTGCCAGGGGAATGGCCCGATCAGGATCGGGCAACCGGAGCAGCATACAACGGCTGCGTCCGTACAACGAAATTACCATGGCTGATCAGGGGCCCGCCCCCGCCCTCTTCCGGCGGGCACCGGCCCCGGGGCTACGCTGCGACCCACGTCCAGCAGAGGAGGCGCAGGTGGCGCAGGGGCCGCAGACATTCTTCGATGCTCTCGCGGTGCGCACCTGGTGCGGTCTCGCGCTTCAGGCGCTGGGACGCGCGCGTGAGGAGATCGACGCGATCAACGTGTACCCGGTCGCGGACGGGGACACCGGCACGAACCTGTATCTGACCGTCGAGTCGGCGGTGACCGCGGTCGAGGCGGTCTTCGCCGCCCACGAGGTCGACGCGTCCAGCCACGGGCGTCCCTCGCTGGCCGAGGCCGCGCGGGCGATGGCCCACGGGGCGCTGATCGGCGCGCGGGGCAACTCCGGGACGATCCTCGCGCAGCTGCTGCGCGGTATGGCGCAGGTGCTCGCCGTCGACGGTGAGAACGCTCACACCGACGGACAGGGCCTGCGGCTCGCGCTGCGCCGCGCGGCCGACGCCGCCCGCCAGGCCGTGGCGCACCCCGTGGAGGGCACGGTCCTGTCGGTCGCCTCGGCCGCCGCCGACGCGGCCGGGGGAGCGGAGGGCGACTGCGGGACGGTCGCGCGGGCCGCCTACGACGGGGCCCGTGCGGCCCTTGCCGCGACGCCGGGGCAGCTGGCCGTCCTGGAGCGTGCCGGGGTGGTGGACGCCGGGGGGCGCGGGCTGGTGGCGGTGCTGGCGGCGCTGGTGGAGACGTTCACGGGGGAGCTGCCGGGGGCGGTGGCGGTGACGGCCGACACGCGGCACGCGCGCGTGCAGGTGCCGCTCGGCAGCCAGGGCGCCTTGGGCGCGACGGAGTGCGCGGACGGCGCCGAGGACGGCGGTCCGGCGTACGAGGTGATCTACCTCCTGGAGGCCGACGACCTGGCCGTGGCTCGGCTGCGGGAGCGGCTCGACGCCCTCGGGGACTCACTCGTCGTGGTCGGCGGTGACGGACTGTGGAACGTCCATGTGCACGTGGACGACGCCGGCGCCGCCGTGGAGGCGGGCGTCGAGGCCGGCCGGCCGTACCGCATCAGGATCACGCACTTCGGTGCCGACGACGTGCACACGGTACGCGGGGAAGGGCGCCCTCGGGAACGCGTCCAGCGGGCCGTGGTGGCCGTGGTGCCCGGCGAGGGGCTGGCCGGGCTGTACGCCGAGGCGGGCGCCACGACGGTGCTCGCGCGTCCCGGGGAGCCGCCCGCCAGCGGGGAGCTTGTCGAGGCCCTGCGGCGGGCCCACGCGCGCGAGGTCGTGCTGCTGCCCAACGATCCCGAGCTGCGGCACACCGCCGCCGCGGCGGTCGAGCAGGTGCGCGCGGAGGGCATCCGCGTGTCCCTGATCCCCACCCGCTCCGCGGTCCAGGGCATCGCGGCGCTCGCGGTGCACGCGCCGGAGCGCCGCTTCGACGAGGACGTGGTGTCCATGACCTCGGCGGCGGGAGCGACCCGCTACGGCGAGGTCGCCGTGGCGGAACGCCAGGCCTGGACGATGGCCGGCATCTGCCAGGCCGGTGACGTCCTCGGGCTCATCGACGGGGACGTGGCCGTGATCGGGGCGGACGTCACGGCCATCGCCGAGACCGTGCTGGACCGGATGCTCGCGGCCGGCGGGGAGCTGGTGACCCTGGTGCTGGGCGACGAGGCCCCGGAGTCCGTCGCCGAGCACCTTCAGGCGCGGGTGCGGGAGGCCTACCTCGCCGTCGACACGGTGGTGTACCGGGGTGGGCGGCAGGGGGCTCTGCTGCTGATCGGGGTGGAGTGAGCGCGAAGAAGGTTGTTGATCGATGACGCCGAGGAGCATGCGGGCGTCTTTCGTTCAACAATCCTCCTGTTCCCGCCCTTCTCGCACCACCCGCAGCATCTGTTCCGCCTCCGCTCGCCGCTCCTGTGCCGCCTCGTCGTCCTCGGTGGCGTCGGCGTACGCCTCCAGCACCGCACGCGCGCGTGCGGCTGCCTCGCCGCTGCGGCCCAGGTCGGCCGCCAGCCAGCCCGCCGCGAGTTCGGCGCCGGTGCGGGCGTGCCGGGCGTCGGCACCCAGGGAGGCGAACACGGAGACGGCCTCCTCCACTTCGGTCAGGGCCTCCTCGAACATGGCCCGGATCGAGCCGTCCTCGGCGTCCTCGGCCGACGAGCGGGCGAGCAGGTCACCGAACTGGCGGTGGGTGTGGCCGAGTTCGACGGTGAGCCGCTGCCGCGACTCCTCGTCGGCCGCGGTGCTCAGGGCACTGACGCACTCGTGGACGGCGGCCGCCATCAACTCCCGTGCGGTCTCGCCGCCGCCGCAGTCGTCCGTGCGCAGCGCGAGCCACGCGCGGGCGCGCAGGGAGCGGACGAGACCATGGACGTTGCCCAGTGAGCGCCACAGCTCGCCCGCGCGCGCGTAGGCCTGGTCCGACTCGGCGGGCAGCCCGGCGTGCCCCAGGGACTCGGCGGCGAGGTGGGCCAGGGTGGCGTGGTCGTGCTGCTCGGGCCAGTGCCGGGCGATCTCGGCGGCCTGCAGGCGGCGTTCGGCGGCTGCCCGGTGCTCGCCGAGCTCGCTGAGGCAGTCGCCGAGCCACCACTGCGTCTGGACGATCGCGCCGTCGCCGTGCGTCTCGGCGCTCAGGTCGGGCAGCGCCGACTCCAGTACCTCCGCGGCCTCGGCCCACCGCCCCTGCCGCAGCAGGAACCCGCCCAGCAGATGCCGCGCCCACACGCCGAAGGTGGGCCCCTCGCCCGCCTCGTCGGCCCAGTGCGCCGCGTCCAGGGCGTGCTCGGCGGCCTCCGCGGACTCTCCCCGGCCGCCGAGGACCTCGGCCAGCTGCAGGTGCAGCTGGGCCCGCCCGGTGGCCTCCAGGTGCGGTCCGCCGTGCTCCAGGGCCGCCCGCAGCGCCCGTTCGGCCTCCCCGGTGTCCCCGAGGTGCTGGGCGAGGCCGGCCAGCCGGGCCTCGTACTCCACCGCGAACCACGGCAGCCCCGCCTCCACGTACGCCGCAGCGGCCCGCGCGAACAGGTCGGCGGCCTTCTCGACGTCCCCGTGGTGCACGGCCAGCTCGGCGAGCATCGCCCGCGCCTCGGCCGCCCGTGCGGCGAGCCGGACGTCGTTCCCGGTGTGGCCCTCGACGAGCGCCAGCACCTCCCTGGCGGCGGCCTCGGCCTCCGCCAGGACAGTCTCCTGCGAGGCGCCGGCCCCGGCGTCGTCGGCCTCGTGCACCCGCCGCATCAGAATCCGCGCCCGCCCCATCAGCACGGACGCGATCTGCCGTACGCCGGTGCCGTCCTCGGCATAGAGGGCGAGAACCTCGTCGTAGAGTCCGGCGACCGCTTCGACGGCCTTGTCGACATGACCGGCGAGCGCGCGGACGTACGCCGCACGCGCGCGTGCCGCCAGGGCCTCGCCCGGGTCGCCCGCCTCGGCGTACAGCTCGGCGCCGCGTTCGAACAGCTCGGCGCCCTCGGGGCCCAGGCCCATCGCCTCGTGGTCGGCGATCTCCGCCCGGTCACGGGCGTCCAGGTCGGTTCCCTCCGCGGCCCGCGCGACGGCCGCCCAGGCCTCGACGGCGTTCGGCTGCAGGCTGTCCGACAGCCGCCGCGCCTCGGCCAGCAGCGCGGCCAGGTCCGGCTCCTGCCCGGTCGTGGCGGACGCCGGCGTCACGGGGGCCGGGGCGACCGGACGCACGGGGTGCGCCAGCCGCTCCGAGCGCACTCCAAGGACGAGCCGCTCGACCAGCGGGCGCCGCTCCATACGCGCGCGTACCCGCTCGCTGACGTGCTGGGTGCCGTTGCGTTGGTCGAACCGCGCCGCCAGGGCGAGGGCCTCCCCGCGCGCGTGGGCGGCGAGTTCGCGCGCGGTCCACGCCCGGCCCGCCGGGCCCGGCACCTGCTGGTCGCCGTGGCCCAGCTCGGTGAGCCGGTCCATGAGCAGGGTGACCACGCTCATGAAGTCCATCCTGCTGCGCGGGTGCCCGGTGTCCGTGAAGTACGCCGGCCGCTCCGCCAGCAGCTCAAGACCGCGCGCCTCGTTACCGGTCAGCGCGCAGAACTCGACGTGGTCCGCGTAGGCGCCGCGCATGCTCTCCATGGACCGCACGAGCCGGAAGCCCCGCAGATGGTGGGCGCGCGCATCGTCGAGGCGGCCCAGCCGCAGCAGCGGCACCAGGGACGACGCCAGGACGCTGTGCGGCTCGTGGGCGCACGTGAACTCACCGCCCAGCACCGGCGCCCACAGCTGAAGTGCCTCGGCGGGCCGGCCGCGCTCCGCCTGCCACCAGCCCTGTCCGTTCAGTTCGCACGCGTGGCAGTCGGCCATGCTGTCCCGGTCCGCGGCCAGCCACGCCGCGTACGCCCGCTCCGCGCGCTCCACGTCCCCGACGTGCGCGGCCACACTGAACTCGGCGCCGCGCACGGCCCGTTCGGAGTGCCCGGCGAGGCGGTAGCGGTGCTCCATCTCGCCGAGCCACTTCTCGATGGAGGCCAGCGGGATGTGCGGCTGGTCGAGCATCCCGGCCGACATCCACTTGAAGACCCAGTGCAGCGAGTGGGTCTCGTACTCGTCGAAGTCCTCGGGGCGCTCGTCCCACATGCGCAGCAGGCGCGCGAACGGGACGAACATCTTGTCCTTCTCGGAGCTGTAGTTGTAGACCTTCAGCTGGTGCCCGAGCGCCTCGATCACGGCGAGCGGGATGTTCAGCTTCTCGGCCTCCACCAGCAACCGCTCCGCGCGCGCGTTGCGTGCGGGTCCCTCCGGCTGCTCGGAGTTCTCCGCCATCGCCCGGCGCAGCGCGTCGAAGTCCCTGATCTCACTCATCGGTGACCGTCCCCCGGGGAGTCGGAGTCGCTGTGGGTGGCCCATTCCAGCAGGCCGATGAACGCCCGGTTGAGCAGGGCGGAGTCGGCGGGCCGCAGCGGACGCTGCGCCATCAGCAGGGCCTGGCCGTACAGCGACTCCGTGGCGGTGCCGACGAGTTCCGGATCGTTCAGCGAACTGACCTTGCGGATCAGCGGGTTGAGGTGGTTGAGCACCAGACGCGCGCGGGGGGCGCTGCCGCGCAGCGAGCCGAGGATGCCCGCCCACAGGTCGTCGGCCTCCTCCTCGGCCGCCGCCCGGGCCTGCTCGTGCCGGGCCGCCCGGTCGTCCAGGTGCAGCGCGGGCACGGACAGCGGGTGGAAGGCCCGCAGGACCACATCGCAGCCCAGCGGGTCCAGCGTGGCCCGCGCGGCCGCCAGGAAGCCCGCCAGGGCCAGCTCCTCGGCCGGTTCGACGGCGTCCAGGTGGGCGGTCACGGTGTTCGCGTCGAGCTCGGCGACGACCGTGCCCGGCCGCACCGACGGCAACGCCTCGACCAGCTCGCTGTCGTACGTGTAGCCGCCGTTGACCACCCCGACGCCCTGCGCGGACGCGATCGGGGCGACCTGCCGGTACTCCTCGACCGTGCGCGTGAAGTGCACCACCGGGTGGCGCAGCGCGAACTCCTCCAGTGACAGCTGCCCGTCCGTCGTCTCGAACGGCAGCCACGGCAGCATCGTGCGCAGCATCTCCTTGTCGTGCCGCGCCAGGGACTTCACCCCCAGGTGGTGCACCGACAGGAAGGCCGCCAGCCGCTCCGGGTCACCGGCCGCGAGACCGGTGAGCCAGGACCGAATCCTTTCGCCCAGCGCCTCCCTCACGGCCGCCAGGGTCTCGTCCTCGTACAGCGACTCGCGCGACGCGGTGGGCCGCAGACTGTCGGTGTCGAGCACACAGCGCACGAAGAACGCCCAGTCGGGCAGTAGCTGTTCGGCCCGCTCGGTCAGCAGCATGCCCTTGAGGTGGACGCGGTGCCGGGCGCGCTGCGCCGGGCTGACCGCGGACGGCAGGACGTACGCCACCCCGCGGATCCCCGCGAGCGGCACGTTCAGCTCGATCGAGTCCAGCGGGGTGAAGCCGAACAGCTCGTGGCAGTGCCGGGCCAGGGCCACCCGCCGCGTTGCGGGGGAGGGGTAGGGCCGGTCCCAGGGCGCCGGCAGGTCGGTGACCTCCTCGTCGCCCACCCGCACGTCGTACGGCAGCAGCGAGCCGAAGTCCCGCGCCAGCGCCAGCACCCGCTCCTCGGTGAGCCACTCTCCGGCGCCCGCCCGCGCCTGAAGGTACACGGTGGTCCCCGGCTCGGGCCGGGCCGCGTCCGGCAGGGTCCGCACGGTGTACGAGCCGTCGTCCGTCGCCGTCCACTCCACGGGCCGGGCGTCCGGCGTACGGGCGCTGCGGCTGACCACGCGGATCCGCTCGGCCACCACGAAACAGGCCAGCAGCCCGATGCCGAACTGCCCGAGGAACTCCGAGCGCGCCTCCTGGAGGCCGTCGGCCCGCTTGGAGCTGCGCCCGATGGTCGCCAGCAGGTTGTGCACGTCGGACTCGGTGAGCCCGACCCCGGAGTCCTCCACCCGCAGGCTGCCGTCCTCGGCGTGCAGCCGCACCCGCGCCGGGGCGTCGGGCTGCTCGGCCCGGCGGGCGGTGATGGCGTCGACCGCGTTCTGCAGCAGCTCGCGCAGGTAGACCTTGGGGCTGGAGTAGAGGTGATGGGAGAGCAGGTCCACCAAGCCACGCAGGTCGACCTGGAACGTATGAGGTGAGGAAGATGCCTGTGATGCCGCTGAGGTCTGGGAGTCCATCGTCACAGCGCCGGTGGGGGGAAGCGCTTCGGCGCGGGGTCGGGCGGTCCCGGTGAGGCGGTGACCGCGAAAGGATGGCCGGAGCGCGTCATCCTAGAGCCCGAACGAGCCGTCTGACCAGGGGATTCCCGAGACGTATACGGATCTGTCGCCGGGATGCCTACGCCGTTGTCAGTGCCGTGGTGTGCAATGGATCTCGTGCCCGCACTGGAAGAACCACTCAAGAAGGTGCTCGGCCCCGCCACCGCGAAGGTGATGGCCGAGCATCTCGGCCTGCACACCGTCGGCGACCTCCTGCATCACTACCCACGCAGATACGAGGAGCGGGGCCAGCTCACCCACCTCGCCGACCTCCCCCTGGACGAGCACGTCACCGTGGTCGCCCAGGTCGCCGACGCCCGTCTGCACAGCTTCGCCTCCGCCAAGGCGCCCCGCGGCAAGGGCCAGCGTCTGGAAGTGACGATCACCGACGGCAGCGGCCGGCTCCAACTGGTCTTCTTCGGCCACGGCGTGCACAAACCCCACAAGGAACTGCTGCCGGGCACGCGCGCGATGTTCGCGGGCAAGGTCTCCGTCTTCAACCGCCGACTGCAACTGGCACATCCGGCGTACGAGTTGCTGAAGGGGGACGCCGAGGAGGCGATCGACACCTGGGCGGGCGCCCTGATCCCGATCTACCCGGCCACCGCCAAGCTGGAGTCCTGGAAGATCGGCAAGGCGATCCAGACCGTGCTCCCCAGCGCCCAGGAGGCCCTCGACCCCCTCCCGGACCCCCTCCGTGAGGGCCGCGGCCTGGTCTCCCTCCCCGAGGCGCTGCTGAAGATCCACCGCCCGCACACCAAGGCGGACATCGCCGACGCCCGCGACCGCCTCAAGTGGGACGAGGCCTTCGTCCTCCAGGTCGCCCTCGCCCGCCGCCGGCACGCCGACGCCCAGCTCCCCGCGGTGCCCCGCAGGCCCACGCCGGACGGCCTCCTCGCCGCCTTCGACGACCGGCTGCCGTTCACCCTCACCGAGGGCCAGCGGAAGGTCTCCGAGGAGATCTTCGGCGACCTGGCCACCGAGCACCCGATGCACCGACTGCTCCAGGGCGAGGTCGGATCGGGGAAGGCCCAGCCGCTCGACTCGCTCGTGCTCACACCAACCGGATTCCGTCGTATGGGGGACCTGGCGGTCGGAGACGAGGTTGTCGTTCCGGACGGGGAGATCGCGCTGGTCGACGGTGTCTTCCCGCAGGGAGAGCGTGATGTCTGGCGGCTGGTCCTCTCTGACGGAAGTTCTGTCGAGTGCGACGACGAGCATCTCTGGATCGTCGGTACGAGCTGCGGATGGCACCGTGGCCAGGCTCCCAAGGTCATGACGACGCGGGAGATCCGTCTCGACACGTTCAAGGCCAACGGATCTTCGAAGTGGTACCTCCCGGCGGCGACCCCGGTCGACCTGGGGGACGATTCGCAGCTGCCGCTCGACCCTTACCTCTTCGGTCTGCTGCTGGGCGGCGGCTCGTTCCGACACAACTTGAGGCTGTCCACCGTCGACGCCGAGATCCGCGATGCCGCGGCGTCGGCCGTGGCTCCCGACTGCCGCCTTGTTCCGGTTACGGGCTCTCGGTGTGACCACACGATCCAGCTCACCCGTCGCACGGGCGGCGTACGCAACCCCATCATCCAGGCCCTCCGTACTCTGGGATTGTGGGGGTTGACCTCACACGGCAAGTTCATCCCCACCGAGTTCAAGAACACCTCGATCAAGAACCGTCTCGCTCTGCTGCAGGGGCTCCTGGACACTGACGGCACCATTCAGGCGAGTGGCCTCAGCATCTCGTTCTGCTCGGCCTCACGCCGGCTCGCAGATGATGTTGCCTGGCTTGTGCGTTCGCTGGGAGGCCGAGCACGGATCCTGCTGAAGCGAACCGCCTTCGAGGTCTCCGTCGCACTGCCCGACGAGTACGCTCCGTTCCGACTGTCCCGCAAGGCAGACCGGGTGCGGCACCGGCCGAAATACAACACCTTCCGCCGCGGCATCCGTGCAGTCGAATATGTGGGACGCAAGCCGGTCCAGTGCATCAGTGTCGCCCACCCCAGCCATGCCTACGTCACCGACAACTTCACGGTGACCCACAACACCATGGTCGCCCTGCGCGCCATGCTCGCCGTCGTCGACGCGGGCGGGCAGGCCGCCATGCTCGCGCCCACCGAGGTGCTCGCCCAGCAGCACCACCGCTCGGTCGTGGAGATGATGGGCGAACTGGCCGAGGGCGGGATGCTGGGTGGCGCTGAGCAGGCCACCAAGGTGGTGCTGTTGACCGGCTCCATGGGCGCCGCCGCCCGCCGACAGGCGCTGCTCGATCTCGTCACCGGCGAGGCCGGGATCGTGATCGGCACGCACGCGCTGATCGAGGACAAGGTCCAGTTCCACGACCTCGGCCTGGTCGTCGTCGACGAACAGCACCGCTTCGGCGTCGAGCAGCGCGACGCCCTGCGCGGCAAGGGCAAGCAGCCGCCCCACCTGCTGGTCATGACCGCCACGCCGATCCCGCGCACGGTCGCCATGACCGTCTTCGGCGACCTGGAGACCTCGGTCCTCGACCAGCTCCCGGCCGGCCGCTCCCCGATCGCCAGCCATGTCGTCCCCGCCGCCGACAAGCCGCACTTCCTGGCCCGGACCTGGGAGCGGGTGCGCGAGGAGGTCTCCCAGGGCCATCAGGCGTACGTCGTCTGCCCGCGCATCGGCGACGAGGAGGACGACCCCAAGGCGGCGAAAAAGAAGAAGTCCCCCGAGGACGAGGCCGAGAAGCGCCCCCCGCTCGCCGTCCTCGACGTGGCCGACCACCTCGCCAAGGGCCCACTCCAGGGACTCAAGGTCGAGGTCCTGCACGGCCGGATGCAGCCCGACGACAAGGACGCCGTCATGCGCCGGTTCGCCGCCGGAGAGACGGACGTCCTGGTGGCCACCACAGTCATCGAGGTCGGCGTGAACGTGCCGAACGCCACCGCGATGGTGATCATGGACGCCGACCGCTTCGGCGTCTCCCAGCTCCACCAACTGCGCGGCCGCGTCGGCCGTGGCTCGGCACCCGGACTGTGCCTGCTGGTCACCGAGATGCCCGAGGCGAGCGCAGCCCGCCAGCGGCTGAACTCGGTGGCCGCCACGCTCGACGGCTTCGAACTCTCCCGCATCGACCTCGAACAGCGACGCGAGGGCGACGTCCTCGGCCAGGCCCAGTCCGGCGCCCGTACCAGCCTGCGGGTGCTGGCCGTCATCGAGGACGAGGAGATCATCGCGGAGGCCCGGGAGGAGGCCACCAAGGTGGTCACCACCGACCCCGACCTGACCGGCCTACCGGCCCTGCGCACGGCCCTGGACGCCCTGTTGGACGAGGAGAGGGAGCAGTATCTGGAGAAGGGGTGAACTCTTGTCGTCGCCGGGCAGGGCAACGCCCCCAGGGGCGCGGGGAACTGCGCGAGAAGCCACAACGAACCCGCAGCCGCCCACAACAATGCGCACCCACGCCGATAGGCACCCCCAGCCCCTCCACCTGCCACACTGAATCCACAACAACCCACGACCGAGGACCCAAGATGACCCGCGTGATCGCCGGCGCAGCCGGCGGACGCCGCCTGGCCGTCCCGCCAGGGACCGGTACCCGCCCTACCTCCGACCGCGCCCGCGAGGCCCTCTTCTCCACCTGGCAGTCCCTCCTCGGCGGCCCTCTGGACGGCGAACGCGTACTGGACCTCTACGCCGGATCAGGCGCCGTAGGCCTGGAGGCCCTCTCCCGCGGCGCCGCCCACACCCTCCTCGTCGAAGCCGACGCGCGAGCGGCGCGGATCGTGCGCGAGAACGTCAAGAACCTCGGCCTGCCCGGCGCTGAGGTCAGATCGGGCAAAGCGGAACAGATCATCCGCACCTCACCGCCGGGCGACCCGTACGACATCGTGTTCCTCGACCCGCCGTACGCCGTCACGGACGACGATCTTCGGGAGATTCTGCTCACACTCCGCACGGAGGGGTGGCTCGCCGAAGAAGCCCTCGTCACCGTGGAGCGCAGCACCAGAGGCGGTGAATTCGGGTGGCCGAAGGGCTTCGAGCCCCTACGCACCCGTCGCTACGGCGAGGGAACGTTTTGGTACGGTCGCGCCGCCTCCACGTGCGAAGACGCACCATGACCGGACCTGAGAGCGAGGGATCTCAAGTGCGCCGAGCCGTCTGTCCCGGGTCGTTCGACCCCATCACCAACGGACACCTGGACATCATCGCCCGCGCCTCCCGCCTCTACGACGAGGTCTATGTCGCGGTGATGATCAACAAGTCCAAGAAGGGCCTGTTCGAGATCGACGAGCGGATCGACCTGATCCGCGAGGTCACCGCCGAGTACGGCAACGTCCGGGTCGAGGCCTTCCACGGCCTCCTCGTCGACTTCTGCAAGCAGCGCGACATCCCGGCGATCGTCAAGGGCCTGCGCGCGGTCAGCGACTTCGACTACGAGCTGCAGATGGCCCAGATGAACAACGGCCTGACGGGCGTCGAGACCCTCTTCGTGCCCACCAACCCCACCTACAGCTTCCTGTCGTCCTCCTTGGTCAAGGAGGTCGCACAGTGGGGCGGCGACGTCTCCCACCTGGTGCCGCCGGCTGTCCTGGACGCTCTCAACGAGCGCCTGCGCCAAGCCTGAACGGGTTGCACCGCAACGGGCTACAGTCGTCCCGTCCGTCTCCAACACAGCTGTAGAGAGTGGCGAGCAACCGGTGGACGTACAGAACAAGCTCGACGAGATCGTCTCGGCGGTCTCCAGTGCCCGGGGCATGCCCATGTCGGCCTCCTGCGTGGTCAACCGCGCCGACCTGCTCGCCATGCTGGAGGAGGTGCGCGCGGCGCTGCCCGACTCCCTCGCCCAGGCCCAGGAGCTGATCGGCGGCCGCGAGCAGATGGTCGAGCAGGCCCGCCAGGAGGCCGAGCGGATCATCCAGGGCGCGCACGCCGAGCGCGGCTCGCTGATCTCCGACACCGAGGTCGCCCGCCGTTCCCAGGCCGAGGCCGACCGGATCCTGGCCGAGGCCCGCCAGGAGGCCGAGGAGATCCGCGCCGAGGCCGACGACTACGTCGACTCCAAGCTCGCCAACTTCGAGGTCGTCCTCACCAAGACCCTCGGCTCCGTCGGCCGCGGCCGCGAGAAGCTGCTCGGCACCGGCCCCGGCCTCGACGAGCAGGGCTACGAGGACGAGGACGCCCCCGAGCGCAGCCACGACCCGGAGACGCTGCGCCGTACCGCCGACGAGTACGTCGACGTCAAGCTGGGCGCCTTCGAGGCGGTCCTCGCCAAGACCCTGGAGGCGGTCGGCCGCGGCCGGCAGAAGCTGCACGGCCGGATCGCCACCGACGACCTCGGCTCCCTCGACACCGCCACCGTCCAGCACAGCAGCGACGCCGACTACCTCGCCGACCTCGCCGCCATGTCCGACGCCCCGGCCGAGCCCGCGCAGGCCCCGGAGATCCCGGCCCAGCAGCCGTACGCCACCCAGGACGCCTACGCCTACCAGCAGCAGCCGCTCCAGCAGCCCCAGCAGGATCCCTACGGCTACCAGCAGCAGTACGCCCAGCAGGACCCGTACGGCTACCAGCAGGCCGATCCGTACGCCGCGTACCCGCAGCAGCCCGCCTACGATCCGCACCAGCAGAGCTACGCGCAGCCCCAGGCGCTCGACGAGACCAGCCTCTTCGACACGAGCATGATCAGCGCGGAGCAGCTGCGCGCGTACGAACAGGGCCGCGGCAACGGCTGACACCGCCGATTGGGCCGTCGGCGAAAGGTCCAGTATCCTGGCTCTTCGGTCGCGCGTACGTCCGCGATCAGCGCTGCCCGGGAACACCGAGGGCGGCGTCCGTGAGCTCACAAGATCGAAAGCAGGAATGGCTCTGAACGCCCGCCTCGACCACCGCAACCCTCTCGTGTTCGATACGCACGAGCTGGGGCGGCGGCCTGGTGCGCTGCAGCGCCTGACCCGCACGGTCGACGCCCCGAGGGACCTCGGTCTGAAGGACGTCATCGGAGTGCCGCAAGGCACGCCGGTGGAGCTCGAACTCCGTCTGGAGTCCGTCATGGAAGGTGTGCTTGTCACAGGCACCGCCCGTGCACGGGCCGAGGGGGAGTGCGTAAGGTGTCTGGAGCCGGTCGGGCTGGAGCTCGAAGCGGACTTCCAGGAGATGTTCTCGTACCCTGACGCCGACGACCGGGGCCGCGTGCACCATGCGGAACCGGGCGACGACGCCGAGGACGACGAGGACAGGCTCTTTCTCGAGGACGGCCTGTTCGACCTCGAACCTCTGCTGCGCGATGCGGTGGTGCTCGCACTGCCGATGCAGCCGGTGTGCCAGGAAGACTGCCCGGGACTGTGCGCCGAGTGCGGAGCACGTCTCGCGGACGACCCGGACCACCACCACAACGCCGTCGACATCCGTTGGGCGGCATTGCAGGGACTCGCCGATTCACTCGAAGACGGCGATAAGGACGAGATGAGCGGCGCCGAAGCGGGCGTCGACGAGAAGCAGGAGAAGTAGCCGTGGCTGTTCCGAAGCGGAAGATGTCGCGCAGCAACACGCGCCACCGCCGGTCGCAGTGGAAGGCTGCGGTCCCCACCCTGGTTGCGTGCGAGCGCTGCCACGAGCCCAAGCAGCAGCACATCGCGTGCCCGTCGTGCGGCACCTACAACAAGCGCCAGGTCCTCGAGGTCTGAGCGGCTGGTGAGAGGCACTGTGTCCACGCCGAAGAAGCAGTCTTCCCGCGCGAGCGGGGGTGGACCGGACAACCAGGCCTCGTCCCACACGCTTCTGGAAGGGCGGCTCGGCTACAAGGTCGAGTCCGCCCTTCTGGTGCGAGCGCTGACCCACCGTTCCTACGCGTACGAGAACGGCGGTCTGCCGACGAACGAGCGGCTGGAGTTCCTCGGGGACTCCGTGCTCGGCCTCGTCGTCACGGACACGCTGTACCGCACCCACCCCGACCTGCCCGAAGGCCAGCTGGCCAAGCTGCGGGCCGCGGTGGTCAACTCTCGTGCGCTGGCGGACGTGGGGCGGACGCTGGACCTGGGCTCCTTCATCCGGCTCGGCCGCGGTGAAGAGGGCACGGGCGGCCGGGACAAGGCATCGATCCTCGCCGACACCCTGGAAGCGGTGATCGGCGCGGTCTATCTCGACCAGGGCCTGGACTCGGCGGCGGAGCTGGTGCACCGCCTGTTCGACCCGCTGATCGAGAAGTCCTCGAACCTCGGAGCCGGCCTGGACTGGAAGACGTCCCTCCAGGAGCTCACCGCGACCGAGGGGCTCGGCGTGCCCGAGTACCTGGTCACGGAGACCGGCCCCGACCATGAGAAGACCTTCACTGCTGCCGCCCGCGTCGGAGGCGTCTCGTACGGCACCGGCACCGGCCGCAGCAAGAAGGAGGCGGAGCAGCAGGCCGCCGAATCCGCCTGGCGGTCCATCCGCGCGGCGGCGGACGAGCGCGCCAAGGCCGCCGCGGCCACGGGCGCGGCACCGGCCGTGGCCGCGGTCCCGCTGAGGGACGGCGCCGCGCGGGAAGGCACCGCCGGTGACAGCACGGACGCCCCCTCGGCGTCGGGCTGACCGGCTCCGCCGGAACAGGCACCTGCGGAACACAACAGCACACCCGAGCGCCCGCCCCAGCCCGGGGCGGGCGCTCGGCTCGTACGACGGATTGGGACGGGGGAGGCGCGATGCCCGAGTTGCCCGAGGTGGAGGTCGTCCGGCGTGGCCTGGAGCAGTGGGTCGCCCACCGGACCGTCACCGACGTCGAGGTGCTGCACCCGCGCGCCGTACGCCGTCACCTCGCCGGCGCCGACGACTTCGCGCACCGCCTGAAGGGCCACCGCGTCGGCACCCCGAGCCGGCGCGGCAAGTACCTGTGGCTGCCGCTGGAGGACACCGACCAGGCGATCCTGGCCCACCTCGGCATGAGCGGCCAGCTCCTGGTCCAGCCGCACGCGGTACCCGACGAGAAGCACCTGCGCATCCGCGTCCGGTTCGCCGACGCCCTCGGCACCGAACTGCGCTTCGTCGACCAGCGCACCTTCGGCGGCCTGTCGTTGCACGACACCACCGCCGACGGCCTGCCCGACGTCATCGCACACATCGCCCGCGACCCCATCGACCCGTTGTTCGACGACGAGGTGTTCCACCAGGCGCTGCGTCGCAAGCGCAGCACCATCAAACGCGCCCTGCTGGACCAGTCGTTGATCAGCGGCGTCGGCAACATCTACGCGGACGAGGCCCTTTGGCGCGCTCGCCTCCACTACGACCGCCCGACGTCCACCTTCACCCGCCCCCGCACGCTCGAACTCCTCGGCCACATCAGGGACGTACTCAACGCCGCCCTGTCCGTGGGCGGCACGAGCTTCGACAGCCTGTACGTCAACGTCAACGGCGAGTCGGGTTATTTCAGCAGAGATTTGAACGTGTATGGGCGCTCTGACCAGGCATGTAACCGGTGTGGAACGAGGATCAGAAGAGCCCCGTTCATGAACCGCTCCTCCTACTTCTGCCCGAAGTGTCAGCCCATTCCGAAGAGCAGCGGAGCACGTTTTCCCAGGTGAGACGCGGTTCTACTTCATTGGCAGCGTAGGTTCGACGTCGTCGGAGTTCAACTCCAATGAGGGAAGAGTTCGACTTCGCATTTACGTTTATGTTCGGCGCTTCTGAGGTTTTCGCTTCGGGGTGACGTCATGGCGGTGTCCAGGTGAGGCCGGTCTCGGCGATGAAGCCGTCGAGGAGGTCGGGCCGGTACTCAGGTTGAACTCGTAGACGTCGCAGGTCGTGACGTTTCGTGATCCCTGCGGTACGACGCGGGCATGCGGTATGCGCAGCGTGGTGGAGACACTGTGCGTGCCGAGAATCTCGTCCGCGCAGGTCATCCCGCTTGCGGCCGCTGCCAGTTGCCACGGCATGATGACCACTCGTGCTCCTGCGTCTCGCCTGTCTGACCGTGTCGAATGCCTTCGCCGCGCTCTGGCTGCTCCCGATGAGCGACCGCGCCAAGGACGCCGAGATCCTGGCCCTACGCCACCAGATCACGGTCCTTGAGCGCCAACTCGGCCCGAGAAGGGTGAAGTTTGCCCCCGAGGATCGGGGCTTCCTCGCCGCGCTCCTGGCACCGCTGCCGCGCCAGGTGCTGCGTCGTCTCCGGCTTCTGGTACGTCCGGACACGGTGCTGCGGTGGCACCACAACCTGGTGAAGCAGCGGCACGCCCGCATCTGCCGCCCCAAGCGGCCCGGACGGCCGCGCACCGTCCGCTCGATCCGGGCGCTGATCCTGCGCCTGGCCCGCGAGAACCCGACCTGGGGCTACCGACGCCTGCACGGTGAACTGCTCGTCCTCGGCGTGAAAGTGGCGGCGTCCACGGTCTGGGAGATCCTCAAGGACGCCGGGACCCCGCCGGCGCCCGAGCGGACGTCCAGTACCTGGGCGGACTTCCTGCGCTCCCAGGCGGACGCGCTCCTCGCGTGCGACTTCTTCGAAACCGTCACCCTGTCCGGGGCGCGGCTGTACGTGTTCGCGCTCATCGAGCACACCGACCGGCGCATCCGGATCCTGGGTGTGACCGCGCACCCGACCGCCTTCTGGGTCGTGCAGGCGGCGAGGAATCTCGTCATGGATCTCCAGGACGCCGGCTGCCAGGCCTGCTACCTGATCCGGGACCGGGACGGGAAGTTCCCCGAACTGTTCGACACGATCCTCGCCGACGCGGGGATCGAGATCGTGCTCAGCGGCATCCGGATGCCCCGCATGAACTCCATCATGGAGAGATGGGTGCAGACCTGCCGCCGTGAACTGCTGGACCGCACCCTGATCTGGAACCAGCGGCATCTCCTCCACGCGCTGCGGGAGTTCGAGCAGTTCTACAACGCGCACCGGCCGCACCAGGGCATCGCGAACGCCCGCCCGCTGCACCCGCCCCCCGAACCGATCACCGATCCGGACGAAATCGCCCGCCTCGACATACATCGAACCGACCGACTCGGCGGCCTCCTTCACGAGTACCAGCATGCTGCGTGACCAGGCCGGATGAGGTTTCCGGCAAGGGCAGTGTTGACGACGACATGTGGCTATGGCCTGTCCATGACCTCCTTGCCGATCCGCATCCCGGCGGCGTCGTGGTGGCCGCGGGCGGTCGTGGAGTCCACGCCGACCAGGGACAAGTCAGCCTTCCCCTGGCGGGCGGCCTCGGTGATCAGACCCTCCAGGAGGGCGGTGAACACACCGGCGTTCCGCCAGACCCGAAAGCGTCCGTCGACGGTGGCCCAAGGCCCGAACTCGCCCGGCACCTCACGCCACTGGGCACCGGACCGGAACCGCCGGATCACCCCCTCGAACTGGTCCCGCAGCCGCTCGGGATACGGGCCGTACTCACCGATCGGCACATACGGCTCGATCAACTCCCACCGATCATCGGCGAGTTGCCTGCGCGTCACAGTCCTCGTTCCTACCGGATCCGCTCTCCCGGCGGACCCGACCGGCAACATTGATCACGACATCACACAGGCCCTGGCCGTGCTGCACGTCGCGCATCTTCTCGGATGACGGTGGGCCCCCGCGTCAGGGCAGGAAGCGGGGGCTCGGGGACGCCGCCGACGGTGGCGCGGTCAGTCTGCCTGCGGCGCGGGCTTCTCCAGGAGAAGCGGGAACAGCGCCGCGGGCAGGTCGGCTCCGCGCCCGGCCTCCACTGCGCGCTGGTAGAGCTTGCGCGCACCTTCCGTCATCGGGCCACGCAGGCCGATGTCGTAGGAGGATGTGGTGGCCAGTTCCATACAGGCGAAGAACGTGTCGATGGTCGCCTCGTCCGTGCTGTAGTCGCCCTTCTCGACGCGGTCCACCGAGTCGCGGAGTTCGCGTTCCAGGATCGCCACGGTCGGCAGCGTGTGGTTGAGCAGCCTCCGGGGCGAGACGCCGTACGCCGACGCGAACGCCAGTGCTTCCTGGAAGGCGCCTTCCGCAGCCATGTAGAAGATGAGCATGCCGAGGTCCAGGGCACAGGCGTCGCCCACGTTGTCGCCCGCGTGGTTGGTGGTGCCGCCGAGCAGCAGCAGGGTCGGCTCCAGCTCGTTCCAGATCTCCGCGGGCCCGGAGAAGACGACACCTCCACCCGGCCGGCCGATGTCCTTGGGGTACGCGGCGATGGTCCCGTGCAGATAGCGGCCACCGCGCTCCCTGACCCACGCGTCGGTCTCGATCGCGTGGTGGGGTGTTCCCGTCGCGAGGTTGACGATCGTCCGTCCGTCGAGCCGGACGTCGTCGCCCAGGACTGTGCGCAGCGCCGCGCTGTCGGTGAGGACCGAGATGACCACCGGGCTCGCCTGGGCGGCGGCGACCGCCGACTCCGCCACTCCGGCACCCCGCTCGCGGAGCTTCTCCGCCTTGGTGGCGGTGCGGTTCCACACCGTGACCTCCCGACCGCCTTCCACGATCGCGGACGCGACCGCCGTCCCCATCAGGCCGAGACCGAGAACACTTACGTCGGACAAGGTGTCCACCTTCCTCTGTCGTTCATTTTCGTACAGGCCCTGCGGGTCGGAGTGGCGGCTGCTCGGTGCCTACTGCCGGCCGATGCGCTCGTAGACGTCGGGGCGGGACCGGCGGTAGACCAAGGCAGTGATGACGCCCACTACGAACGTTCCATAGACCAGGGCGAACATCCCGTTTGTCAGGCTCTCGGAGCCACTGATGAGGGTGCTGAAGTTCTGCGTCGCCAGGACCAGCGACACGGCGAGACCGGTGAGAGCGAGGACGGGCGCGACCACTGACTTCCAGACGTTGGTGTCGCTCGGCCTGGTCCGCCGGAGGTAGACGGGGATCGCGACTCCGGTGACCAGCAGCAGGACGATCAGTGCGTAGCCGAAGATGCCGCTCAGGGTCGCGTACAGAAGGGTGGGGTCGGCCGCGAAGATGACGAAGGGCGCCAGGCCGAGGACCGTCGCCACGGTGGTGACCAGGGACGCGCGGTAGGGGGCGCCCTGGCGGGGGTGCACCTTGCTGAGCCCCTTGTGCAGGATTCCGTCCGCGCCGAGGTTGTAGAGATAGCGAGCCGTGATGTTGTGACTGGACAGCGCCGCGGCGAAGATGCTCGTGGTGAGCAGCACGGTGGCCAGGTCAACCAAGACGCGCCCGCTGTACGCGGCGGCGCTGTCCATGAACGACTGCGTCGGGTCGGCAGCCGTGGCAGCCACCACCTTGTCGGTGCCGTACGCCTGGATCAGCAGCCACGCGCTGCCGGCGTACAGGAGCGTCACCAGGCCGATGAACAGGTACGTCGTCCGGGGCACGGTGCGGTCCGGGTCGCGCACCTCGTCGCGGAAGATGGTGGTCGCCTCGAACCCGCCGAAACAGAGGACGGCGAACAGCAGCGCGAGACCCGTCGACCCCGAGAGGGCCGCGTCCGGGGTGAAGGAGGAGAGGCTGAAACCCGAGGCGCCGCCCTTGGCCACCACGCTGGCGTCGTAGACCAGGACGATGACGACCTCGCACACCAGCACCACGGACAGGACCCGCGCTGACACGTCGAGCTTGAAATAGCCCAGCACGCCGACGGCCGCCACCAGCGCCAGGCCCCAGAGCCACCAGCTGATCGCCGGTCCGTGGTACCTGTCCTGGATGAGCGACTTGAGCACCAGACCGAAATACGCGTAGCAGGACAGGGTGATGGCGTAGTAGCACAGGAGTGCCAGGAACGAGGAGCCCAGCCCGACGACCCGGCCCAGGCCTGCGGTGATGTAGGCGTAGAACCCACCGGGATTGGGGAGATGCCGGGCCATCGTGGTGAAGCCGGCGGCGAACAGGGCCAGGATCACGCCTGCCGCCACGAAGGCCACCGGTGCGCCGATGCCGTTGCCGTAGCCGACGACGAGCGGGATGAAGCCGACGACGACCGCCATGGGTGCGTTGAAGGCCAGCACGGTGAACAGTAGGTGGAACATGCTGAGGTTGCCGCGCAACTGGGGCTCTGAAGCGACTCCCACGGACGGCACCTCCGTCTCGGTCGCTGGTCTCACGGAACTCATGGGTTGTCTCCTGACGGTGGCCCCTGCCCCTGGACAGGGGCTTCGGCGGTGAGGGTTGAGATCTGAGCGGGCTGCCCTTGGAGTTCGTGTCTCGGGCCGGCTCCAGGATGAGATCAGTCCGGACTGGGTGAGTTGGGTTCAGCACAGCCGACCGAATTGGTCGAAAGACTAGGTCGAATGTCCCAACTGGGCAAGACGGGGGTGTGGTAAATTCTTTGTTTCGCTTGACAGGGGCAAGAAGAGGAATCTTCTCCGAAGATTGCGATTAACTCCGACAGGGCATGGCACTCCGGAAGCAACGAGGTCCGGTGCCAACTCGGCCCGTATTACGGTGAGGTCAACGGCATTGGCGGGCCGCGCTCATCGCGACCTCGCCTGGGCTGCATTCATCCACGTCAACGCGATTTGCCGATCTAGGGCACGCGGTAAGTGCACCGCCCGCCGAAATGTGCGGGAAACGCAATTCAAGGAATGCCGAGTGCTTCTGCACTCGCGGGGAAGGGCCTCCCTGTACCGGGTGACCGGCACAGCCTGCCTTCGATCACCTGGGCAAGCTGCCGCCGGAGCCAATCAACTTGGTCATGCGATCAAGAACTGTCATCTTGGGTGTCCGCCCCGAACGCGCGGACGAGGTGCCCGGCGGCGTCGTCGACCGCCTCCTTCGCCCGTGCGATGGTTCCGACCTCGGTGAAGAAAGCGTGGAAGACGCCCGGGTAGCGCTTGGCGGCGCTTCGTACGCCGTCCTCTCGTAGCCGGCGGGCGAAGTCCTCCCCGTCGTCGCGCAGCGGGTCGCACTCCGCGGTGATGATGAACGCCGGCGGGAGGCCTCGCAGGTCGCGAGCGTTCGCGGGCACGGCGAGCGGGTCGGCGCGGTCGGCCTCGTCGCGCAGGTACTGGTCCCAGAACCACAGGACGTCGTCGCTGGTGATCAATGGACCGTCGGCGTACTCGGTCCAGGACGGGCGTGGCACGCCGTACTCGGTGGGCGGGTAGGCCAGCAACTGGAAGACGATGGGTGGGCCGCCCCGGTCGCGGGCGAGCAGGCACACGGCCACGGAGAGGTTGGCGCCGGCGCTGTCGCCGCCGATCGCGATGCGGGACGAGTCTGCGCCCAGTTCGGCGGCGTGGGAGGACACCCAGGTCAGGGCGCGGAAGCAGTCGTCGAGCGGCTCGGGGAACTTGTGCTCGGGCGCGAGACGGTAGTCCACCGAGACGACGACACAGCCCGCCGCCGTCGACAGCGTGCGGCACAGGGCGTCCACGCCGTCCAGACCGCCCACCGTCCAGCCGCCTCCGTGGAGGTATACCAGGACCGGCAGTCCGGCCTCGGGGCCGGGCCGGTACACCCTGACCGGGATCTCGGCTTCCGCGCCGGGGACGGTCCGGTCGTACACCTCGTGGATGACCGGAGGCGGAAGGTCGGAGGCGCGTGCGCGGACCCACTCTCGTGCACCCGCGACGCCCAGCCGGTGCAGCGGTCGCGGAAGCAGCTCCTTGAGCAGGTCGGCCGACGCCTGCGCGTCGGGATCGAGTTTCACGGTGCCTCCGGGACGGTGCGCGACGTGCAGGGCTCAGGGGTCACCGGACAGTGACAGGACATTCCGCCGTCGACGGCGAGGGTGGTGCCGGTGCGGCCGTCGATGCGCCGGCCGCCCGGAACCCGTTCGGCGCGCGTGGTCAGCGCGGCCGGGTCCGATCCCGCACCGGGGGCCGGTTCGGTCATCGCGAAGCACGACCGGATCTCGCCGGTGGCGAGCGGGCGCAGATGGCGCTCCTGCTGCTCGGGGGTCGCGACGGCCTCCAGCAGGCGCATGTCGCCCCCGTCGGGAGCGGCGATGTTCAGCGCCGGCGGGCCGAGCAGTGAGTAGCCCGCCTCCTCGAACACCACGGTGCGGCCCCGCATGTCCAGTCCGTGACCGCCGTACTCGGCCGCGACATGGGGGGCGAAAAACCCCGCCCGGACGACTCTCCTGTGCCGGTCCTCGACGGGGAGCACGGTCTCCCGAATGAAGCGGGCGCCGGGGTCGGCGAGCTTCGCCACGACCGGACCCGGGAAGAGATCGACAGTCATGAGTACTCCTGTCGGCTAATGAGGGTTAGCCGACTGTAAGGCGGCACAGACCGGATGACAAGAGCCAGGCATTCGATCCGATGACGCTCCTGCTACTCTTGGCTAGCCGGTCTGCACTGGCATGGGAGTACACAACCGAGGGGTGAGCGGGGATGACCGTGGCGGGATCGCGGACCGAGGGCATCCGCGCCGCGGCGCTGGACCTGTTCACCAGGCTCGGCTACGGGGCGACCACGATGGCCGACATCGGCGCGGCGGTGGGGATCCGCGGACCGAGCCTGTACAAGCACGTCGCGTCCAAGCAGGATCTGCTCGTGCAGATCATGACGGACACCATGGACAACCTGCTGGCGCTGCACCGGGTGGCCGTCGACAGCAGCAGTGATCCCACCGAGCGGCTGCGGCGCGCCACCGAGGCCCACGTGCGCTACCACGCCCGCCATCGGCAGGAGGCGTTCGTCGGCAATCGCGAGATCCGCAGCCTGGCCGAGCCCCACCGTACGAAGATCCTGACCCGCCGCGCGGAGTACGAGGCGGGATTCCGCGACCTGGTGACGGAGGGTGTTGCGGCGGGGTGCTTCAGTGTCGCGTCGGCCCGGCTGGCCTCGTACGCGATCCTGGATCTCGGTATGGGCGTGGCCACCTGGTTCCGGGACGACGGCGAACTGACCGAGGACACCGTGGCCTGGCAGTACGGAGAGTTCGCCCTCAGTATGGTCGGGGCGTCCCCGCGGTCGTGAGCGCGGGGGCAGTGGTCAGGGCCGCCCGGCCCGGTGTCCGTCGGCCAGCCGCTCCATCGCCTCGGTGGCCAGGTCGATGTCGACCATCAGGTGGTCGGGGTCCCGGAACGCCAGCCACTGGTAGACCAGCCCGTCACTCACGGCGGCGATCATGCGGGCCAGTGGCTCCACGAGCTTCGCCTCGTCACCCTCGCGCATCCCCTTGTTGAGGGTCTTGATCATCACTTCGAGATGGATCTGGTAGGCCTTGGAGGCAAGTTCCCCCTCCTGGCGCAGGACCCAGAAGAACAGCTCGGCCTGGGCGTGCGCATGCTTCTCGGCAGACTGGTAGTAGCCCATGAGCTGCCGGAGCAGGCTGGCCGCGGTGCGGCCCAGGCCGGCTCGTTCGCGTACATGCCAGATGGTGTTCTCCAGCGTGGCGATCTGCTGCTCGTAGATCGCGAAGAAGAGCTCCTCCTTGGAGCTGAAGCAGTAGTGCAGGCTCGCGAGAGGCGCGCCGGCCTGCGCCGCGATCCGGCGGGTGGTGGCACCGTCCACCCCGAATTCCGCGATCACGTCGACGGCCGCCTGGATGAAGACCTCGCGGCGCTGGGTGGCTCGGAGTCGCGCCATGGCAGAACCCTATCTACGTGTACGGAGGTGACTGTCGCCTGTCAGGGTATCGTGACTAAGTCGCATGCCCATGACGCGCGCCTGGTCAGAAGCAGTGCATTGCCGGGGTGCATGGCCCGGCTTCACCAACCGTTCGGACCGACTCGGACCGTTGACCAGGTTTCGGACCCCAGCCTCATACACTCCGTTGACACCGTCGGCGTGGGTGGCGGCGACCGGGCCGCTTGTCCGATGGGCACGGAATCGAGTCGGGTATCGCCACGACCGAGGACATCGACATGGGAAGGTGCGTGGCTGCGCACCTCCGCCGCTCCTGGCCCGATGTCGGGCCGGCCTGCTCGGCGGCAAGACCAGGCGGGGCTTCTGGGCCTGTGCCTGACGTGGATGCCCCCCGGTAAACGTTGTGTTACCAGTCGAGTGTTGCGTTCGCCCGACTCGCCGCCGACAGGGCCATCACAGCCACCTCCCGCGAAGTCCCCATCGCGTCCGATTCCCTCTAGATCAAGTGACCAACTTTTCCGCTAGTTGGCTGGTTGAAGCGGAGGTGGAGCGTCGCAATCGAAGAGTGTCACCCGGGCCCGGTGCTTCGCCCAGCCTCTCCTGAATCCACTGGTACCCCCAGATTACGGGGCTGGGACGCTCTCGAATTTCCGCCACATCGACCGTTGACATCAGTTCATACCAGCATCACGATGTGGTCATCGGACTTGGTCTTACGACCAAAAACGGCTCGCCTGACTTTCTTGTCCCACGCCGGCACTCCGTCAGCCGGTATCCGAGCCTCCCCGCACGTCCCTCCAACCGCCCACCCGGTATGCACAAGGGGTACGAGATGACCACCAGCACGAACGTGAAACTGCGCTCCGTCCCGGCAGCGACTCCGGTCGCCGACATTCTGGACATCGTGTCCGAGGACGGCGGAGTGATCATCCAGCAGCTGTTGTCCCAGGACCAGGTCCGCCGCTTCAACGCCGAGATCGACCCGGCGATGCACGCGCTGGAGCCAGGCGCCAAGAACCCCGGTGACGAGGGCATCGCCGACTTCCACGGCAAGAACACCAAGCGGCTCACCAACCTCGTCACGCTGAGCAAGACCTTCCGCGAGGAGATCCTCAACCACGAGATCGTCGCCGCCCTGGCGGACGCGGTCTTTCTGGAAGAGTCCGGGGCGTACTGGATGAACACCGCGCAGGTGATCGAGATCGGGCCGGGGAACAAGGCGCAGCCGCTCCACCGTGATCTGGAGAACAACTACCCGTTCATCGGCATGGGGCCGGCCGGCCCCGAGACAATGATCAACTTTCTGGTCGCGCTGACCGACTTCACCGAGGAGAACGGCGCCACGCGCGTCATCCCCGGCAGCAACCACTGGCCGGACTACGAGGACCGCGGCACCCCGGAGATGACGATCCCCGCCGAGATGAAGAGCGGCGACGTGCTGTTCATCAACGGCAAGGTCGTCCACGGCGGCGGCCAGAACCGGACGACGGACTTCTACCGGCGCGGTGTGGCCTGGGCCTTCCAGCCCAGCTTCCTCACCCCGGAGGAGGCGTACCCCTTCATCGTCGACCACGAGATCGTCCGCTCGCTGCCTGAGCGGGTGCAGGGCCTGCTCGGCTTCCGGTCCCAGTACCCCAAGGGCTGCCCGGGCCTGTGGCAGGTCGACTACGTCGAGCTGGCCGAGTACCTGAAGCTCTGACCGGCCCCCCGACGGCAAAAGCCTGCCCCGCTCGGACACTGAGAGGAACAGACACATGGATCTCGCTCGCGCGACGGCGCAACCGGGCCGACCGGACTCGGTACCCGGCCAGAGCCGGAGCCGGCACACCGCCCCCGCGCCGGGCGGCCGCTACGCGGTCGTCGTCATCGGCTCCGGGATGGGCGGGATCTGTGCCGCGATCAAGCTCAAGGAGATAGGGGTCGACTCCCTGGCCGTCCTTGAGCGTGCCGAGGAGGTAGGCGGCACCTGGCGGGCGAACACCTACCCCGGGATCGCCGTCGACACGTCGATCCTCCAGTACTCGCTGTCCTTCGAGCCGAACCCCGGCTGGTCCCGCCTGTACGCCGGCGGCGCCGAGCTTCAGCGGTACCTGATCGGCCTGTCGGAGAAGTACGGCATCCGCCGCCACATCAGGTTCGGCACCGACGTCACGGAGATGCGGTACGCCGAGAACGAGCAGCTGTGGCAGATCTCCACCCGCTCGGGCGCGACGTACACCGCGAACGTCGTCGTCAACGCGACCGGGCACCTCAGCACACCGGCCATCCCCAGCATCCCCGGCCTGGACCAGTTCGAGGGCCAGGTACTGCACTCGGCCGAGTGGGACGCCTCCTTCGACGCCTCGGGGCGCCGTATCGCCGCCATCGGCAGCGGTGCGAGCGCCGCACAGCTCGTGCCGTGCATCGCCCGGGACGCGGAGCAGGTGTACGTCTACCAGCGCTCCGCGCCCTGGGTGTTCCCGCGCGACGACCGGCCGATCGGCCGGATCGAGGCGGCGGTCTACCGGCACCTGCCGTTCGTGCTCAAGGCGCAGCGCTGGCGCCGCTTCTGGGGCAACGACAAGGTGGCGTACGCCTTCGAGAAGCAGAACGAGACGGTCGGCAAGCAGCAGCGGTACGCCGAGGAGTTCATCGAGCGTTCGATCCCGGACCCGGAGCTGCGCCGGGCGGTCACCCCTGACTACAGCGTCGGGTGCAAGCGGCGCATCATGTCCGACGACTGGTACCCGGCGCTGCTGCGGGAGAACGTGGAGCTGATCCCCAGCGCGCTGACCGAAGTGCGGCCCCGCGCGGTGGTCGGTCCGGACGGCGTGGAGCGGCCGGTCGACACCATCGTCTTCAATACCGGCTTCGCGGTCGAGGGCTTCATGCCGATGAAGGTCTTCGGCACCGGCGGGACCGAACTCCACGACGCGTGGTCGGACGGCGCCCAGACCCACCTGGGTATCACCGTCTCCGGCTACCCGAACCTCTTCCTGATCTCCGGGCCCAACACCGCGATCGGCGCGGGATCGTACGCCTTCATGATCGAGTGCCAGGTCCGGTACATCACCGGCGCGCTGGAGCTGATGCGCCGGCGCGGGCTGTCCGCGCTGGACGTACGGCTCGACGTGCAGCGCCGCTCGTACTGGAAGACGCAGAGCCGGCTGTCCGGAAGCGTCTACGGCTCCGGCTGCGAGGGCTGGTACCAGGGCGAGGGCGGCCGGATCGACACCCTGTGGCCGGGCATGAACGCCGAGTACTGGTGGCGCACCCGGCGCTTCGACCCGAAGAGCTATCACCTCGTCACCCGGGCGCCGAATTTCTCCCGCACCGCCGCTGCCGCGTCCGCGACGACGATTTCGGCCGCCTGAAACCCCCCGAGTGAGCTGACCAGTTGACCATGAACAGGAAGTGCCGGCCATGACCCGATCGGCTGTCTCTGTCGTAACCGAGGACGATCCCACTCCGCTGGTGCTGTCGGTCGCACGGACGCTTCGTGCCAGCGCCCGTGTCCCGGAGCTGCTGCCGGTGCTGCGGGGCCTGAGCGGCACCGTCGTCGTGCGGTCGAAGGACGACCCCCAGGCGGTGACGATCCGCTTCGCCGACGGCGAGTGCAGGGTCGACCACGGGGCCGCCGCCGATCGCGATCTCGTGCTCATCGTGGATCTCGCGGACCGCTTCACCATCGTCGAGGTACGGGGATCCGAACCGACGGCCCCCCTGGCCGACGACGTGCACAGCGTGCTGGAACCGCCGCTGCCACCGTGGCGGGACGCCGCCACCGGCTTCTGGGAGTTCACCGGCTCGGATCCGGGGATGCCCGGGCAACTCGTGGTCACCTGCGAGGACGAGCAGAGCGAGTACGTCCTCGGTGACGGTCTGCCGCGTTACGTGATCAGCGGCCCTTCCCACACGCTCGCCCGGGTGTTCACGGGGACCGACACCTTCCTCGACGCGGTCTTCACCGGAGCCGTGTCCGTCCGCGGCACCCTTCCCCAGCTGTCCGTGATGGCCGGCGCGTCCCTGAAGGTGAGGTTCCATGCCTGACATGCTTGACACGCCCGAGAACATCGGTGACTGGCTCCGCGAACGGAACATCACCTCCGTCAGGGTCGAGGGCACCAACCTCGAAGGGGCGTTCATCGGGAAGAACGTCTCGCCGCGCAAGCTGGAGTCCGGCCTGACGTCCGGCTTCGCGTTCGCCGACGTGGCCTTCGGCCTCGACCTGGGCAACGTCCCGGTGTTCGGTTTCGCCATGCCGTCCTGGCGTGGCGACCTGCCCGACATCCTGCTGCACCTGGACCCCTCGACCATCGTCGAATGGGCTCCGGGGCGCGCGGCCGTCCTCGGAGATTTCCGGGACAAGGAGGGGCAGCCGCTCCCGGCCTGTCCGCGCAACACCCTGCGCCGCCTGACGGACCGGCTGGACGGCCTGGGCTACCGGGCCAAGGCGGCGATCGAGATCGAGGCCACGGTCTTCGAGGAGTCCGTCCACGAGGCCCGCCGGAAGAACTACCAGGACCTGACCCCGCTGGGCGGGGCCGCGGGATCGGCGTACCACCTCGCCAAGTCCAAGGACTGGGACGACTACATGTCGGCGGTCGCCCGCCGGCTGGACGAGCTCGGCATCGACTGGGAGGCGTGGAACGACGAGGCCGCCGCAGGGCAGATCGAGCTCAACCTCGCCCCGGCCGACCCCGTGACCGTCGCCGACTCCTGGGCCCGCACCCGGCAGGTCATGCGCGAAGTGGCGTTCGGACTGGACCACTGCGTCACTTTCATGGCCAAGCCGACGGCCGGCTACGGGCAGGCGTCACACGTCAACGTATCCCTGGAGCAGGACGGACAGAACGTCTTCTACGAGGAGTCCGGCCCCTCGAAGGTCATGACCCACTTCCTCGGTGGCGTCATGGCCACGCTGCCGGGAGCGACATCCTTCGCGCTGCCGCAGATCACCTCCTACCGCCGCCTGGTCGACCTCGACGGCCCCCGACCACGGTCACCTGGGGTATCGCCAACAAGAGCGCGGCCGTCCGCGCCGTGACCGGTCACCCGAAGTACTCCCGGCTGGAGTACCGGACCCCGGGCGCGGACGCGAACATCTACCTCGTACTCGCGGCGGTGCTGGCCGGCGGTCTGGCCGGCCTGGAGGGCAAGATCGACCCGCCGGCACCGTTCGAGCAGATGGCCTGGTGCCTGCCCCCGGGGACGGCGAGGATCCCGGACAGCATCAGCAAGGCCGCCGCCGCGCTGGAAGCCGACGAGTTGCTGGCGGGCGTGCTGGGTCAGGATCTCGTCGACTACTGGCTGGGCACCAGGCGCTGGGAGTGGCTGCAATTCCACACCACCGGCGGCGACCCCGACGCCGACCTCACCACGTGGGAGTCCAACCGCTACTTCGAGCTGCCGTGATGACGGCGCTCGTCGACGCGGCGGTACTGAACACCGCGCCCGGCCGGCTGGAGATCGAGAAGCTGAGGCTCGATGTACCGGGACCGGACGAGGTCCTGGTACGAGTGGTCAGCGCAGGCCTGTGCCACTCGGACCTGCACGAGATCGACGGAACCTTCGCGTCGGAACCGCCGATCGTGCTCGGTCACGAGGCATCGGGTGTGGTGGAGGCGGTGGGGGCCGATGTGGTGGGGCTGCGGGTCGGCGACCACGTCGTCACCTGTCTGTCGGTCTTCTGCGGCCGATGCCGCTACTGCACCGGCGGCCGCCTCACGCTGTGCGAGAACCGGTCCCGGCTCTCCCACCAGCGGCCCGGTCCCCGGCTGGTGAACGCCGCCGGGCGCCCGGTGCGGCCGACGGCGGGGATCGGCGCCTTCGCCCAGGCGATGGTGGTCCATCAGAACGCCCTCGTACGGATCCCTTCCGACATGCCGATGGCCCCGGCAAGCATCCTCGGCTGCGCGGTGACCACGGGTCTGGGCGCGGTCTTCCGCGGCGCCCGCGTGGAGCCGGGCAGCAGCGTGGTGGTGATCGGCACCGGCGGGATCGGCACGGCCGCCATCCAGGGCGCCAGGATCGCGGGCGCGACGCAGATCATCGCCGTGGACCTGATCCCGGAGAAGCTCAAGGCAGCCGAGCGGTTCGGCGCCACGCACGCCCTGCACGCGGGCGAGTCCGACCCGGTCGAGGCCGTACGCGACATCACCGGTGGCGGCGCCGACTTCGCCTTCGAGGCGGTCGGGCGGAGTACGACGGTGGAACAGGCCTTCGCGATGCTGCGCCCCGGCGGACTCGCCACGGTCGTCGGCATGGTGCCGGAGCACACGCCGATCCGGGTCAGCGGGCCGGAACTGTTCCTTCAGGAGAAGCGCCTGCAGGGCTCCTTCATGGGCTCGAACCAGTTCAAGACGGATATCCCGCGCTACGTCGACCTCTATCTCCAGGGCCGGCTGCTGCTTGACGACATGGTGTCCGAGCACGTCACGCTCCCCGGGATCAACGAGGGCTTCGAGCTGCTGGCACAAGGACGGGCGACCCGCGTGGTCGCCGACATCGGGGAGGTCTGATGCGCCCCCTCATCGGTATCACCGGCCGTCGGCTGAGCGCGAGCCTGCTCAGCGGCATGGACGCCAGATACGCCGGCCGTCATGTCGACCAGTACTTCTCCGACTACGCCCGCTGTGTCGCCGAAGCCGGCGGCATCCCGGTGCACCTGCCCTTCGAGGCGGGGTCCATCGAGACGATGCGCCGCCTGGACGGCCTGCTCGTCACCGGCGGCCAGGACATCCATCCCAACCGCTGGGGCGGCGACGCGGGGGAGGCAACCGGCGCGGACCCGAGGCTGAACAGCATGGCCCACGACATCGAGCGGGACGCCTACGAGGCCCTGCTGATCCACGGCGCGGTCGCCGCGAGTGTGCCCGTGCTCGGGGTGTGCCGGGGCCACCAACTGCTCAACGTCGCCTTCGGCGGGCGGCTCGTCGCCGACATACCCCCGAGCGTCGTCGAGCACTACTCGCGGCAGGCAGCCCTCACCGACGGGGCCGGCGACCACGTCGTGCGGTTCTCCCCAGGATCGCTGGCCGCGTCGATCTACGGCTCCCGCGCGCAGGTCAACTCCTGGCACCACCAGGCCGTCGAGGTCTGCGGAAACGGGCTGGCGGTGTCCGGACGCGCCGCCGACGGCGTCGTCGAGTGCACCGAGATGCCCGGCCATCCCGTACTCGGTGTGCAGTGGCACCCCGAGTGGCAGCAGACGCCGGACCCGGTCTTCGGCTGGCTGGTCGACGCCGCCGGGCAGGCGCTCCAGAGGCGCGCCGGGCAGTCGGTCTCCACCGGACAGCCCCGCTGACCGGGACAGCAAACGAAACCCCCGCCGACCAGAGAATGGTGTTGATCATGACGCGGACTCCGACCCCGACGACGCGGCAGGACTGGCTGGACCTGCTGGAATCCACCCGCCTTCCGGCGGCCATGTGGGTGGACGGTGAGTGGGCGCAGGCCCGGGGCGGAGCCACCCTGCCGCTGGTCACGCCACGTGACGGCTCGGTTCTCGTACACCTTCCGGCCGCCGACGAAGGCGATGTCGACCGAGCAGTCCGGGGCGCCCGGCAGGCCTTCCTGGACCGCCGCTGGGCGGGGCTCGAGCCCCGTGAGCGGGGCGAGATCCTGATCCGCTGGGCCGATCTGCTGGACCGGCACCGGGACGAACTCGCGCTCCTGGTGGCCATGGAGATGGGCAAGCCGGTCGTCACGGCCCGGTCCGTGGAACTGCGCACCACGATCAACCTCATCCGGTGGTACGGCGAACTCGCCGACAAGCTGATGGACGAGTCACCGCGGGGCCGCGGCGAGGCGGTGGCCCTGGTCACCCGGGAACCCCTCGGGGTGATCGCCGCGATCACCCCGTGGAACTTCCCCATGACACTGTCGACCTTCAAGGTGCCCGCCGCGCTGGTCGCGGGCAACAGCGTCGTGCTCAAGCCCGCCAGCCAGTCGCCGCTGTCCATGCTGCGGGCAGCCGAACTGGCGCACCAGGCCGGTGTGCCGGCCGGGGTGTTCCAGGTCGTCACCGGCAGCGGGTCGGTGACCGGCGCCGCGCTGGGGCGGCACCCCGACGTCGCGACCCTGACGTTCACCGGCTCCACCGACGTCGGCAAGCAACTGCTGGGGTACGCGGCCGAGTCCAACGCCAAGCCGGTGTGGCTGGAGCTCGGCGGGAAGTCGCCGAACATCATCTTTCCGGACGCGCCGGACATGGCGAAGGCCATCGAGACGGCCGCCTGGGCGATCCACTTCAACTCCGGCCAGATGTGCACCGCCGGATCGCGGCTGATCGTCCACGAGTCGATCCGGGACACCGTCGTCGCGGGCGTGGTCGAGCACCTGGCAGCACTTCGCATCGGCGACCCGCTCGACCCGGCGACCCAGTTCGGCCCGCTCTCCAGCGAACGGCACCGCCGCGAGGTCCTCGCCGAAGTCACCTCGGGCATCAGCAGCGGGGCCAAGCTGGTCCACGGCTCCGACAGTCCGCGCACCGGCCCCGGCTGGTACATGGACCCGGCCGTGTTCGTGGACGTCGACCCCGACAGCCGGCTCGCCCAGCACGAGATCTTCGGGCCGGTGCTGTCCGTACTCACCTTCTCCGACGAGGAGTCGGCCGTCCGGATCGCGAACAACTCGGACTACGGCCTCGGTTCCTCGGTGTGGACCGCCGACCTCGCCCGCGCCCACCGCATGTCCCGTGCCATCGAGGCGGGCGTGGTGTGGGTCAACTGCTTCGAGGAGGGCGACTCGTCCGTGCCCTTCGGCGGGCGCAAACTCTCCGGCCACGGCTCCGACAAGAGCGTCCACGGCCTGGAGAAGTTCACCGCCCTGAAGACCACCTGGATCGCTCTCACATGATGGAAGGCGGACACATGACGGACACCACGCGCATTGCTCTGGTAGGGCTGGGAGCCACGGGCCTGGCGATCGGGCGGGCGCTGGCGGGCCGCAGGGACTGCACGCTGGTCGGGGCGGCGGACATCTCCCCGGAGCGGGTCGGCCGCGATCTCGGAGAGTTGCTGGGCGGCACGCCGTCCGGGACCGCCGTCGTCGCGGACCCCGACGCACTGCCCTTGGCCGATGTCGCGATGGTTGCCACCACCTCGATGCTGGACGCTGTCGAGCCGGTGCTGTCGGCGCTGGTGCGGCGGGGGATGAACGTGGTGAGCATCTGCGAGGAACTCGGTCATCCGTTCCTCAGCCATCCCGAGGTCTCCGGCCGGCTCGACAAGCTCGCGGTGGAGCACGGGGTCGCGGTGCTCGGCACCGGCTGCAACCCGGGCATGATCATGGACACCCTGCCGCTGCTGCTGAGCAGCCTGACCCAGCGGGTGCGGCGGGTGCGGATCCGGCGCACCGCCGACATGTCGCGCTACGGCGCCATCCTGACGAAATTCGGTCTGGGCCTGACCGAGGAGCGCTTCGCAGCCGAGCAGGGCGCCGGCCGGGTGATCGGGCATGTCGGCTTCGAGCAGTCGGTGGCGGCGCTGGCGGCCGGTCTCGGCCGGGACCTGGACGAGATCGTCGTCGATGCGCCCCGCCCCGCGCTGCTGGCCGCCGAGCCACGGAGCGGCGAGCACATCCGGATCGAGCCGGGGACGGTGGCCGCCGTGCTGCACGGCGCACGTGGGCTGAGCGGCGGTGAGGCCGTCATCGAACTCGGCATCCACTTCGGGCTCTTCCAGCCCGGCGACCCCATGGAGGACGGCGACGCCTGCGTCATCGAAGGCGACGAGCAGACCGTCGAGGTCAGGGTGCCGGGCGGATACGAGAGCTTCCTGTCCACCGTGGCCGTGGCGAGCAACGCCGTGGTCGCTGCCGTCGGGGCCGCGCCGGGCTTGCGGACCATGGCCGACCTTCCCGTCGCCGCCCTTGCCAGCAAGGGCGCCTGGCGCCGCTGAGAAGCCGATCTCCGATGTGTGGTCACTCCCGGACGGGACCGGGATCCGCCGCACCGTGCATACGAGAGGAGGTTCACCCGATGCCCGGTGACCTGTCGTTCGAACCGCTCACACCCGTTTCCTACCTGGACCGTGCGGCCGCCGCACACGGCGACCGACTCGCGGTGGTGGACGGCGACCAGCGGTGGACGTACGCGCAACTGCACGACCGGTGCCGCCGCCTGGCCGGAGCGCTCACCCCGCTGGCCGGCGGGCGCCCGGTGGCCGTGCTGGCGCCGAACACCCATGTCCTGCTGGAGGCCCACTTCGGCGTGCCCTGGGCCGGGGTGCCGCTCGTCGCGGTGAACACCCGGCTGTCCGCCCGGGAGATCGCGTACATCCTGGAGCACTCCGAGGCGGCGGTGCTGATCCACGACCCGGCCTTCGACGACCTCGTCGACGCCGCCCTCGCGCTGGTCACCGCGCCGCCGGTACGCATCAGGGCGGGCGAGGGCGACAACGGAACGTACGAGTCGCTGCTCGCCGACGCCGTCCCGCACGCGATCACCCCGCAGGACGAGCGGGCCCTGCTGGCGGTCAACTACACCTCCGGCACGACCGGCAGGCCCAAGGGCGTCATGTACCACCATCGCGGCGCCTACCTGCAGGCGCTGGCCATGGTGGGGCACACAGGGCTGTCGCCAACGGCCGTGCACTTGTGGACACTTCCGATGTTCCACTGCAATGGCTGGTGCTTCCCCTGGGCGGTGACCGCCGCGGCGGCCACCCACGTGTGCCTGCCGAAGGTCGACCCGGCCGAGATCTGGCGGCTCATCCGCGACGAGGGCGTCACCCATCTCAACGGGGCCCCGACCGTGCTGTCGATGATCGCGTACGCACCGGAGGCAGCCCCCGTCACCCCGGCCGTGCGGATAGCCACCGGCGGGGCCCCGCCCAGTCCGGCGATCCTGCGGCGGATGGCGGAGCTGGGCTTCGACGTCACCCACTTGTACGGGCTCACGGAGACGTTCGGTCCGGCGATGATCTGCGACTGGCGTCCCGAGTGGAACGGGCTCGACACCCACCAGCAGGCCCGGCTGAAGGCCCGGCAGGGCGTGGGGAACATGATCTCCTGCGCGGTCCGCGTCGTCGCGGCGAACGGCGCCGACGTCCCGCGCGACGGCGCGTCGGTGGGAGAGATCGCGCTGCGCGGCAACAACGTCATGCTCGGCTACTTGAAGGACCCGGCCGCAACCGAAAAGGCCTCCCCCGACGGCTGGTTCCGCACCGGCGACCTCGGGGTGATCCACCCCGACGGATACATCGAGCTGCGGGACCGCAGCAAGGACGTCATCATCTCCGGCGGCGAGAACATCGCCAGCGTCGAGGTGGAACAGGCCCTCTGTGAGCATCCGGCCGTCCTGGAGGCCGCGGTGATCGCTGTCCCGGACGAACGCTGGGGCGAGGTCCCCGCCGCCTACGTCACCCTGCACGCCGGCAAGGCGGCCACGCAGGCCGAACTCATCGAGCACGTCAAGAACCGGCTCGCCCGTTTCAAGGCGCCGAAGTACGTCGTGTTCGGCACGCTCCCCAAGACGTCAACCGGCAAGATCCAGAAGTTCGTCCTGCGGGACCGAGCCCGGGCCACTGCCGGACAGTCGGTCAACGGGGCCGGCTGAACGGTGCGGACTCCTCGGCCGACGGGATTCCGACCGCAGCGCATCAGCTATGGGGGCCAGAACTTTGCTGCATCTTCCTCGGAGAGAGTGCCCGTGAAACGGCTCGCCTAGCCGACAGATGTCGCCGACCTGGTCCTCTGGCTCTGCGGTGAGAAAGCCGGAATGGCCAACGGCAGCAGCTTCACCCTCGACGGCGGCTGGAGCGCGAGATGAGTCAGCCCTTGAAAGGCCGGATCACGAAGGCGAGAGGAAGGCGTAGATATGGACAAGACGATCGGTTCCGCAACTGAGGCGGTGGCCGACATACGGTCAGGTTCCTCGGTGGCGGTCGGCGGGTTCGGGCTGTGCGGCATACCGCGGGTACTGATCGACGCATTGTTCGCGGTCGGCGCGACCGATCTCGAAACGGTGTCCAACAACTGTGGCGTTGACGGGGCTGGACTGGGCGTCCTGCTCCGAGCGGGCAGGATCCGCCGCACCGTGTCGTCCTATGTCGGCGAGAACAAGGAGTTCGCACGTCAGTATCTGGCCGGTGAGCTGGAGGTCGAGCTGACACCACAGGGCACGTTGGCCGAGCGGCTACGAGCGGGAGGTTCAGGGATTCCGGCGTTCTACACCCCGGCGGGAGTAGGCACTCTGGTCGCTGACGGCGGTCTCCCGTGGCGCTACAACGCCGACGGCTCGGTGGCGGTGGCGTCGCCGGCGAAGGAGACTCGGGGGTTCCGCGGCCAGGAGTACGTGCTGGAAGAGGGGATCGTCACCGATTTCGCGCTGGTACGTGCGGCCAAGGGTGATCGGCACGGCAACCTGGTCTTCGACGCTTCAGCCAGGAACTTCAACCCGCTGTGCGCCATGGCCGGCCGGATCACGATCGCTGAGGTCGAGGAGTTGGTCGAGCCGGGCGAACTCGATCCGGAGCAGGTGCACACACCCGGCGTGTTCGTACAGCGCGTCGTCGAGGTCGGCACAGCAGGCAAGGGAATAGAAAAGCGCACCGTCCGGGAGCGAGCCGCCGCCTCCCGCGTATCCGGCCCCGGTCACCAGCCGATGGAAGGTTGAACTGCAATGGCGTTGTCGCGAGTTGAACTGGCGGCGCGAGTCGCGCACGAATTGGCCGACGGGCAGTACGTGAATCTGGGCATCGGTCTGCCGACTCTCGTCCCCAACTACGTGCGGAACGGGGTGCACCTGGTGCTGCAGTCCGAGAACGGCATCCTGGGCGTGGGCCCTTATCCATATGAGGACGAGGTTGATGAGGACCTGATCAATGCCGGCAAGGAAACGGTGACTGTCCTGCCAGGAGCGTCCTTCTTCGACTCGGCCTCCTCCTTCGGCATGATCCGCGGGGGCCACATTGATGTCGCGGTCCTGGGCGCGATGCAGGTGGCCGCCAACGGGGATCTGGCGAACTGGACCATCCCCGGAAAGATGATCAAGGGCATGGGCGGTGCCATGGACCTGGTCCACGGGGCGAAGAGGGTCATCGTGATGATGGAGCACACAGCGAAGGACGGCAGCCCCAAGATTGTTCCCGAGTGCACCCTGCCGCTGACCGGCAAGGGCTGCGTGCAGCAGATCATCACGGACCTCGCCGTCATCGACGTCACTGGTGAGGGCCTTGTGCTCCGTGAGACGGCACCCGGGGTCAGCGCCGACGAGGTCCGCAAAGCCACCGGCGCCGACCTGCTCAGCCCGTAGCCGGGACACGTCCTGCGCAGTGATCCCCGACCAGGCAGCGCCGCAGGTGTGGCGAGGCCGCGTGGTCGTCAACGGCCGGATTCGAGTCGCTCCGGCCAACTGCGGGGCCCTGTAATGGTCCGGCCGCCGTCAGGCCTCCCGGACGAGGTGGATCAGGGCGCTCGCGTTGCAGTCCGGGGCCGGCGGCAGCGGGAAGCCGTGGGTGAGCAGCACGGCGCCGTGGTGGAGGAGGCCGGTGGAGAGGTCGCGACAGCGGGCGCCCGGGCGAGGGCGCGCAGCGGCAGGGCGGGGTCCGCGTGGCCGTAGCGGCGGGCGCGGGTGACGAGGAGGGCGGCCTCGGCCGCGTACGTGTACGCGATCTGTTCGGCACTGTGCGGTCCGTCTCCGCGGAACCACGCCGCGACGCCGATGCCCATGTAGAGGATCGCGTACGAGGCGAGCCGTGGCTACGCAACGGTGAACTCACCCTCGGCGTAGCCCCGTTCGACGACGGCGCGCAGTCCCCGCTCGTTGGTCCGGCGAAGTCGCGGCACCTGGTCGCGGTGGGGCTGCTTCAGGTTCCCCATCTCGTGGTTGCCGACGAACGCGTGCTCGCGGTGTGCCGCGTGGTAGCGCACATGCGCATCGACCATCTGACGCAGTTGCCGGATCACGTCGCCGCCGGCGTCCGGTGCCGCGTGCCGGTCGGCGATCAGCGCCCTCATCGTCTCGATCATGATCTCGCCGAGCAGGGCCTGCTTCGAGCTCACGTGGCGGTACGGACTCGGGCCGCGGATGCCGAACGCGGCGCCGATGTCGGACATCGTCGTCGCGCGGTAGCCGCGTTCGGCGAACGGGCTCAGCGCCGCCGCGGAGATCGCCTGCGCGTCGACGGTCTGCCGCCTCGGCGGCACCTCCGCATCCCGTCCCGCCCAGTGCGACTCATCTTCGCCATGGAGCGCCTCAATCATGCGGCCGGGGATACCTGCTACTGATTGTTAGCCCGCTCACTGTTACGTACCACGCATGCCTCTTGACAGTTCTCCGGTCAAACGATCAAACTCCAAGCTAATGACCATTAGCTCATGAGGAGTGGCATGACAGCCCGGCGTACCGCGCTCGTCACCGGCGCATCTCGTGGAATCGGCAGGGCCATCGCGGAGCGACTCGCGGCAGAAGGGTTCGACCTCACTCTGTCCGCTCGTACGGACGGGCCGCTCAAGGACGCCGCCGACGAACTGCGCGCCCACGGGCGGCGCGTGGAGACCGCGCCTGCGGACATGGCGGATCCGGCGGAGGTCGAGGCCCTCGCCGACGCACATCTCGAACTTCACGGAGGCCTCGACGTCCTGGTGCTGGCCGCGGGCATGGGCGCGGGTGGCGAACTGTCGACGTATCCCCTGAACAGGTTCGACACGATGATGTCGGTGAACGTCAGGAGCGCGTTGCTGCTCACCCAGCGACTCCTGCCGGCGCTCCGTACGGCCGGATCGGCGCCGTCGGGACCAGGCGCGAAGATCATCGCCATCGCGTCGATCACCGGAGTCGTGAGTGAGCCGGGTCTGGCCGCCTATGGCGCCAGCAAGGCGGCCCTGATCTCCCTGTGCGAGTCGATCACAGTCGCCGAGGGCGGGCGGGGAGTCAGCGCGACGGCGCTGTCCCCCGGGTACGTCGACACCGACATGGCGGCCTGGGTGCACGACCGGGTCGACCCCTCCTCGATGATCCGGGCCTCGGACATCGCGGAGCTCACAGTGGCACTGTGCCGGCTGTCGCGGCATGCCGCAGTGCCCAACATCGTGGTCACCAGGCCCGGAGAGACGCTGTGGCGCGCATGACCACCGCCGGGGGAAACAGGGCCGGACGCGGCGGCCCGGGCAACGACCTGACGAGCCGGACGGAGTCACCGTAAATGTCCTTCGATTTCTCACTCACACCCCGAGTCGTGGAGTGGCGCGACCGGATCGCCGAGTTCGTGGCGGACGTGGTCGTCCCGCGTGAACAGGAGGCGTTCACGAACGGTGTGGACGACGCTCTGCGCCGGGATCTCCAGCAGGCGGCCAGGGCGGCCGGGCTCTGGGCGCCCCAGGCACCCGCGGACCTGGGCGGGGGCGGCTTCCGCTTCGACGAGGCGGCGGTCCTCCTGGAGGAGGCCGGCACCAGCCTGCTCGGCCCGCTCGCCCTCAACTGCGCGGCCCCTGACGAGGGCAACATCCACCTGCTGAACGTGGTGGCCACGCCGGCGCAGCGCGACAAGTACCTCGTTCCGTTGGTCAACGGCGACATTCGCTCCTGCTTCGCGATGACCGAGCCGCCGCCCGGCGCGGGCTCCGACCCGTCGGCCGTACGCACCCTGGCGACCAAGGTCGCCGACGGCTGGAGGATCTCGGGCGAGAAGCACCTGATCACCGGGGCCGAGGGGGCCGCGTTCACGATCGTCATGGCACGTGACGGCGGGAGTGACGGGGCCACCATGCTGCTGGTCGACACCGGCACGCCCGGCTTCGCGGTGACGGAGCACGCCCGCACCATCGACTCGACCATGGTCGGCGGTCACTGCCGCGTGCTTCTCGAGGACGTCTTCGTTCCCGACGACGCCGTACTCGGCGAGCCCGGCAGGGGTTTCCAGTACATACAGGTCCGGCTCGCGCCCGCGCGCCTGACCCACTGCATGCGATGGCTGGGCGCCGCCCGCCGCGCACACGAGATCGCCCTGGGCCGGGCGGTCGACCGTGAGCTCTTCGGGCAGCGGCTGACCGACCTCGGGATGGCGCAGCAGATGATCGCCGACAACGAGATCGACCTGGTCGCGGCGCGGGCGTTGCTGTGGCAGGCCTGCTGGGAGGTCGCCCAGGGCGGCAGGGGCACGGAGTCGTCCTCGCGCGCGAAGGTGTTCATCAGCGAGGCCGTCGGGCGTATCGTCGACCGGTCGGTGCAGCTGGCCGGGGGCCTGGGCACCAGCGAGGACCTGGTCATCGGCCGTATCTACGCCGACATCCGGGCGTTCCGTATCTACGACGGAGCCTCGGAGGCGCACCGGATGTCGATCGCGAAGCGGGCCGCGCGCCGGGCCGGTACCGCCGGACAGGGAAGCGGGGTCCGGTCGTGAGCACCGATCTGCCCGGCCTGCCGGTCGCGAGCATCGAGAAATGGCTCAAAGCGACGCTGCCGGATCTGCTGGACAGCGGCCCCTGGCACGCGGAGCTGATATCCGGCGGGCTGTCGAACATCACGTACCGTCTGCACCTCCCGCACGCGACCGTCATCCTCCGGCGGCCCCCGCTCGGCCAGGTTCTCCCGAGCGCACACGACATGAAGCGCGAGTACCGCATCCAGACCGCGCTGGCGGGGACCGGCGTCCCGGTACCCCGGACCCTCGCGCTCTGCACCGATCCCGACGTCCTCGGCTGCCCCTTCTACGTCATGGCCGAGGTGCCCGGGCAGATCATGCGCACGGCGGACGACACTGCCGGGCTCACCCCCGAGACGCGCTCGGCGCTGGCCGCCGGTCTGGTGCGCACCCTTGCGGACCTGCACGGTGTCAACCCGTCGAGCGCAGGTCTGGCGGATTTCGGACGGCCCCAAGGCTACTGCGCACGGCAGATCGTCCGCTGGGGCGAGCAATGGCAGCGCTCGCACACCCGCGAACTCCCGGACATGGGCGTCCTCCTGAACAAGCTCTCGGACCATGTGCCGACGCACTCCGAGGCCTCGATCGTCCACGGCGACTACCGTCTCGACAACACGATCGTCGACATGACCGAGTCGCCACGCATCGCGGGCGTGCTCGACTGGGAGCTCTCCACGCTGGGAGACCCCCTGGCCGATCTCGGCATGACCCTGACGTACTGGCACGACCACGGCGACACAGACCGGGAACTGATCCCCGTGGCCGTGGGAGTCACCACGCAGCGAGGCTTCCCCACCAGCCGTGAAGTGGCGGAGAAATACGCCGCGTTGACCGGACGGGACCTGAGCCTGCTGCCTTTCTACCTGGCCTTCAGCTCGATGAAGCTCGCCGTGATCTTCGAAGGCGTCCACGCCCGCTACCTCCGCGGCCAGACGGTGAGCGAAGGCTACGAAGGCGCCGGCGCGGCGGTCCCGGTCCTGGTCTCGAAGGCGCTCCGCGAACTGCGCGCGCTCGCGGGGGCGTAGGCGGGGGTATGGCCGCGGGACGAACGCCTGCTCCCTGGAGCAGAAGCTCACCGGAACCACGGCCATCCCCACCCCGTCAGCACCTGCGCGCCTACTACCGCACCCGCCTCGGCACCTTCCGGCAGTCCCGTTCCCGGGGTGGGAAGGCGGTCACCCCGCCCTTCGGCGAGGTGACCGAGCAGGTCCGCCAGGTGTACGTCCATGACCGCTACCAGGCCATGACCGCCGCACTCGCCCGTTCCGCCCGCGGCCGCGTCGAGTGGGCCGTGGTGGACGCCATCCCGGTTGGCGTTGTTTCCAGATCAGCGTGCGGTCCAGGAGCTCGCGTCGGCAGGTCTGTATCCAGCGTTCCATGAACGCGTTCATGCGGGGCATCCGGATGCCGCTGAGCACGACCTCGATCCCCGCATCCTTACGGACGGCATCGAACAGGGTGGGGAACTTACCGTCCCTGTCCCGGATCAGGAACTCTGCCCGGCAGCCCGCGTCTTCGAGGTCCATGACGAGGTTCTTCGCCGCGGCCTGTGCCACCCAGGAGGCGGTCGGGTGCGCGGTCGCGCCCAGGATCCGGATCCGGCGGTTGGCGTGCTCGATGACGGCGAACGCGTACAGCCGCGCCCCGGTCAGGGTGACCGTTTCGAAGAAGTCACATGCCAGCAGGGCGTCGGCCTGCGAGCGTTGGAAACTGGCCCAGGTGGGCGAGGCGCGCTCAGGTGCCGGGCCGGTACCGGCCTCCTTGAGGATCTCCCATACCGTGGAAGCGGCCACCTGCGCGCCCAGGACGAGCAGTTCACCGTGGATACGCCGGTAACCCCAGCCGGGATTCTCCCGCGTCAGACGCAGCACGAGCACGCGGACGGAGCGCACCGTGCGCGGCCGACCCGGACGCTTCGGCAGGGAACGGGCCGCGTGGCGGCGCGCGAGAAGATCACGGTGCCAGGGAAGCACGGTATCCGGACGCACCAGCAGCCGTACCCGGCGCAGCACGTTGCGCGGGAGCCGGTGCAGCAGCGCCTTATGGTGCTGGAACGCCAACTCGGTGAAGACAGGGTGCGGTTCACTCCGGGTGATCGGGTGTTCCTGGCCAGGTAGGCCAGCCGCAGCAGCATGACTGGCCATCATGCCCAGGTGATCCCCAGCCGCCCAGAGCACCCATCCGAGGTCACGTCCGTGCTCGAGACCCCCGTACCCCAGCTCCCACCAGGACGGATGAGTTTTTCGGCAGGCGCAGGGCAGAACTGGCAGTACCACCCGGCCCCTGACGCGTAGTTCGGCGGGACGAGCACGAGGTGCTGCTCAAGGAACGTACGGAAGACCTCGCCGTGCTCCTGGTCGACGTCACCCATCCCAAGGTGCAGGAACTCTATGAGTCGTGGTACGCCAAAGTCGGCGAGCAGCAACCATTCGCCGACTCACCCGTGTACGCGGTGATGGTCCAGGATCTTCGGGGCTGAACCGCCACAGAACAGTTCTGCGGCCGTCAGCGCCTCTAGCGTTCACTGGTCTTCGACATGGACGTCCAGCAGTGCGAGGCACTGCCAGGGCGAACGGCCGTCGAGCCTTAAGGTCGGACCTCGATCCCAACACCCCTTTCACAGAGCGTACGTTCGGCATGAAGGATCGGGGCGATCGCGTGCCAGTTCGGCACATCGCTCGTTAGGCAGCGAAGCCGTGGCGCCGATGGGCAGCGTGCGTGAGGTCGCACCGGTACGCGTGTGGTTGCGCCCGGCGCGCGCGGTACCACCGCTCGGCGCGCCACACTCCAGTGTGGTGTCCGACTGTCTGCCGCTGGCCGTAACCCCAGGTGGGCGCGGCGAGTTGTCGGAAACGTGACCCAGGCGAATGACCACGCTGCCCCGATGTCCGATGCTCCCTCAGCGGCTGGCGTGCCCCTGAACAGCCCTGCCCCGTCCGGGTATGCCGGGGCTCGTGACGGAGACGTCGCGGTGGTGGGTGTGGGGATCCGGCTGCCTGGGGCGATCCGATCACTGGACGGGTTGTGGGCGGCGCTGGCCGAGAGTCGGGATCTGATCGGCGAGGTGCCGGGCGACCGGTTCGACGTGAAGCGGTTCGTGTCAGCCGACGGACGTCCGCGTGCCGCCCGCACGTACACGGCTGCTGGCGGGTTCCTTGACGGCGTGACCGATTTCGACGCGGAGTTCTTCGGTATCTCGCCGAAAGAGGCGTCCGTGATGGACCCGCAGCAGCGGCTGATTCTGGAGTGCGCCGTCGAGGCGTTCGGTGATGCGGGCATCGATCCGTCGGCGCTGGCCGGCGGCGACACGGCGGTGATCGTGGGGGTGTCGTCGCATGGGTACGGTGATCTGCAGCAGCGACGGCCGCGGACGACCAACGCCTATTCCATGATCGGCATGGCTTCCTGTAACACCGCGAACCGGGTGTCGTACTTCTTCGACCTGCGCGGCGCTTCGTTCGCAGTCGACACGGCGTGCTCGTCGACGCTGACCGCCGTGCACCAGGCATGCGAGGAGGTACGGTCCGGGCGTAGTGCGCTCGCCCTCGCGGGCGGTGTCAACGTGCTGCTCAACCCGTGGGAGAGTGTCGGGTTCGCACAGGCGTCGATGCTCTCGCCCACCGGGCGGTGCCACGTGTTCTCCGAGCACGCGGACGGCTTTGTGCGCTCCGAGGGTGCCGGTGTTCTCGTGCTGAAGACGCTGGCGGCCGCGCTGGCGGACGGTGACCGGATCCACGGGGTGATCCGCGGTAGTGGTGTCAACGCGGACGGCCGCACGGTCGGGCTGGCGCTGCCGAGCGCGCGCAGCCAGGCCGCACTGCTGGAACAGGTGTACGCCAAGGCGGGTATCAGTGCGGCCGAGGTGACGTACGTCGAGGCACACGGCACCGGTACCCAGGCCGGCGACCCGGTCGAATGCGCGGCACTGGGAGAGGTGCTCGGACGGCGTCGTGCCTCGGGTGCGCCGCTGCCGATCGGATCGGTGAAGTCGAACCTGGGACACCTGGAGGCGGCGGCCGGAGTGCCGGGCCTGCTCAAGGCGCTGCTGGTGCTGAGGGAGCGGCGGATTCCCGCGACGCTGCACACGGCCCCCCTGAGTTCGCGGATCGACTTTGCGGGGCTGGGCCTGGATCCGGTGGCCGAACCTCGTGACCTGTCGGGGAAGCAGCTCGTGGTCGGGGTGAACTCTTTCGGGTTCGGCGGGGCCAACGCCCACGTGGTGCTCGCCTCCGCCCCGAAGTCGCGCGACCGGTCCGGCTCGGACAGCGCCAATGGCCTTCCGTACGGCAGGTCGCGTTCCGGCCGCCGGGGCCCGCTCCCCCTGGTGGTGTCCGCCCGTACGCCCCAGGCGCTGGAGGCGGCCGCCGTCCGTTGGGCCGAGCACTTGGAAGGGCTCGTCCCGGACGCTTTCTACGACACGGCCTACACCGCGTGCCGTCGTCAGGCCCGGTACGAGCATCGCGTCGCGTTGCTGGCCGGCGATCCGTCGGCGGCGGCTTGGTCGTTGCGGCGGGGCGCGCGCGGTGAGCCCGCGCCGGCAGCGGCTCGCGGGATTGGTGTGGAGCGTGGCCGTGTCGGATTCGTCTTCAGTGGCAACGGCTCGCAGTGGGCCGGTATGGGAGCGGACCTGCTGGATGCCGACGCTGCCTTCACTGCTGAGGTGGATGCGATCGATGAGGCGTTGCGCCCCCTGCTCGGCTGGTCGGTCAGGGAAGAGATGGCCGCACCCCGCGGGAGGGAGGTGTGGCAGCGCACCGAGATCGCCCAGCCGATGTTGTTCGCTCTGCAGGCCGGGCTGGTCGCGGCTCTCGCGGCTCGCGGCTTCGTTCCGGCCGTGGTGTGCGGGCACAGCGTGGGTGAGGTCGCGGGCGCCTACTGCGCGGGCGCCCTGGACCGTGCGGCCGCCTGCCGGGTGATCGCGGCACGCAGCAGGGCCCAGGGCGCGACCGCCGGATGCGGGAGGATGGCGGCCGTCGGGCTCAGCTCCTCGGCCGCCGCGAAGCTGATCTTCGAGATCGGCCAGGCGAAGCGGCTGGTCGTCGCCGGGATCAACAGCGTCCGTGACGTGACCGTCGCCGGGGACGCCGAAGCGCTCGCGAAACTCGGCGAAGAACTCGGCGAGCGCAATGTGTTCTTCCGCGACCTCGGGCTGGACTACGCCTTCCACAGTCCGGCCATGGACGAGCTGCGCGGGCCCCTCACTGCCACGCTGTCGGGGCTGCCGACGCGGCCCGCCCGTATCCCCCTGGTCTCCACGGTCACCGGGCGGCTCGCCGGTGAGGAGGCACTTGACGCCGACTACTGGTGGCGCAATGTCCGTGAACCCGTCCGGTTCGCGGAAGGGGTGGGCACCCTCGTCGGCGAGGCGGACTGCGACGTGTTGGTGGAGATCGGCCCGCACCCGGTGCTCGGCGCCTACCTGCGGCGTGCCACGACCGATGCCGGACGGCCCGTCGCCGTGATCCCCACGCTCACCCGCACTGCCTCCGGCCCGGGCGCGCTCGGCTCCGCCGTCGCGCAGCTGCTGGCGTGCGGAGCCGAGACCGACTGGAGCATTCCCTTCCCGGATCCGGGACGGGTGGTCGACCTGCCCGCTTACCCCTGGCAGCGCGAACGCCACTGGAACGGCGCTCCCGGGTGGTGGCTGGAGACCCCGGCCGAGGAGGAAGGTGACCCGGCGAAGCCGTCCCACGCGCTGCTCGGCACGCGTCTGCCCGGGGCTCGACCCGCCTGGCAGCAGGAGCTCTCCTCCGGCGCGCGGGGCTGGCTGGCCGACCACCTGGTCGACGAGACGGTCGTGGTACCGGCGGCCGGCTACGTGGACATGGCCCTGGCGCTCGGGCAAGCCGTACACGACGCACCCGTCGAGGTGCACGACATCTCGATCAGCCGTGCGCTGACCCTGCCGGGTGACGACGAGGACCGGACCGTGTCCGTCCACACCGCACTGGAGCGGGACGGCGCCTTCACCATCTCCAGCCGTGACGGACATGGTGGTACGTGGATCGAGCACGCCCGCGGCAGAGTGCGTGAACTGCTGCGTGCGTGCCCGCCGGGCACCGACCTTCATGCGTTGCGCGCCCGTCTACCCCGCGAGATGAGCGCAGCCGACCACTATGCGCTGTGCGCCCGCGCCGGACTGCCCTACGGCCCCGCGTTCCGTACCCTGACGGGCCTGCGCACCGACGCCGGTGACAGCCGTGAGGTGCTCGCCTCCTACGCCGCCACGGTCGATCTCGCCGACGCGCCCATCGCGCACCCGACCCTCCTTGACGGCGCGCTCCAGTCGGGCCTGCCTCTGCTCGCGGAGGCCACCGACCGACCCGCCGGCCCTGACGGCGCACCGGCCGCCTACCTGCCCGTCGGCATCGACACCGTGCGCTGCTGGCAGCCGCTGCCCCGAACCGGCCTGATCCATGTGCGCCTGCGTGCCCGCACGGCACGCGAGGCCGTCTGGGACATGACCGTCATGGCCGACGACGGCACCGTGGCCCTGGAAGCGCTCGGGTGCCGACTGCGCCGCTTCGCCGCGGCACGCGCCCGCGCGCCCCAGCAGCTCGCAGAGGTACTGCGGGCCGCCCCCCTGCCCACGCCCTGCGCCACCTCGCCCTGGCCCGCGCCCGCGGTCACACTCGCCGAATGCGCCGCGGAACTGTCGCAGGCCGCCGAGACGTGGCGGGCACACCCGTACGATGGCGCCCGCGCCCAGGGTCTGCGCCTGATCGCCCATCTGACCGCAGCAGCCGTACACGAACTCCTCTCAGAAACAGGTGAGTTCACTCTGGACGACCTGCTTGCGGCCGGTGTGCAGCCCCGGCATCGCACGCTGCTGACCACCCTGTTCGAGAACGCCGTAGGTCAGGGTGTCTTTACTGCCCACGGGGACGGCCGGTGGTGCCTGGCCGTGGAACCCCAGCCGCACCGGCTCTTCAGGGAAGTGCTCCTGGCCTTCCCGGCCGAGGCCACCGCCGCGCAGACCTATGGCGTCTGCGGGCTGCACTTGGCGGGCGTGCTGCGCGGGCGCACCGATCCGCTCGCCCTGCTGTTCGCCGAGCCGGACGCCCTCGCCGCGCGCTTCTACGACAGCACGCCCGTGATGCGCCACCAGTACCGCACCGCCCGGCTCCTGCTTCAGGCAGCTGTCGCGGCCTGGCCCGAGAGCCGGCCGCTGCGCGTGCTGGAGGTCGGCGCCGGGACCGGCGGTCTGACGGCGGCGCTCCTGCCGCATCTGCCGCCGGAGCGCACCCACTACACGTACACCGATGTGTCCTCGGCCTTCTTCCCCGCGGCCCAGGAGCGTTTCGCCGACCACGACTTCGTCCACTACCGCTGCCTCGACCTCGAAGCCGACCCGGCCGCGCAAGGCTTCACCCCTGCCTCGTATGACCTCGTCATCGCCGCCAACGTGCTGCACGCCACGCGGGATCTGCGGCGCACTCTTCACCGGATCGGCGACCTGCTGGCCGACGGCGGACAGCTGCTCGCCCTGGAGAGCCACGACCCGGCCGCGCTCACACCGGTGTTCGGGCTGCTGGACTCCTTCTGGAGCGCCGAGGACACCGATCTGCGGCCGAACGGACCGCTGCTGGCGCGCGAGCAGTGGCCCGGGCTGCTGGAGGAGTGCGGTTACACCGGTACCGTGCAACCCGGCGATGCCACACAGCCCGCGTATGACCACCACTCCGTCATGCTCACCGCCAGGGCCCCTCGTCCCACGGCGGTGACCGCAGCGCCTGAACCGCGATTCGTACGCCCTCCCGTGGTGGCCGACCTGACCGGCGGGCCGCTCGCCCCGGCAGCCGCCACGGCCCTGAGTGTCGATGCGCAACCCGCCAGTGAGACCCCGCAGCGATGGTCCGAGCTCCTCGCGGACACCGACGACGTGGTCCTGCTGGCCGAGCAGGACGGAGCCGGCGCGGCTTCCGCCACAGAGACCGCCGTCCGCCATGTGGCTGTGCTGCGAGCCCTGGCCACCGCCACCCGGCAGCTGCCCGAGGACCGCAAGGTCACCGTGTGGCTCGTGGTCTGCGGAGCCCGGGACATCCCACCGACCGCCGCCGCGGCCGTGTGGGGAGCGGCCCGCAGCCTGGCCAACGAACAGCCGCGGCTGACCGTGCGGCGCATCGCCCTGGCAGCCGGCGCCGAGGACAGGCTCACCGAGGAGCTGACCGCCCGCCCGGCCGACGACGAGGTGCTGCTGACCCACCAGGGACGGTTCGTGACGCGTCTGCGTCCCTACGCGTCCCCCCGGGTGCCGGCTCCGGCGACCACGATGCCACGAACTGCCGCCTCGTACACCCTGACGCTGGACGAGCCCGGTCTGCGCTACCGGCTGGGCTGGCGTCCGGTCCCAACGCCCCGGCCGGCCGAGGGCGAGATCGTGGTCGAGGTCGCGGCCGCAGCGCTCAACTATCGCGACATCATGACCGCGACCGGCCTCGTACCACCGCCTGAGGCGCCGCACGGACTCGACGCGGAACCGATCGGCCTGGAGTGCGCGGGCACGGTCGTCGCCGTCGGCGCCGGCGTCGAACACATCGGCGTCGGCGACAAGGTCGCCTGCCTGGCCATCGGCTGCTACGGCTCACACGCGCGGACGCGCGCGGACCGGGCGATTCCACTCCCGGACGGCATGGACTTCACCGAGGCCGCGACACTCCCGACGGTCTTCCTGACCGTCCAGCACGCCCTGGACCACCTGGCCCGCCTGCGGCCGGGCGAGTCGGTACTCGTGCACGGCGCGGCCGGAGGCGTGGGTCTCGCCGCCCTGCAGTACGCCCAGCACATCGGCGCCCAGGTCATCGCCACCGCCGGCACCTCCGGCAAGCGTGACCTGCTGCGGCTGCTCGGAGTCGAGCACGTTCTCGACTCGCGCTCCCTGCGCTTCGCCGACGAGATCGACACGATCACCAACGGCCGGGGCGTGGATGTCGTCCTCAACTCCCTGGCGGGCGACGCCATGGCACGCAGCCTGCGCGTCCTCGCACCGCACGGCCGGTTCGTGGAACTCGGCAAACGCGACTTCCTCGCCGACAACTCCCTTGCCCTGGGGCCCTTCCGCGACAACCTTTCCTTCTACGGCGTGGACGTAGCCACCCTGCTCACCGACGCCTCCCCGCTGGCCGACGCTCATCTCGCGGCGATCACCCAGGCCGTCCAGGCGGGCACCTACCGTCCACTGCCCCATCGGGTCTACCCGGCCACCAGGATCCGCGAAGCGTTCGTCGCCATGCAGCACAGCCGGCACATCGGGAAGGTCGTCGTCTCCTTCGACGCCGCCGAACCCGTGCCCGTCCGTCCCGCGGTCGCTCCCTTCCTCCTGGACCCCGAGGCCGGCTACCTGGTCACGGGTGGACTGGGCGGCTTCGGCGCCGCCACCGCCCGCCACCTGGCCGCCCGCGGGGCCCGCCATCTGACTCTGGTCGGCCGGCGCGGTGCGCACACGCCCGGCGCCGCCGAACTGACCGCAGATCTCAGCGCGCTCGGCGTGCGGGTCAACGCGTGTGCCGCCGACGCGGCGGACCCGGACGCCATGCGCCGCATCCTCGACGGCCTCGACGCCGAAGGGCGGCGCCTGGCCGGAGTCGTCCACGCCGCCATGGTGCTCGACGACGCCCCACTACAAGAACTGGACGACGAACGGGTACGCGCTGTCCTGGCTCCCAAGATGGCGGCCGGGCACGTGCTGGACGAGCTGACCCGCGACCGGCCGCTGGACTTCTTCGTCGTCTACAGCTCAGCTGCCGCTGTCGTCGGCAATCTCGCGCAGTCGTCGTACACGGCCGCCAACCTCGCCCTCGAAGCCCTCGTCCGTGACCGGCGGCGGGCCGGACTGCCCGCCCTCGCCGTGCAGTGGGGTGTGATCGCCGACAACGGCTACGTGCATCGCACCGAACGCAACGCCGAGATGACGGCGCTGGGCATCGGAGGGCTCGCCACCGCCGACGCGCTCGCCGCCCTTGAGCGGCTCCTCGCAGACCCCGACGCCACCGCGGTCACCGTGGGGCACCTCGACTGGGGACGACTGCAACGATTCCTGCACATCCTCACCGCACCGCGTACGGCTGCGTTGCTGCCGCCGGCCGAACACACCGACGGGGCCGAGCAGCTGCGCCAAGTGCTGGAGCAGGCCGCACCCGACGACGCAGCCGCACTCGTCGAGGACGTGCTGGCCGACCTCCTCGCCCACGTCCTGCAGACCACACCCGACCGCATCGACCGGACCCGGCGCCTGGACCAGCTGGGCGTGGACTCCCTGCTGGCTGCCGAACTCGCCGCCCTGCTGCAGCAGCGGCTCGGCTGCGAACTGCCCACCATGGAACTCGCTGGTCTGCCGAACCTCGCCGCGCTCGCCCAGCGCGTACTCGGCCTCCTCAACACCACTCGCTGACCAGCCCGATGAGGACCGCTGCCATGCCAGCACTTCTCCGCCTCACCCACCGCCCGGCGGCAGCCCTACGGTTGCACTGCCTGCCGCCCGGTGGTTCCGGCCCGGAGTTCTACCAGCCCTGGGCCGACCTGCTACCACCCACTGTCGAGCTGTACGCCTTCGCCCTGCCCGGCCACGGCAACCGTCGCGACGAACTTTCACTGACCGACCCGAGCGCACTCACCGCCGCACTCACCTCCCTCACCCACGACATCACCGACGCACGGCCCTTCGCCCTGTTCGGACACAGCTTCGGTGCCCTGCTCGCCTACGAGACCGCGCGTCGCCTGCGCCGTACCGCTCAGCGCGAGCCCGCACTCGTCGCCCTCTCAGCGTTTCCCGCGCCCCACCAGGGGGACCTCGACCGGCTCCTGGCCGTCCTGCTGGCGTCGGGCCTCGACGCGTTCACCGACTTGGTGGGGCCCCTTCCCGCCGAACTCCTCGAAGACCCGGTGACCGTGACACGCCTGTGCACGCCGTACCTCGCCGACCTGGTCCTCGCCCTGCAATACCGCCACCACGACGAACCACCCCTGCAGTCATCCCTGGCCCTGTACGGAGGCGACGCGGACGCTTTGGTTCCGCCGGACTGTCTGGAGAGCTGGAACGACCTGTTCACCACCCCCACCACGCCCCATCTCTTCGCCGGGCGCCATACCTACCCGCTGTACCAGACCTCCGCCCTGGTGCAGCAGCTCGCCAAGGACCTGCAGCGGGCGATCCGTTGATCCGTGACCGTGACCGTGAGCGCTGGGCAGCCGCTGCCGTCATCTGCCTGGGCGTGTTCCTGCTCGGCATGGACCTGACCGTCCTCAACGTCGCCGTGCCCGACCTGGACCGCGACCTGAAACCCTCCATGGCCCAGGTCCAGTGGATCGTCGACGCTTACGCCCTGGTCCTCGGCGGCTTCGTCCTGACCGCCGGAGCTCTCACCGACCGGATCGGCCGGCGCCGGGCCTTCGCGATCGGCCTGGCCATCTGCGGCACCACATCCGCACTCGGAGCCCTCGCCGAGGAACCGGAGTGGCTCATCGCCGCGCGCTGCGGCATGGGCGCCGGGGCCGCCCTGCTCATGCCCGCCACACTGTCGATCATCACCAACCTCTTCACCCACTCCGTCCCGCGCCGCCGGGCGATCGCCCTGTGGGCCGCCGCCCTGGGCCTGGGCGGCATGACAGGGCCCGTCGTCGGCGGAGCCCTCGTCGAGGGTTTCTCCTGGCGCGCCGGGTTCTGGGTGAACGTCCCGATCGTGGCGTTGACCCTGATCCTCACCCTGCTCGTCGTGCCGAAGAGCGGATCCCACCGAGCCGGGGACCGCAGCGATGGGCGGATCGACCTCCCGGGCGCGATGATGTCGGCCGGCGGACTGCTCACCCTCGTCTGGGCAGTGATCGAAAGCCCCGCGAGAGGGTGGACGAGCACACCGGTGCTGACCGGTTTCGCCCTGGCCGCCGCCCTGCTGTCCGCGTTCGTCGCACATCAGAAGCGCCGCGCCGACCGCGCGATGCTGCCCCTCGCCCTGCTGCGTCTGCCCGGCGTGGTGCGCGGTGCCACATCCCTGACGCTGCTGTCCTTCGCGATGTACGGAGCGCTTTTCGTCATCACCCTCTACCTCCAAGGAGTCCTGGGTTACACCCCCTGGCAGGCCGGCCTACGCACGCTGCCCTTGGCTGCGGCCCTCGCCGCGGGCTCACTCGCAGCACCAGCACTGCTGACCCGGTACGGCGAACGAACACCGATCGCGGCCGGACTCCTCCTCGTCACCACCGCGTTCGCCATTCTGACCCGTACCAGGGCCGACTCCGGCTACGGACACCTGCTCCTCTTCGAAGTCATCGCCGGGCTGGGCGCCGGCCTGGTGGCAGCCGCCGGCACGGAAGCCGTCATGGGTGCGGTCCCGCCATCTCGCTCCGGACTGGGATCGGCGGTCAACGACGCCACCCGCCAGGTCGGCGCCTGCCTCGGCGTCGCTGTCCAGGGATCCGTCCTCAGCACCGTCATCACCGACCGCTTGGGCCCCATGGCCTCGGCGGCGACCCCGACCGCCGTACTGCCCCCCGTGCCGGGCGCACGGCAGGCGTTCGTCGACGGCCTCACAGCGAGCGCCCTGACCGCAGGGAGCGTCAGTCTGGCGGCCACCCTCGCGGTCATTCCATGGCGCGGCATGATTCCGCACGCCACAACGCCCCATGAGAGTCGCTGAGTCGGTGCAGGTTGAAAACCCCTCACGGGGATGTCTCAGTCTGTGAAGGTCAACACCGCGTCGTGAAGCTACGCATGCCGCCCAACCCGCACTGGCCATCCTGGGTGACGATCACGGGAATGGCGGTCCGGCCTGACGGCCAAGGTCCGCACCACGCTGCCCTCGTCGTACAGCTTCGCCCTGCCCAGAGAGCTGAACTCGCCTGGGATTTCCAGCCGCAATCCCCCCTCGACCCCGGCAGCAATCCGCTGCTAGTGATCCTCGGAATAGTGGTCCAGATCGCCACAGATAAGGAAGCGACGTGACTGTTGCTCTTGATATCCCACCGCTCTGGTGCCCGCTTGAATTGCACGTCAAAGATGGTGCGGACACGTTCGAAGCGAGGTCACACGCCTGGCTGGAGCGGCACGGCCTGGATGAGAGGTCCCTACTGCGCGCGGCAGCTACGGATACAGGGTTCCTCGCGTGCAGTTGGGCCCCGAACGGTACACAAGAGGGAGTGCAGCTGCTCTCCGACTGGCTCGTCTGGGCACTACTCTTTGACGACTACTACTGCGATGCCGGACAGCTCTCAGATCAGCCGGCACCATTCAATACGCTGATCGTGCAGATGATGGCGCGTGCCCTGTACCCAGAGCTCGGCGCCACGGGCGATCCCGCGTTCGACGCATTCGCGTCTGCACTCGTGGACCTCGTCGAAAGGATCCGATCCCAGGCTGATCCCCAGCTGGCGCACCTGTGCTCACTTGCCCATTACCAGTGGGCCGTCGGAGCCATGTGCGGAGTGAGCGACCGGGCCGCCGGAACACTGCGGACAGCGGCACAACATCTACTCATCCGGCCGTCGGACGGAGCGGACATCCTCTCCGCTCACATGATCGAGGTGGCGGAGGGGACGATGCTCCCCGCCCACGAACGCCTCACCGCCGAGGCCCGCGCACTGAGCCAGGCCGCTGGCATCCTCCTGACCGTCCCCACGGACCTGGCGTCCTACATGCACGAACAGCACCAAGAGTGCCTGGAATCAAACCTGGTACAGATCCTCAGCATTGAGCACGGCTGCTCACCGCAAGTAGCAGTCCACCAAACCTGCTCCCTGCTGGAAAGTTCCATGGAATTCTTCCTCGCCATGAGAGAAAAGCTGCAGTCCAATGGCCGAAACAGCCTTCTGCTTTATGCCGATCAGTTGGCCAACATGGTACGCGGAACCTATGAGTGGCAGCGCTTCCTCCCGCGCTACACCACCGTCCTCGACATCCCTGTCAACGCAGCAGATTCTTCGGCCGTCCGGCCCGCAGCAGCGCTCCACGAAATCGCAGACAAGAGGACCGGAAAGCACACCGAGAAGCCAATTTCGATCTCTTGGTGGTGGGATCTGATTTGATCGCTGCATGGCGCCTGTCAAGATGTCGCAGCCGTGCCAGAACGCGGGTGTTTCATAGGTGCCATCTGCGAAACAGCACTCCTCCGACGCGGTCACGCTGCCGAGTCCCCGTCATGGGCGAGGTCGTGGACGTTGAGGTAGCCGGCTGTGCGTGGATTGATCCACTTTGCGGCTTGGACGCTGTAACGTCCATTGGTCCGACCCGATCGTCGTTTCCTCTCATGAGGGTTGCCAGGAACATACACAACGGTCAAGTTCGAAGATCATTGGCAGGTCTTGAGGCAGCGTTTAAATCTGTCGATCAGGGTGTCGGCATCGGTTCGGAGGGTCTCGATGGCCTCATCGACGTCGCCCCCTACTGCGCCCCGCACCACTCGGCCACGATGCAGTCTCTGGTCGGCGGCGGCCCGGGCATCGCGCGGCTCGGAGCGGTGTCGCTGGCCCACCGGGGTGTGCTCTTCATCGAGTTTTCCAGCCACTCTCCAGGCGTCCGTATCACTCGTTTGGGCTCTTCTTGGACTCATTCGGTTCCCGTTAACCGACTGCCTCCGTTGCTTACAGCAGGTACTGTCAGTCGGCTACGGTTACTGCGCAGCCGTCGAGGAGGCCGAGCCGGCCGACGTCGAGATGCTCTTCGCCACCAATGTCCACGGCCCTGTGGAGCTGATCCAGCGAGTCCTTCCCGGGATGCGCGAGCACGGTTCGGGGACGATGGTGAACGTCTCCTCGATCGCTGCGAACGTCCGCCCTGCCGGTTCCGGCTTTTACACCGCCTCCAAGGCCGCGCTCGAGGGGATCTCGGGCGCGGCCTTGGCCGAGGAGGTCGGACCGCTGGGCATCCGCGTGATCGCCGTCGAGCCCAGCGGGTTCCGCACCGACTTCGCCGGGCGGTCCCTGACCCAGTCGGAGGCGGCGATCAGCGCCTACGCCGACACGGCGGGCAAGCGCCGCAAGGAGCACGACCGGACCCACGGCACCTAGCCGGGCGATCCTGCGAAGGCCGCCCAGGCGCTGATCACAGCCGTCGAGTCAGAGACCCCACCGTCGTTCCTTCCGTTCGGCACCGATGCTCGCAAAGCCGTGACCGGGGTCCTCGAGGACCAGCTGCGCCAGGTCGAGCAGTGGGCCGAGCTCACCGACAGCACGGACTTCGACGCATGAGCGCCCCGACGGAGACGAAGCGCACCGCGGTGATCACCGGCGCATCCGCCGGCATCGGCGCTGCCACTGCCCGCGCCCTGCACGCCACCGGGTACAGCGTCGCGCTGCTGGCCCGACGCCAAGTGGGGTATCAATGGCTGGTCGGAGTCACTGCGCCAGGAACTGCTGCCCGATGTTCGGGTTACGCTGATCGAGCCCGGCGTGGTGGACACCGAGCTGCCCAGCCACATCACCGACGAAGCCACCCGCAAGGCCGTGCAGAAGGGCTACGACACGGCGACCGTCCCGAAGAGATCGCAGAAGTGATTGCGTTCGCTCTGTCGCGCCAACGTCACCTCGCCATCAACGAGATCCTGCTGCGCCGGGCCTGACCAGCTGGGGTGACCAGCAGTGCCCTCATCATTGGCCAGATTGAGGCGAACCCAGGCTCATCGATTGGCGCGGGGTGGAGGCAAGTCGTCTCCATGAGTCAATCGGAGGTGCTTGTGCATGCCGCCAGTGAATGGATCGATCTGATCGACGCCGCCGAGCGTCAAGGTTGCTGCAGGCGGACCCTTCTAAAACGCATCAGAAACGGAATGCTGCCTGTCGTCAGCAAAAAGGTCATCGGCAGGAACGGTCGCCGCGTCACTAAGATCATGATGAAGGTCGCAGATCTTGAGGCTGCGTTTTTTCGTCCGGACCCTCAGATCCACATCGACGCGATCGAGGCTTCCGCCACTCCGCTGACAGAGGGCAGAAAGCGCGTATCGCTGTGGCCCTTCGAGCCGGAAGCCGAAGGCGTACCGAAGCTGGAAGCGCTTTGACGTAGAGCAGCGGAGCCCGCTGACGAGCCGTCGACGCGACCTGGTGGGGATCGCAGCGGTGAGCGCCCGGGAACCGGCCTGACCCAGCTCGACGGTGACTCAACGGATTCGCCACAGGTGTACGACCGCTCTGCCCTTACCCACGTGCCCACTACTGTGCACCAGCCGACCCAACGTCGCTGGTCAGACAGTCAGTGCCGGAGCGAAGCCAGCGACGCCCGGGATGAACGTCAATTACTGTCGTAGTCCGGCTACTTCGACCGCTCGCTGGACGCGTACGGACGTGAGGGGCTGCCGTGCCGCAGGTGCGGTACGGCGATACGCCGGCGCCCGTGGATGAACCGGTCCAGCTACTACTGCCCGAAGTGTCAGCGACCGCCGCGCATCTCGTCGTAGCGCTCCCGGGCGGCGAGTACGTCGTCCATCCGCCCCTGAAGGTGATGGATGAGCGCCAGCAGGCGCTCGGCGACCTCGTGCCCGAGGGGCGTCAGCTCGTAGTCGACGCGGGGCGGGTTGGTCGGCTGGGCCTCGCGGTGCACCAGACCGTCGCGCTCCAGCGCGTGCAGAGTCTGGGAGAGCATCTTCTCGCTCACCCCGTCGACCCGGCGCCGCAGCTCGTTGAAGCGCAGCGAGCCCTCGTGCAGGGCGCCGAGGGTGAGCGCACCCCAGCGGCCCGTGACGTGCTCCAGCGTGCCCCGGGAGGGGCAGGCCTTGGAGAACACGTCGAACGGGAGGTCCTGCTCCGGTGTGCGCTCGATGGTCATGCCGCAAGCGTACGTGCGGACAGCGCTGACCAACAGGTTGCGCTAACCGCGAGTAAGTGCTGTGGAGTCCTCTAGTACCCGAAGTTCTGCGTCCACCACGGGCCGCCCGACCCGTAGTGCACACCGACGCCGAGGGTCTTGAAGTCGCAGTTCAGTATGTTGGCCCGGTGGCCGGGGCTGTTCATCCAGGACTCCATGACGGCCGCCGCGTCGGCCTGGCCCCGGGCTATGTTCTCGCCGCCGAGGTTGCTTATGCCGGCCGCCTCCGCGCGGTCCCAGGGGGTGCGCCCGCTGGGGTCGGTGTGGTCGAAGAAGCCCTGCTCGGCCATGGCCTCGCTGTAGTTCCCGGCCAGCTCCGCGAGCGCGCTGTTCGCGGCCAGCGGGCTGCACCCGGCCTTGGCGCGCTCGTCGTTGACGAGCTTGAGTACCTCGGCCTCGGCGGCGGTCTCCGGGGAGATCGTCACCGACGGGGTGCTCCGCTGCGTCGGCACCTTCGAGGGCGTACGGGACGGGGTCGGCGTCGGCTTCTTCGACGACGGGGCGGTCGTCGGCTCCTTGGACGGGGCCTTGGGGGCCGGTGCCTTGGTGGTGGGCTTGGCCGAGGAGGTGGAAGGGGACGGCGACGGGGAGGTGGAGCGCTTGGTGTCGCGGCTGGTCGACGGGCTGCTGCTGCCGCTGCCGGCCTCGGCGGTGCCGGACGTTCCGCCCTGCTGGGACTCGGTGTTCGTCGGCGTGTCATCGGCCTGCACCTTGTCGGCACCGCCGCCACCGAGCGTGTAGGTGTCGCCGCCGGGCAGGACGCCGGTGGCGACCGCGACCGTACCGATCGCGACCGCGGCGGAGACGCCGAGCAGACCGGTGCGGACGGGCGTCAGGCCCTTCTTCCTGCGGCGGTGCGAGCGGCCGCGCGGGTTTTCGCCGTCGGGGCCGAAGCCGTCGGCCGCCGGGAAGGTCGCGGTGTCGCCGTCCGGGGCGAAGAGGTAGGCGTCACTCTTCGAGACCGCCTCTGCGTACGCCCGCGGGTTCAGATGCGGTGCGCTGCCCGGCTCGCCCGCGTACGAGTGCGGCGGAGTCTGGCCTCCCGTGGCGGAGCCGTGCGTTTCGCCGCTCTCCGTGGCGCGGCCCGTGGCGGCGCGGCCGGCGGCTGAGCGTCGGTGGCGTCCCATGTGATGGCCTTCCTCGTCCTCGCGGTCGACACGTCCGTTTTGATCAACAAAACTCACTCGATCGAGTGAGTTTCATATGAGATGCATTGGGGCTGGACGGTACCGCATGGCGGTGGGTGAGGAAGTGTCCCGAGTGACATTGGCCGGTTAGGTTGCATCCATGAGCGAGGATGTGCGGCTGATCGCCTGGGTGCGAGGACGCGTCCAAGGTGTGGGTTTTCGCTGGTTCACTCGGGCCAAGGCCCTGGAGATCGGCGGCCTGAGTGGTTTTGCTCTCAATTTGGACGACGGACGCGTCCAGGTGGTCGCGGAGGGCTCACGCGAGGGCTGTCAGGGGCTTCTGGACTGGCTCCAGGGTGACGACACGCCCGGGCGCGTGGACGGTGTCACCGAGATCTGGGACACACCTCGCGGCGGTTACGACGGCTTCGGCGTCCGCTGACATCACGCGGTCAGGGTGCTCTCGCGGCGGGGTCGGGACAGGCCTGCCGCGGCCGCCCGGAGCGGAAACGAGCAGGTGATTGCCAAGAACCGCTTGCCGTGGCAGGCTCCACGCGCAAGGATGATCGCCACGCCCTGAGGGCCCCGCGTCAGTCGCCGCGCCGCCGTGTCCGGCCGCGTGCCACCGGGTTGTCCCCCAATACAGGGCGTGATCGTGTTGACCGTCAAACTTTTTGGTGAGACGCTGAAAGCCCCGCGCACCTTAGCTGTTTGGCATGTATGAACGGCAGCACAACTCCACAGTGCCAAGCGGCCGCGGGTGCGAATCCCTCACGACCCACACCGCATCGGTCGGTCACTCAGTGTGGAGGACCATCCATCATGGCAAAGGCGCTTCTCGGTTACGTCGGCGGCTCCGACCCTCGACTCCTCGCCGAGATGCGACGGCTCCAGCAGCGCGTACAGGACCTGGAATCCGAGCTCGTACGGATCCAGGCGGAGAATGACGCGCTGACGGCTGCCGCTTCTCACCACGACAGGATCATGGAGAGCGTCGACGCACACCAGGCGGAGCCTGCGCTCACCTGATCACTGCATCGCACAACGACACGCAGTGGTTGGGCTGCCCGTATCAACCGCTCAGTTGTCAAGAAGTCGCAAGGGACGCTTCGGCGTCCCTTCTTTCTTTCCCCCGCGCATCCTTTCAGTGTCTTTAACGTTTGGTGTGCCCTGCGCGTTCAGGGGCGAAACCGCGGGTTCATGGAGTGAGACAACCCCGGAAGGTAGAGTCCAGCGGCGTGCACCTCAAGGCCCTGACCCTCCGCGGGTTCAAGTCGTTCGCCTCGGCGACCACGCTCCGGTTCGAGCCGGGCATCACGTGTGTCGTCGGACCGAACGGCTCGGGCAAGTCCAACGTCGTGGACGCGCTCAGCTGGGTCATGGGCGAACAGGGCGCCAAGTCGTTGCGCGGCGGCAAGATGGAGGACGTCATCTTCGCCGGCACCACCGGCCGCCCCCCGCTGGGCCGCGCCGAGGTGTCACTGACCATCGACAACTCCGACGGGGCACTGCCCATCGAGTACGCCGAGGTCACCATCACGCGGATCATGTTCCGCAACGGCGGCAGCGAGTACCAGATCAACGGCGACACCTGCCGCCTGCTCGACATCCAGGAGCTGCTCTCCGACTCCGGCATCGGCCGGGAGATGCACGTCATCGTCGGCCAGGGCCAGCTCGACTCCGTACTGCACGCCGACCCCATGGGCCGCCGGGCCTTCATCGAGGAGGCGGCGGGCGTCCTGAAGCACCGCAAGCGCAAGGAGAAGGCGCTGCGGAAGCTGGACGCGATGCAGGCCAACCTCGCGCGCGTGCAGGACCTCACGGACGAACTGCGTCGGCAGCTGAAGCCCCTGGGTCGCCAGGCCGCGGTCGCGCGCAGGGCCGCTGTCATCCAGGCCGACCTGCGCGACGCCCGCCTCCGCCTGCTGGCCGACGATCTCGTACGACTCCGTGAGGCACTGAAGGCCGAGGTCGCCGACGAGGCCGCGCTGAAGGAACGCAAGGAGGCCGCCGAGCAGGAGCTGCGCAGGGCCCTGCAGCGGGAGGCGCTGCTGGAGGACGAGGTCCGTCGGCTCACCCCGCGCCTCCAACGCGCGCAGCAGACCTGGTACGAGCTGTCCCAGCTCGCCGAACGGGTGCGCGGCACGATCTCGCTGGCCGAGGCGCGGGTGAAGAGCGCGACCTCCGCCCCTCCCGAGGAACGGCGCGGCCGCGACCCCGAGGACATGGAGCGCGAGGCCCACCGCATCCGTGAGCAGGAGGCCGAGTTGGAGGCCGCCCTGGAAGCGGCCCAGCGTGCCCTCGACGACACGGTCGCCCACCGCGCCGAACTGGAGCGCGAGCTGGCGCACGAGGAACGCCGTCTGAAGGACGCGGCCCGCGCCATCGCCGACCGCCGCGAGGGGCTGGCCCGGCTGAACGGCCAGGTCGGCGCGGCCCGTTCACGCGCGGCCTCCGCCCAGGCCGAGATCGACCGGCTCGCCGCCGCCCGCGACGAGGCACAGCAGCGCGCGGTCGCCGCGCAGGAGGAGTACGAGGCACTCAAGGCCGAGGTCGACGGCCTCGACGCCGGCGACGCCGAACTCGCCGAGCGGCACGAGACGGCCAGACAACAGCTGGCCGAGGCAGAGTCCGCCCTCGCCGCGGCCCGCGAGGCAGCCACGACGGCGGAACGCAAGCGCGCCGCGACCCAGGCCCGCCACGACGCCCTGGCCATGGGCCTGCGCCGAAAGGACGGGACCGGAATACTCCTGGGGGCACGGGACCGACTCACCGGAATCCTGGGCCCGGCGGCGGAACTGCTGTCGGTGACCCCCGGATACGAGGTACCGCTGGCTGCGGCCTTCGGCGCGGCGGCGGACGCGATCGCGGTGACGACACCAGCCTCGGCGGCAGAGGCCATCCGGCTACTGCGCAAGCAGGACGGCGGCAGGGCGGCCCTGCTGCTGTCGGGGGCGCCGGCGGCAACGCCCTCAAGGGGCGCGGGGAACTGCGCGACCAGCCACAACGAACCCGCAGACGCCCCACGGCCTTCCCCGGCACCCCCCGCCGCGCACTTCGTCCAAGGCCCCCCCGACCTCATGCCCGCCGTACACCGCCTCCTACGCGACATCGTCGTCGTCGACACCCTGGAGAACGCCGAAGACCTCGTCTACGCCCACCCGCACCTCACCGCCGTCACCGCCGAAGGCGACCTCCTCGGCGCCCACTTCGCGCACGGCGGCTCCGCCGGGGCGCCCAGCCTGCTGGAGGTCCAGGCGTCGGTGGACGAGGCCGCCGCCGAGCTGGAGGAGCTGGCCGTACGGTGCGAGGACCTGACCGAGGCGCAGCACGTCGCGGCCGAGCGACGCAAGGAGGCCGCCGCGCTCGTCGAGGAACTGGGGGAGCGGCGGCGGGCCGCCGACCGGGAGAAGTCGTCCGTGGCGCAGCAGCTCGGGCGCTTCGCGGGACAGGCCCGGGCCGCCGCCGGCGAGGCCGAGCGCAGCGTCGCCGCGGCCGCGCGGGCGCAGGAGGCACTCGACAAGGCGCTGATGGACGTCGAGGAACTCGCCGAACGGCTCGCCGTCGCCGAGGAGATGCCGATCGAGGAGGAGCCCGACACCTCCGTACGCGACCGGCTCGCCGCCGACGGTGCGAACGCGCGCCAGACGGAGATGGAGGCCCGCCTCCAGGTCCGTACGCACGAGGAACGCGTCAAGGGACTCGCCGGACGCGCCGACTCCCTCGACCGCGCCGCCCGAGCGGAGCGCGACGCACGCGCGCGTGCCGAGCAACGGCGGGCGCGCCTCAGACACGAGGCGGCCGTCGCCGAAGCCGTCGCCTCCGGTGCCCGCCAGCTGCTGGCGCACGTCGAGGTCTCCCTCGCCCGCGCCGAACGGGAGCGCACATCCGCCGAGGCCGCCAAGGCACTGCGCGAGCAGGAACTCGCCGCCGCCCGCACCGAGGGCCGTGACCTCAAGGCCGAGCTCGACAAGCTCACCGACTCGGTGCACCGCGGTGAGGTGCTCGGAGCCGAGAAGCGGCTGCGGATCGAGCAGTTGGAGACCAAGGCGCTGGAGGAGCTGGGCGTCGAACCGGCGGGGCTGATCGCGGAGTACGGCCCGCATCAGCTCGTACCGCCCTCTCCACCCGCCGAGGGCGAGGAGCTGCCGGAGGATCCCGAGCACCCCCGCAACCAGCCGAAACCCTTCGTGCGGGCCGAGCAGGAGAAGCGGCTGAAGTCGGCCGAGCGGGCCTACCAGCAGCTCGGCAAGGTGAACCCGCTGGCCCTGGAGGAGTTCGCGGCGCTGGAAGAACGGCACAAGTTCCTCAGCGAGCAGCTGGAGGACCTGAAGAAGACCCGCGCCGATCTGCTCCAGGTCGTCAAGGAGGTCGACCAGCGGGTCGAGCAGGTGTTCACCGAGGCCTACTGGGACACGGCCCGGGAGTTCGAGGGCGTCTTCAGCCGGCTGTTCCCGGGCGGCGAGGGGCGGCTGGTGCTGACCGACCCCGACAACATGCTCACCACCGGCGTCGACGTCGAGGCCCGGCCACCGGGCAAGAAGGTCAAGCGGCTCAGTCTGCTCTCCGGTGGCGAGCGCTCGCTGACCGCCGTCGCTCTGCTCGTGTCGATCTTCAAGGCCCGGCCCAGTCCGTTCTACGTCATGGACGAGGTCGAGGCCGCGCTCGACGACACCAACCTGCAGCGGCTGATCCGGATCATGCAGGAGCTGCAGGAGGCCTCGCAGCTCATCGTCATCACGCACCAGAAGCGGACCATGGAGGTCGCCGACGCGCTGTACGGCGTCTCCATGCAGGGCGACGGTGTGTCGAAGGTCATCAGCCAGCGGCTGCGCTGAGGGCGTGCCGGAGCCGGACCTGCCCCGACCTGGCTCGATCCGCTCAACTGGTCCGATCATTCAAGTAGTGAACGCAAGTCGACGCGCTTACCCTTCAAGCTTCTTAACATCAACCTATTGACTTCGAAACTTGAAGGCATAGTCTCTGCAACGTTGCTTTTACCTTCAGGTTTGCCACCTGCGAGGGCTCACCCCACTCCGGCAGCGTTGCCGGTGGCCCGAGGAGTACACGTGACCAGCACAGCGCAGGCACCCAAGTCAGGAGCCAGGTCGGCTCAGCCCGAGCATCTCGGGCACGTCATCTTCATCGCGGCGGCGGCCGCGATGGGCGGCTTCCTGTTCGGCTACGACAGCTCCGTGATCAACGGCGCCGTCGAGGCCATCCGGGACCGTTACGACATCGGCTCCGCGGCGCTGGCGCAGGTCATCGCCGTCGCGCTGATCGGGTGCGCCATCGGCGCCGCGACGGCGGGCCGGATAGCCGACCGCATCGGCCGCATCCGGTGCATGCAGATCGCCGCGGTGCTGTTCACCGTGAGCGCCGTCGGCTCGGCGCTGCCCTTCTCGCTGTACGACCTCGCCTTCTGGCGCGTCGTCGGTGGCTTCGCCATCGGCATGGCCTCCGTGATCGGCCCGGCCTACATCGCCGAGGTCGCCCCGCCCGCGTACCGCGGCCGCCTCGGCTCCTTCCAGCAGGCCGCGATCGTGGTCGGCATCGCCATCTCGCAGCTGGTCAACTGGGGCATCCTGAACGCCGCCGACGGCGACCAGCGCGGTGAGCTGATGGGCCTGGAGGCCTGGCAGCTGATGCTGGGCGTCATGGTCGTCCCGGCCGTCCTGTACGGGCTGCTGTCCTTCGCCATCCCCGAGTCCCCGCGCTACCTGCTCTCCGTCGGCAAGCGCGACCGCGCCCGCGAGATCCTCTCCGAGGTCGAGGGCCGGGACATCGATCTCGACGCCCGTGTCGCCGAGATCGAGCACGCCATGACGAGCGAGCACAAGTCCACGTTCAAGGACCTGCTTGGCGGCAGCTTCTTCTTCAAGCCGATCGTGTGGATCGGTATCGGCCTGTCGGTCTTCCAGCAGTTCGTCGGCATCAACGTCGCGTTCTACTACTCCTCGACGCTGTGGCAGTCGGTCGGCGTGGACCCGTCGGACTCGTTCTTCTACTCGTTCACCACGTCGATCATCAACATCGTCGGCACCGTCATCGCGATGATCTTCGTCGACCGCATCGGCCGCCGACCGCTCGCGATCATCGGCTCGGTCGGCATGGTGATCGGCCTCGCGCTGGAGGCCTGGGCGTTCTCCTTCGACCTCGTCGGCGGCAAGCTCCCGGAGACCCAGGGCTGGGTCGCCCTGATCGCCGCCCACGTCTTCGTCCTCTTCTTCGCCCTGTCGTGGGGTGTGGTCGTCTGGGTCATGCTCGGCGAGATGTTCCCGAACCGGATCCGCGCCGCCGCCCTGGGTGTGGCCGCCGCCGCGCAGTGGATCGCCAACTGGGCCATCACCGCGAGCTTCCCGTCGCTGGCCGACTGGAACCTCTCCGTGACCTACGTGATCTACACCGTCTTCGCCGCGCTCTCCATCCCGTTCGTCCTGAAGTTCGTGAAGGAGACGAAGGGCAAGTCGCTGGAGGAGATGGGCTGAGCCTCGTACTGAGGCCCCTTGATCCCGAGGAGACGGGCCAAGTCCCCGCTGCCCCTCTCCTCGTCTCGTGAGAGACGTGCTGCCCCGGCTCAGCCACTGAGCCGGGGCAACACGTTTTCGCAGAACAGATGCAGGCTGCGCCAGCCCTCCTCCAGCGGCATCCCGCCCACCAGCGGATGCAGGACGAGGTGGTCGAGCCCCTGCGCCACGCACTCGTCCGGCGTGAGCACCCGGTAGACGCCCTCGGTACGCAGCTCGTCCACGGTCGTGGCCGCCGACCGCACGGCCGAGCGGATGTCCGCCGACTGCCAGGAGGCGTACGTGCGCGCCTCGTGCAGGAAGTGCCCGCCGTACTCCGCCCACGTCCGGTCCGGGTCCTCGGCCAGGTGCAGCAGCGGCGTCTCGGCGGCCGGCATCATGGTCCAGCCCTCGGTGCCGTACTCGACCAGGCGCTCCTTGTAGTACGCCTCCAGCTCGGGCAGGTGCGCGCTGGGGAAGAAGGGCAGGCCGAGGCGGGCGGCCCGGCGGGCGGCGGCCCTGGAGGAGCCGCCGACCAGGAGGAGGGGGTGCGGGTCGGAGTACGGGCGCGGCGTGACCCGCACCGACCGCCCCCGGTACTCGAACTCCTCCCCGGTCCACGCCTTCAGCACCGTCTCCAGCACCTCGTCCTGCAACCGCCCGCGCCGCGCCCAGTCCACGCCGAACAGCGCGTACTCCTCGGGCCGGTACCCGATGCCTGCGACGGTCACCAGCCGGCCGCCGCTCAGCAGATCCAGGACGGCGATGTCCTCGGCGAGGCGCAGCGGGTCGTGCAGGGGACCGATGACCGCCGACACGGTGACCGCGATGCGTCGGGTGGCCCCGAGCACCGCTCCGGCGAACGCGAACGGCGACGGCAGCCAGTTGTTCGGCACGCCGTGATGCTCCTCCGTCTGCACGGTCGCGATTCCCCGGTCCTCGGCGTAGGCGGCCATCTCCAGGGCCGCCTTGTAGCGGGCGTGGAGGGAGGCGGGGGTGGCGCCGGGTTCGACGAGATTGAAACGGACGACCGAGACGGGCATGGGGGTCCCCTTCGCCGGGCGGGCTGTGGAGGGGGACGGTAGCTGACGGTACGTCAGGTGGCCAGAGGTGCGGTCGCGGGCCCGAAGGTCGCTTGGACGAACCTACAAACTGGGTTCGCCGGGCCCCATGGCTGATACTGGACGGGTTATGGAAATCGTCATCCTTGCTGTAGTCATCGCCGTGGTCGTGCTCGGCGCGATCGGCGGGCTCGTCATCGGCAGCCGGCGGAAGAAGCCGCTGCCCCCGCCGCCGCCCACGACGCCCGACATCACCGCCCCTCCGGCCGAGCCGCACGTCGGCGACGAGGCCGAGACGCCGCGGGAGGAACCGCGTCGCACGATCGAGGAGGTGGACCTCCCCGACGGCTCGGCCCCGGTCGCCGTCGAGGAGCCGCCCGTCGTCGAGCTCCCGCCGACCGAGATCGAGATCCCGGAGCCCACCGCGGGGCGGCTCATCCGCCTCCGCGCCCGTCTGTCCCGCTCCCAGAACGCCCTCGGCAAGGGGCTGCTCTCGCTGCTCTCGCGCGAGCACCTCGACGAGGAGACCTGGGAGGAGATCGAGGACACCCTGCTCACCGCCGACGTCGGTGTGCAGCCCACCCAGGAGCTGGTCGAACGACTGCGCGAGCGCGTGAAGGTGCTCGGCACCCGCACTCCCGAGGAGCTGCGCGGCCTGCTCCGCGACGAACTGCTCACGCTGGTCGGCACCGACTTCGACCGCACCGTGAAGACCGAGCCCGAGAACACCAAGCCCGGCATCGTCATGGTCGTCGGCGTCAACGGCACCGGCAAGACCACCACCACCGGCAAGCTCGCCCGGGTGCTGGTGGCCGACGGCCGCACCGTCGTGCTCGGCGCCGCCGACACCTTCCGGGCCGCCGCCGCCGACCAGCTCCAGACCTGGGGCGAGCGCGTCGGCGCGTACACCGTGCGCGGGCCGGAGGGCGGCGACCCCGCCTCCGTCGCCTTCGACGCCGTCAAGGAGGGCAAGGAGATGGGCTCCGACGTGGTGCTCATCGACACTGCCGGACGGCTGCACACCAAGACCGGCCTCATGGACGAGCTCGGCAAGGTCAAGCGCGTCGTCGAGAAGCACGCCCCGCTGGACGAGGTGCTGCTCGTCCTCGACGCCACCACCGGTCAGAACGGCCTCGTCCAGGCCCGCGTCTTCGCGGAGGTCGTCGACATCACCGGCATCGTCCTCACCAAGCTGGACGGCACCGCCAAGGGCGGCATCGTGGTCGCCGTGCAGCGCGAACTCGGCGTCCCGGTCAAGCTGGTCGGGCTCGGCGAGGGCGCGGACGATCTGGCACCGTTCGAGCCGGAGGCGTTCGTGGATGCGCTTATCGGAGAGTGAGCACCGACGGAAACCCGCACACCAAGAAGCGCCCGCCCCGAGACGTCATCGGGGACGGGCGCTTCGCTGTGTACGGGCCGTGTACGGCTGTGTGCGGCTGTGCACGTGCTGTTGTCGTGTACGACTACGCCCGCGACCGGTGCGCCACGTAGGCCAGCGTTCCCAGCAGCAACCGTGCCGTCGGCGGCTTCCGGGCCGAGTCCAGGTCCGGCGGGCGCAGCCAGCGCACCGGGCCGAGGCCCGCGCGGTCGGAGGGTGGGGCCGTGATGTGCGTACCGGGGCCGAGGCCGCGCAGGTCGAGATGCGTGTCGTCCCAACCCATCCGGTACAGCAGCGCGGGCAGCTCGGACGTGGAGCCGGGGGCGACGAGGAAGTGGGCGCGGCCATCGGGGGTGGCGGTGACGGGGCCGAGGGGCAGGCCCATGCGCTCCAGCCGGACCAGGGCCCGTCGCCCGGCGGATTCGGCCACCTCGATCACGTCGAACGCCCGCCCGACCGGCAGCATCACCGCCGCGCCCGGGAGCTCCGCCCAGGACTTGGTCACCTCGTCCAGCGTCGCTCCCGCCGGCACCTCCGACGCGAAGTCCAGCGGATGCGCGCCGGGCGCCCGGCACTCCGGGCGCCCGCAGGAACAGACGCCCGCGGCGGCCCGGGCGCCCGGGACGACGTCCCAGCCCCACAGCCCGGTGTACTCCGCCACGGCGGTGCAATCCGACGAGCGGCCGCGGCGGCGCGAGCCGGACCGGATGTCGCGGATCCCCCGACTGCTGCCGATCGTGAAGCCCATGCCCCCTCCAACGGGTCCGACGCACCGGTGGTTACGAGACGGAATCAGAACGTGACTCTCCGTTCCCGACTTCCCGCTGTGGCGCGGTCCAGACGGCTTCCGGAAGCAACCCGGGTGGCGCGCTCGGGAACACGCGCCCCTGCGTGCACCCGTCCGCCCATTTCCGTCCGTCCTATGTCAAGTGAATCGTGCGGAGGGGACCGGTAGTTCATTCGAAGGGGTGGCGAATGGTGGCGTTTCCGCAATCGCCGTGGCCGGGTCGGTGATCGTAGGATTACCGTGTGTGCACGGCAACCGGGGGCACATGCGCCGGTGGGTATGCCGGAGGCAAGACGGCTCCTCGTTCGAAGGCTGAGAAGTGCCGGACGGGGGCTGAACCGACGGGCATTCTGATAAGGCTTGGCGCACTTGGTGACAGGTGATCTGAGGGATGGGGGCGTTCCAGTGGGCGACAACGGCGGAGGCGGGACGAACGCTGAGAAGCGCCCGAACGAGCTGTTGGGCTCGTGGTTCGTGCGCAGCGGCTGGTCGAAGGGCGAGCTGGCCCGTCAAGTGAACCGCAGAGCACGCCAGTTGGGCGCCAACCACATCTCCACCGACACCTCCCGGGTACGCCGCTGGCTGGACGGCGAGAACCCGCGCGAGCCGATCCCCAGGATCCTGTCCGAGCTGTTCTCCGAGCGGTTCGGCTGCGTCGTCTCCATCGAGGACCTCGGCCTGCGCACCGCCCGCCAGACGCCCTCCACCACCGGCGTCGACCTGCCCTGGACGGGCCCGCAGACGATCGCCCTGCTCGGCGAGTTCTCGCGCAGCGACCTGATGCTGGCCCGCCGCGGCTTCCTCGGCACCTCGCTCGCCCTGTCCGCCGGCCCGGCCCTGATCGAGCCCCTGCAGCGCTGGCTGGTCCCCGCGCCGCCCGGACCACGGCCCGAGCCCGCGTCGGTGCCGTCCACCCGCGCGCGGGGGCGGTTGTCCAAGCCGGAGCTGGACCTGTTGGAGTCCACCACGGTGATGTTCCGCCAGTGGGACGCCCAGTGCGGCGGCGGCCTGCGCCGCAAGGCGGTCGTCGGCCAGCTGCACGAGGTGACCGACCTGCTCCAGGAGCCCCAGCCCGAGGCCACCACCCGCAAGCTGTTCAAGGTCGCCGCCGAGCTGGCCGAGCTGGCCGGCTGGATGTCGTACGACGTGGGGCTCCAGCCCACCGCGCAGAAGTACTTCGTGCTCGCCCTGCACGCCGCCAAGGAGGCCGGCGACAAGCCGCTCGGCTCGTACATCCTCTCCAGCATGAGCCGCCAGATGATCCACCTCGGGCGGCCCGACGACGCCCTGGAGCTGCTCCACCTCGCGCAGTACGGCAGCCGGGACTGCGCGAGCCCGCGCACCCAGTCGATGCTGTATGCGATGGAGGCCCGCGCGTACGCCAACATGGGCCAGCCCGGCAAGTGCAAGCGGGCCGTGCGGATGGCCGAGGACACCTTCACCGACGCCGACGACTGGGACGAGCCGGACCCGGACTGGATCCGCTTCTTCTCCGAGGCCGAGCTGTACGCCGAGAACAGCCACTCCTTCCGCGACCTCGCCTATGTCGCCGGGCGCAGCCCCGCCTACGCCTCCATGGCCGAGCCGCTGATGCGGCGGGCCGTGGAGCTGTTCGCGCAGGACACCGAGCACCAGCGGTCGTACGCGCTCAATCTCATCGGCATGGCCACCGTGCACCTGCTCCAGCGGGAGCCCGAGCAGAGCGCCGTGTTCGCCGACCGGGCCATGTCGGTCGCCAAGAACGTCCGTTCCGAGCGTGTCAACACTCGTATTCGAAAGACCGTCGACACCGCCGCCCGTGACTTCGGTGACATCGCCGAGGTCGTGGACCTCACCGACAAGCTCGCCGTCGAGCTTCCGGAGACCGCCGAGGCGGTCTGAGCACAGCGCCGAAACCTCTGACTCCGGCCGCGGCCGGCCCTCCCGAACTGCCCGACTCGGCTCCCCCGTGCCAGGTCATCGGAAGGCCGCCCGCGGCCGGTCCGCGTCGTCCGCGCAGGGATCCACGGAAGGTTGCGCCACGATAACGATCGCGCAGCCCGGCAGCAGGCAGTTCATCGACGCGTAACACGCAGGGCGCCTTCGTCACCGCGGCGAAACAACGAGGGGCTTCCACCGAAACGGCGCTGCGCCAATCTCGTGGCGCATAACCGGCCCACCCCTCATGACCGCTCATGGCTTCGCCCGCACGGGGCCGTATCCAACGACGAGGAGACGCCGATGGCACCAGCCATCACGCTTGCCGCAGAGACGGAGCTCTCTGCCGCCAACACAGGCTTCATGCTCATCTGCTCCGCCCTGGTGATGCTCATGACCCCGGGCCTGGCCTTCTTCTACGGAGGCATGGTCCGGGTCAAGAGCACCCTGAACATGCTGATGATGAGCTTCATCAGCCTGGGGATCGTCACCATCCTGTGGGTGCTGTACGGCTTCTCCATGGCGTTCGGCACGGATTCCGGCAGCATCATCGGCTGGTCTTCCGACTACGTCGGCTTCACCGGAATCGGCACCGCCGACCTCTGGGACGGCTACACCATCCCGGTCTACGTCTTCGCCGTCTTCCAGCTGATGTTCGCGATCATCACGCCCGCCCTGATCAGCGGCGCGCTCGCGGACCGTGTGAAGTTCACGGCGTGGGCGCTGTTCGTCGCCCTGTGGGCCACGATCGTGTACTTCCCGGTCGCCCACTGGGTCTGGGGCTCGGGCGGCTGGGCCTTCGAGCTCGGTGTGATCGACTTCGCCGGTGGTACGGCGGTCCACATCAACGCCGGTGCCGCGGCGCTCGGCGTGATCCTGGTGATCGGCAAGCGCATCGGCTTCAAGAAGGACCCGATGCGTCCGCACAGCCTCCCGCTGGTGATGCTCGGTGCCGGTCTGCTGTGGTTCGGCTGGTTCGGCTTCAACGCGGGCTCCTGGCTGGGCAACGACGACGGCGTCGGCGCGCTGATGTTCGTCAACACCCAGATCGCCACCGCCGCCGCCATGCTGGCCTGGCTGATCTACGAGAAGCTGCGGCACGGCGCGTTCACCACGCTGGGCGCCGCCTCCGGTGCCGTTGCCGGTCTGGTCGCCATCACCCCGGCCGGTGGCGCGGTCGACCCGCTCGGCGCGATCGCGGTCGGCGCCATCGCCGGTCTGCTGTGCGCCATGGCCGTCGGCCTGAAGTACAAGTTCGGCTACGACGACTCGCTCGACGTCGTCGGCGTCCACCTGGTCGGCGGTGTCGTCGGCTCCCTGCTGATCGGCTTCTTCGCCAGCGGCAAGGGCCAGTCCGAGGTCGCGGGCCTCTTCTACGGCGGCGGCCTGGAGCAGTTCTGGAAGCAGTGCGCCGGTGTCTTCGCCGTCCTCGCCTACTCCCTGGTCGTGTCCGCGATCCTCGCCTTCCTGCTCGACAAGACGATCGGCATGCGGGTATCCGAGGACGACGAGGTGGCCGGCATCGACCAGGCCGAGCACGCCGAGACCGCATACGACTTCAGCGGCGCCGGCGGTGGTGCCTCCCGCACCGCCCCCGCCACCGCCCCGGTCGCCGCAGCCGCTAGCAAGAAGGTGGACGCATGAAGCTCATCACCGCTGTCGTCAAGCCGCACCGGCTGGACGAGATCAAGGAAGCCCTCCAGGCGTTCGGCGTACACGGCCTGACCGTCACCGAGGCCAGCGGCTACGGTCGGCAGCGGGGTCACACCGAGGTCTACCGCGGCGCCGAGTACACGGTCGACCTGGTCCCCAAGATCCGTATCGAGGTGCTGGCCGAGGACGACGACGCCGAGCAGCTGATCGACGTCATCGTGAAGGCGGCCCGCACCGGCAAGATCGGTGACGGCAAGGTCTGGTCCCTTCCGGTCGAGACCGCCGTCCGGGTCCGCACCGGCGAGCGCGGACCGGACGCGCTCTGACACTGAGAAGAACAGGAGTCGCTGGGTGACGAGTACGGACGTAACGGCGGAAGCAGAGGACTCGGGACCCAGCGGCTACGCGGCGGCCCGGCTGCGCCTCCTCACGGAGGGGGCGCGGTCCGGGCCGCCGCGCCGTGCCGCCCTCGCCGAGCTGACCGACGACTGGCTGGCGGGGCTGTTCGGCGCGGGGGCCGAAGGGCCTCGCGGCGTCTCCCTCGTCGCGGTCGGCGGCTACGGCCGGGGTGAGCTGTCCCCCCGCAGCGACCTGGACCTCCTGCTGCTGCACGACGGGGGCGACTCCGCCGCCATCGCCGCCCTCGCCGACCGCATCTGGTACCCGGTGTGGGACCTCGGCCTGGCCCTCGACCACTCCGTGCGCACGCCGGCCGAGGCCCGCAGGACGGCCGGGGAGGATCTGAAGGTCCAGCTCGGGCTCCTGGACGCCCGCCACATCGCGGGCGACCTCGGCCTGACGGCGGGACTGCGCACGGCGGTCCTCGCCGACTGGCGCAACCAGGCGCCGAAACGTCTCCCCGAGCTCCAGGAACTCTGCGCCGAACGCGCCGAACGACAGGGCGAGCTGCAGTACCTGCTGGAGCCCGACCTCAAGGAGGCCCGCGGCGGCCTCCGCGACGCCACCGCGCTGCGTGCCGTCGCCGCCTCCTGGCTGGCCGACGCCCCGCGCGAGGGCCTCGACGACGCCCGGCGCAGGCTGCTCGACGTCCGTGACGCCCTGCACCTCGCCACCGGACGCGCCACCGACCGGCTCGCCCTGCAGGAACAGGACCAGGTCGCGGGCGAGCTGGGCCTGCTCGACGCCGACACGCTGCTGCGGCAGGTGTACGAGGCGGCGCGGGTCATCTCCTACGCCAGCGATGTCACCTGGCGTGAGGTGGGCCGCGTGCTGCGGTCCCGCGCCGTGCGGCCGCGTCTGCGCTCCATGCTGGGCGGCGGAAAGCAGGTCGCCGAACGCTCCCCGCTGGCCGAGGGAGTGGTGGAGCAGGACGGCGAGGTGGTGCTCGCCCGTGCCGCGCGCCCCGATCGCGACCCCGTGCTCCCCCTGCGCGCCGCGGCCGCCGCCGCTCAGGCCGGACTGCCGCTCTCCCTGCACGCCGTCCGGCGCATGGCGGCCGGCGTGCGCCCTCTGCCCACGCCCTGGCCCGCCGAGGCACGCGAGCAGCTCGTGACGCTGCTGGGCTCCGGCCGCCCGACCGTCGAGGTCTGGGAGGCGCTGGAGGCCGAGGGCCTGATCACCCGGCTCATTCCCGACTGGGAGCGGGTGCGCTGCCGGCCGCAGCGCAACGCCGTGCACCTCTGGACCGTCGACCGGCATCTCATCGAGACCGCCGTCCGCGCCTCCGAGTTCACGCGCCGGGTCAGCCGTCCCGACCTGCTGCTGGTCGCCGCGCTGCTGCACGACATCGGCAAGGGCTGGCCCGGCGACCACTCGGTCGCGGGCGAGATCATCGCGCGTGACGTGGCGAGCCGGATCGGCTTCGACCGCACCGACGTGACCGTCATCGCCACCCTCGTACGCCATCACCTGCTGCTCATCGAGACCGCCACCCGGCGTGACCTGGAGGACCCCGCCACCGTGCGCTCGGTCGCCGAGGCGGTCGGCTCGCAGGGCACGCTGGAGTTGCTGCACGCGCTGACCGAGGCCGACGCGCTGGCCACCGGGCCGGCCGCCTGGTCGTCCTGGCGGGGTTCGCTCGTCGCCGACCTGGTGAAACGGGTCTCGGCCGTGCTCGCCGGGGACGCCCCGGCCGACCCTGAGGCCGCCGCGCCCACCGCAGAGCAGGAGCGGCTCGCCATCGAGGCCATCGCGACGGGCAGCCCGGTGCTGGCGCTGCGGGCGCAGACCGAGGTGCCGACCGAGGAGGCCTCCGGCGAGCCCGAGCCACTCGGTGTGGAGCTCGTCATCGCCGTACCGGACCAGCCGGGTGTGCTGCCCGCCGTCTCCGGTGTCCTCGCCATGCACCGCCTGACCGTCCGCACGGCCGAGCTGCGGGCCCTTCAGCTGCCGGACGGCGTCGAGGGCTCGGTGCTGCTGCTCGACTGGCGGGTCGCCGCCGAGTACGGCTCCCTGCCCCAGGCCGCCCGGCTCCGCGCCGACCTGGTCCGCGCGCTGGACGGCACCCTGGACATCGCCGGCCGCCTCGCCGAACGCGACGCCGCGTACCCGCGCCGCCGGGGCGTTGTCGCACCCCCGCCGCGCGTGACGGTCGCCTCGGCCGCGTCCCGCTTCGCCACGGTGATCGAGGTGCGCGCCCAGGACGCGCCGGGGCTGCTCTTCCGGATCGGGAGCGCGCTGGAGGACGCGGGGGTACGCGTGCGCAGTGCGCATGTGTCGACGCTGGGCGCGAACGCCGTCGACGCGTTCTATGTCACAGGGCCGGAGGGCGCGCCCCTGCCCGGGGAGGAGGCGGCGTCCGTGACGCGGAAGCTGGAGGAGACCTTGCGCGGCTGACCCGTGACCCGCTCCAGTGGAGCCGGGATACCCTGGAGGGCGATTCATCCGCCAGCCACCGACCCTGAGGACCGCGAGCGCCGTGTTCGATACTCTCTCCGATCGCCTCTCAGCGACTTTCAAGAACCTGCGTGGCAAGGGACGGCTCTCCGAAGCGGACATCGACGCCACCGCGCGCGAGATCCGGATCGCGCTCCTCGAAGCGGACGTGGCGTTGCCGGTCGTCCGGAGCTTCATCAAGAACGTCAAGGAGCGGGCCCTCGGCGCCGAGGTCTCCAAGGCGCTGAACCCGGCCCAGCAGGTCCTGAAGATCGTCAACGACGAGCTCGTGACGATCCTCGGCGGCGAGACCCGGCGGCTGCGCTTCGCGAAGCAGCCGCCCACCGTGATCATGCTGGCGGGTCTGCAGGGTGCCGGTAAGACCACCCTCGCGGGCAAGCTCGGCAAGTGGCTCCAGGAGCAGGGCCACTCGCCGCTGCTGGTCGCCGCCGACCTGCAGCGTCCCAACGCGGTCAACCAGCTCAGTGTCGTCGCCGACCGCGCGGGTGTGGCCGTCTTCGCGCCGGAGCCGGGCAACGGCGTCGGTGACCCGATCAAGGTCGCCAAGGACTCCATCGACTTCGCGAAGTCGAAGGTCCACGACATCGTGATCGTGGACACCGCCGGCCGCCTGGGTATCGACCAGGAGATGATGCAGCAGGCCGCGGACATCCGGGACGCGGTCTCGCCGGACGAGATCCTGTTCGTCGTCGACGCGATGATCGGTCAGGACGCCGTCAACACCGCCGAGGCCTTCCGCGACGGCGTCGGCTTCGACGGTGTGGTGCTCTCCAAGCTCGACGGTGACGCCCGCGGTGGTGCCGCGCTGTCGATCCGCCAGATCACCGGCAAGCCGATCATGTTCGCGTCGAACGGCGAGAAGCTCGACGACTTCGACGCCTTCCACCCGGACCGGATGGCCTCCCGCATCCTCGACATGGGTGACCTGCTCACCCTGATCGAGCAGGCGGAGAAGACCTTCGACCAGGCCGAAGCCCAGAAGATGGCCGAGAAGCTGGCCTCCAAGAAGGGCCAGGACTTCACCCTCGACGACTTCCTGGCCCAGATGGAGCAGGTCAGGAAGATGGGCTCCATCTCCAAGCTGCTCGGCATGCTGCCCGGCATGGGCCAGATCAAGGACCAGATCCAGAACCTCGACGAGCGGGACGTCGACCGCACCGCCGCGATCATCAAGTCGATGACCCCGGGCGAGCGCCAGGACCCGATGATCATCAACGGCTCGCGGCGCGCCCGTATCGCCCGCGGTTCCGGTGTCGAGGTCAGTGCGGTGAAGAACCTGGTCGAACGGTTCTTCGAGGCTCGCAAGATGATGTCCCGCATGGCCCAGGGCGGCGGCATGCCGGGTATGCCCGGGATGCCGGGCATGGGCGGCGGCCCCGGCCGGCAGAAGAAGCAGCAGAAGAAGGCCAAGGGCAAGCAGCGCTCCGGCAACCCCATGAAGCGCAAGCAGCAGGAGCAGGAGGAGGCCGCCCGCCGCGCGGCCGCCGCTCAGGGCGGAGGCGCCTTCGGGCTGCCGCAGCAGGGCGGTCAGGACTTCGAGCTGCCGGACGAGTTCAAGAAGTTCATGGGCTAACGGTTCTCGCCGCGACTGGTTCTTGCCTTGGCTGGTCGTTGCCGCGGCTGGTTGTATCTACGGCGCCGGGGGCGCCCCTCTCCGCGGGGGTGCCCCCGGCGCCGTATCCGCACATGCTTGCGGGGCCGGTGTGTCGTAACGTCCCGATATGAGCAACGCCGCGCCTCCCCGCAAGTCGCCGGACCAGCCCTGGCGCACCGAGGGCGCGCCCGAGGAGCCGCAGAAGCCCGCGCCCGGCGGGCGGAGGATGCGCGGCGGCTGGTGGAGCCTCGTCGTCACCGCACTGGTGGTGTTCCTGATCGCCAACCTCGTGCTGTCGCTCCTCGACGAGGAGGAGCCGACGATCTCGTACACGGAGTTCAGCAGGCAGGTCGACGACGGCAACGTCAGCAAGATCTACTCCAAGGGCGACGCGATCCAGGGCCAGCTGAAGAAGGCCCAGGACAATCCCGAGGACGAGGGCACCTACACCCGGTTCAAGACGCAGCGGCCCGCCTTCGCGGACGATCAGCTCTGGGAGGACCTGACCAGGCACAACGTCACGGTCACCGCGGAGCCGGTCGTCCAGCAGCGCGGCCTGCTGACCAACCTGCTGATCTCGCTGGCGCCGCTGCTGCTGCTCGTCGTGCTGTGGGTCTTCATCGCGCGGCGGATGAGAACGGGTATGGGCGGGGCGGCCGGCATGTTCGGGCGCAAGCCGCCGCCCAAGCCGGTCGAGTTGGAGCCGGGGGAGAAGCGGACGACGTTCGCGGACGTGGCGGGCATCGACGAGGTGGAAGGTGAGCTCAACGACGTCGTCGACTTCCTGAAGAACCCGGACGCCTACTGGCGGATGGGCGCCAAGATGCCGCGCGGTGTGCTGCTCGCCGGTCCGCCCGGCACCGGCAAGACACTGCTCGCGCGGGCCGTGGCGGGAGAGGCGGGGGTGCCGTTCTTCTCGGCGTCCGCGTCGGAGTTCATCGAGATGATCGTCGGCGTGGGCGCGTCCCGGGTGCGGGAACTGTTCGCCGAGGCGCGGAAAGTGGCACCGTCGATCATCTTCATCGACGAGATCGACACCATCGGCCGGGCCCGCGGCGGCGGGGCCGCCATGGGCGGGCACGACGAGCGTGAGCAGACCCTGAACCAGATCCTGACCGAAATGGACGGCTTCTCGGGCTCCGAGGGCGTGATCGTGATCGCCGCGACCAACCGCGCGGACGTCCTGGACCCCGCCCTGACCCGCCCCGGCCGGTTCGACCGGATCGTCAACGTCTCGCCGCCGGACCGGGGCGGCCGGGAGGCCATCCTGCGGATCCACACCCGGGAGATCCCGCTCGGCCCGGACGTCGACCTCGCCCGAGTCGCCCGTACGACCCCGGGAATGACCGGCGCCGAACTGGCCAACCTCGCCAACGAGGCCGCCCTGCTCGCGGTCAAACGGGGGCAGCAGAGGGTGACGCAGTCCGACCTGTCGGAGGCGCTGGAGAAGGTCCAACTGGGTGCCGAACGCGCGCTGGTGATGCCGGTGGAGGAACGCCGCCGCACCGCCTACCACGAGAGCGGGCACGCCCTGCTGGGCATGCTGCAGCCCGGCGCCGACCCCGTCCGCAAGATCACCATCGTGCCGCGCGGGAGGGCGCTGGGCGTGACGCTGTCGACACCGGAATCGGACAAGTACGCGTACACCGAGGAGTACCTGCGTGGCCGGATCATCGGCGCGCTGGGCGGGATGGCGGCGGAACACGTCGTCTACGAGGTCATCACCACCGGCTCGGAGAGCGACCTGGAGCAGGTCACCAACATCGCGCGCGGGATGGTCGCCCGCTGGGGCATGAGCCGGCAGGTGGGCCGGCTGTCGGCACTGCCGAACGACGCGCAGCAGGCGTACGGGCTGGCGGCGGCGCCGCAGACGCTGGACGTGATCGACGGCGAGATGCGGCGCATCGTCGACGAGTGCTACGAGGAGGCCTGCCGCAAGCTGCGCGACCACCGCGGCCGACTGGACGCGCTGGCGGAGGCGTTGCTGGAGCGGGAGACGCTGGAGGAGGCGGACGCGTACCGGATCGCCGGGATCACGCGGCTGACCAAGGGGGACGCGGAGGAGGGGTAGGGGCCCGAGGTGATGCGCGGGGCCCCACCTCTCCGTTCCCGACGGGCGTCACTCGTCCCCGGACTCGCGGATGCCGGCCCGCTCAGGGGGTCCGGGCGATCAGATAGCGGAACACGTTCGGCATCCACACCGTGCCGTCCGGCCGCCGGTGCGGGTGCAGGGCCTCGGTCAGCTCCTTGTCGACCTGCTCCTGGTCGGTCGCCGTGATCGCCGCGTCGAACAGCCCGGTCGACAGCAGCCCGCGCACCGCGCTGTCCACGTCGGCGTACCCGAACGGGCAGGCGACCCGGCCGGAACCGTCCGGCCTGAGCCCGGCCCGCTGGGCGACCTCCTCCAGGTCGTCACGGAGCGCCGGGCGCCAACTGCCGCCGCCGCGCAGCGGATCGGCCAGCTTGGTGGCCACCCGCAGCACCGACGACGTCGCGCAGCGCTCCGGCGGCCCCCAGCCGGCCAGCACCACCGGCGCGCCCCGTTCGGCGAGCGGTGTCGCCGCTTCGAGCAGCCCACCGAGGCCCTCCGCGTCACCCGCGAGACACCCGATGGGTTCGAAGGCGGTGACGAGGGTGTACGCCGGGGCCTGCGCGTCGGCGGTGTCCTCGGGGACGGCGTCTTCCGGGGAGCCCTCGACGAGCCGGGCACCCGCACGCGCGCGTGTGCTCCGTGGCCCCGTCGCCCCCTTGGTCCCCGTCGTCTCCGGCATCAGGCGCTCGCGCGCGAGGGCCAGTCTCTCGCGGGAGGAGGACTCGACACCGGTGACGGCGGCACCCCGGGAGGCCGCCATCAGCAGGGCGAGTCCCGAACCGCAGCCCAGGCCCAGCAGCCGGGTGCCGGGTCCCACGTCCAGTCGCTCGAAGACGGCCTCGTAGAGCGGTACGAGCATCCGCTCCTGGATCTCCGACCAGTCACGCGCGCGTGCACTCAGGTCCACGCGGGGTGCGGCTCCCGCGTGAGGCAGGTGCTGCCGCACGAGCGTAGGTGTCATCGATAGCGCCCCAATCCGCAGCGAGTTGCCGCTGTACCCGTTTGCGTCGCCCCCCGTCGCGTACGCCCACCTTCCCCCGTATGCCAGGTAACTCCGAGCCCGCGGCGGCGTCCAGGGGTCGCGGCGGCCCGCTTGTGGGGTGCCCCCGTGAGTGGCGAGAATTCACATTCCGGCAACGCCGATGTCCCTCTGTACGACGGAATTCCTCCGTCCAAGGGGTCGATGAGTGGCGTGTTCATGCCGCAGGCGATGACCGTGGGTCGCGGGGCGGTGTGGCGGCCTGGTTCCGGCCAAGGTCGACAGCGTGGCTCGCTGTCCGGCCGCAGGGGAGCGGGGCGGTGGCGGACGCCGGGGGCGGACCAGGTATGGTCACGGTCGTACCGCGCGCATGCCGGGTGAGGGCGCGAGGCGGCCGAAACGCCTCTTGCGCACCCGCGGAAACCGCACACCCCGGCGTGCGGACACGCTCTACGCGCCGGGTCGTACGTCAGGCTACGCACCACCTTGGTATGAGCTGCGCGGCTTCTCCGCAGATCAGCGCACCCGCCCTCCTCAGGACGCATCAGCGGCAACTGACGGGTACGTGCAAATTATTTGAGATGCCCCGGAATAGGAACACAGCGCAACCCAGGCTCGTTGTCATTACGTGAGCACGACACCACCTGTTCTCGCCGCAGAGCTGGCACAGGCGTGGGCCGACATTCAGCGGTACCACCCCGAGCTGCCGGACCTTGCCGCGCCCGAGTCCCTGATCGGGGAGTCGTCGTCCGCCTGCGGGCACGAACTCTCCTTCGAGCGGCTGCTTCATGAGGCAGTCCACGGCATCGCCGCCGCACGCGGAATCCGCGACACCTCCCGCGCCGGCCGGTATCACAACCGCAGATTCCTCGCGATCGCCGAGGAGCTGGGCCTGGACCACCCCGAGGAGCCGCACCCCAGCAGCGGTTTCTCGCTGGTCACGCTCAACCCCGAGGCGAAGCGGCGCTACCGCCCGACGATCGAGCGCCTCCAGCGCGCACTGAAGGCCCACACCGCCGCCACCACCGCCGACACCGGCCGCGCGTTCCGCGGCCCGGCCGCCCGCCATGGCTCCTCCGGTGGCGGCGTCCGGGTCAAGGCGGTGTGCGACTGCGGCCGCAACGTACGGGTCGTTCCGTCCGTCCTCGCCCAGGCCCCGATCGTGTGCGGCGGCTGCGGCAAGCCGTTCCGGATCCCCGAGGTGGTGGGCGCGGGCGCGAGGTGAGCGCACGACTGCTCGTGGCAGCCGTGCGGCACCCGTAGCGCCGTGAGTCGCGCACCCGGCGTCAGTCGCGGGGACGCCGGGTGCCGCTCCGCCGTGTCCAGGGCCTGTCGTTCGGATCATGTCGGCGCCGGGGGGCGCACCCTCGGTCTGAAGCGGTCCACGGGGTGTGGCAGAATGGCTAGCTGTACTCGACAGCCGCACAGGACCCCTCTCTCCTCCGGCTGACGCGTCCATCGGGCACTCGGGTACCGCAACCCCACGCGGCCATCTCGCCGTGCCCAACCACGTCAAATCCAGGAGAACCCACTCCCGTGGCAGTCAAGATCAAGCTGAAGCGTCTGGGCAAGATCCGTTCGCCTCACTACCGCATCGTCGTCGCCGACTCCCGCACCCGCCGTGACGGCCGTGCGATCGAGGAGATCGGCAAGTACCACCCGACGTACAACCCGTCGGTGATGGAGGTCGACGCCGAGCGTGTGGCGTACTGGCTCGGTGTCGGCGCCCAGCCGACCGAGCCCGTGCTCGCCATCCTCAAGAAGACCGGCGACTGGCAGAAGTTCAAGGGCGAGCCCGCCCCGGCGCCGCTGCTGACCGCCGAGCCCAAGACGGCGCGTCCGTCGTTCGAGGCTCTCGGCGGCGACGACGAGGGCAAGGGTGAGGCCATCACCCAGAAGAAGAAGGCCGAGAAGAAGGACGAGGCCCCGGCCGAGTCCGCGGCTGAGTCGACCGAGGCCTGAGCATGCTCGAGGAGGCTCTCGAGCACCTCGTGAAGGGCATCGTCGACAACCCTGACGATGTGCAGGTCGCCTCGCGCAACCTGCGCCGTGGACGTGTGCTGGAGGTCCGGGTCCACCCCGACGACCTCGGCAAGGTGATCGGTCGCAACGGCCGCACCGCACGCGCTCTGCGCACCGTCGTGGGCGCCATCGGTGGCCGCGGCGTCCGCGTCGACCTCGTCGACGTGGACCACGTCCGCTGACGCCAATCGCAGCACCGGCTCGGGCCGGGGAGGGCCTTCAAGGGCCGTCCCCGGCCCGACGTCGTACGACAGGAGATCTGGACAAGTGCAGCTGGTAGTCGCACGGATCGGCCGAGCCCACGGCATCAAGGGCGAGGTCACCGTGGAGGTACGTACCGACGAGCCGGAGCTCAGGCTCGCACCCGGCGCCGTACTGGCCACCGACCCGGCCTCCACCGGGCCGCTGACCATCGAGACGGGCCGGGTACACAGCGGCCGCCTGCTGCTGCGCTTCGAGGGCGTGAGCGACCGCAACGGCGCCGAGGCCCTGCGCAACACCCTCCTGATCGCCGAGATCGACCCGGACGAGCTGCCCGAGGGCGAGGACGAGTACTACGACCACCAGCTGATCGACCTCGACGTCGTCACCAAGGACGGGGTGGCGGTCGGCCGGATCACCGAGATCTCGCACCTGCCCTCGCAGGATCTGTTCATCGTGGAGCGCCCGGACGGCAGCGAGGTCATGATCCCGTTCGTGGAGGAGATCGTCACCGAGATCGACCTGGAGGAGCAGCGGGCCGTCATCGACCCGCCGCCCGGCCTGATCGACGACCGCGCGGACATCGCCTCGTCCAGGGATGAGTCCTGATGCGCCTCGACGTCGTCACGATCTTCCCCGAGTACCTCGACCCGCTGAACGTCTCCCTGGTGGGCAAGGCACGCGCGCGTGGACAGCTGATGGTGCACGTGCATGATCTGCGCACCTGGACGTACGACCGCCACAACACGGTCGACGACACCCCCTACGGCGGCGGTCCGGGCATGGTCATGATGACCGGCCCGTGGGGAGACGCCCTGGACTCCGTCCTCGCCGACGGCTACGAGACCGGCTCCCGGGAGCCCGCCCTCATCGTCCCGACCCCCAGTGGCCGCCCCTTCACCCAGGAACTCGCCGTCGAACTCTCCGAGCGCCCCTGGCTGATCTTCACCCCGGCCCGCTACGAGGGCATCGACCGGCGGGTCATCGACGAGTACGCCACCCGGATACCGGTGTACGAGGTGTCCATCGGTGACTACGTCCTCGCCGGCGGGGAGGCGGCCGTACTGGTCATCACGGAGGCCGTGGCGCGGCTGCTGCCCGGCGTCCTCGGGAACGCCGAGTCGCACCGGGACGACTCCTTCGCGCCCGGCGCCATGGCCAACCTCCTGGAGGGGCCCGTCTACACCAAGCCGCCCGAGTGGCGGGGCCGCGGGATCCCGGACGTGCTGCTCAGCGGGCACCACGGGAAGATCGCCCGCTGGCGGCGCGACGAGGCGCTGCGGCGTACGTCGGCCCACCGGCCGGACCTGATCGAGCACTGCGACCCCAAGGCCTTCGACAAGAAGGACCGCGAGATGCTGTCCATCCTGGGCTGGGAACCGGACCCGGAGGGGGAGGCCTACGGCCGATTTTGGCGCAGGACCGGGGGCGTGGAAGAATAGACCGCTGTTGTGCGCCCGTCCGGCGTGCGCCCCTGCCACAGGGGGACACGACGCCCGCCCCGACCCGCACGACTCTCGTACCAGAAACCTAGTTTCCGTTGATGACCTGTGGCATCAGCGAAGAAAGCAGACGAAATGTCGCACCTGCTCGACTCCGTCGACTCCGCGTCGCTGCGCAGCGACGTCCCGGCGTTCCGCCCGGGTGACACCGTGAACGTCCACGTCCGCGTCATCGAGGGCAACCGCTCCCGTGTGCAGCAGTTCAAGGGCGTGGTGATCCGTCGCCAGGGTTCCGGCGTGCGTGAGACCTTCACGGTCCGCAAGGTCTCCTTCTCCGTCGGCGTCGAGCGCACCTTCCCGGTGCACACCCCGATCGTGGAGAAGATCGAGCTCGTCACCAAGGGTGACGTCCGCCGCGCCAAGCTGTACTACCTGCGTGACCTGCGCGGCAAGGCGGCGAAGATCAAGGAGAAGCGCGAGAGCTGAGCGCCTCCCGGGGTTCTCAGCGGGGCCGGATAGCATCTGGCCCCGATGGACACCGAAGCACAGCCGACGGAGCGCGACCGCTCCTCCCGCCCTTGCGATGCCGAGGAGATCTCGGACACAGAGGGACCGGAGGGCCGGTCGCGTTTCGCGTTGGTGGCGCGGGTCGCCGAGTGGGTCCCGGGCGGGCGGATCACCCTGACCGCGCTGGTCTGCCTGGTGTTCGCGCTGCTGCTCAACACATTCGTGGTGCAGCCGTTCGAGATCCCCAGCGGTTCGATGGAACGGGCATTGAGGATCGGCGACCGCGTTCTCGTAAATAAGTTGGCGTACCGTTTCGGTGCTCAGCCGCGGCGCGGCGATGTGGTCGTGTTCGACGGCACCGGAAACTTCGGGGACGCCGACTACGTCAAACGTGTTGTGGGTGTGGGTGGAGACCACGTGGTCTGCTGCGACGAGGAAGGGAGGCTCCAGGTGAACGGCCGGTCCGTCGACGAGTCGACGTTCCTGTACCCCGGCGACAGCGCGTCCACGGTGCCTTTCGACGTCGTCGTGCCCGACGGCACCCTGTTCGTCCTCGGCGACCACCGCAGCGCCTCCAGCGACTCCCGCGACCACCTCGGCTCACCCGGCGGCGGCATGATCCCCGTCGAGGACGTGATCGGCCGGGCCGACTGGATCGTCTGGCCCCTCACTCACGCCACCGATCTGGACCGAACCGGCGCCTACGCGCGCGTGCCCGCGGCGGACGGTGCTCATGGGTAATCGCGGCAAACCGCGCGGTACGCCCGTCAGCGCCGCAGAGAACCTGCTGCCCACCGGTTCCCGGCGTGCCGTCCCCCAGGCCGGTGCTGGGCGCACCCGCGCCGAGCGGCGCAAGCTGCAGCGGAAGGTCAAGCGGCGCCGGCGCCGGTCGGCGATAAAGGAGATACCGCTCCTCGTCGGCGTGGCCGTGCTGATAGCCCTCGTCCTGAAGACGTTCCTCGTCCAGGCGTTCGTGATCCCGTCGGGCTCCATGGAGCAGACGATTCAGATCGGCGACCGGGTCCTGGTCGACAAGCTCACCCCCTGGTTCGGCACCAAGCCGGAACGCGGCGACGTCGTGGTCTTCAAGGACCCCGGCGGCTGGCTCCAGGACGAGCAGCCCACCCAGCAGAAGGACGATCCCGTCGTCGTCAAGCAGGTCAAGGAGGGGCTCACCTTCATCGGCCTGCTGCCGTCCGACAACGAGAAGGACCTCATCAAACGGGTCGTCGGCGTCGGCGGTGACCGGGTGCAGTGCTGCGACACGCAGGGACGGGTCACGGTCAATGGCGTTCCCCTGAACGAGGACTATCTGTACCCGGGCAACGAGCCGTCCGCGACCCAGTTCGACATCACCGTGCCCCCGGGGCGGCTGTGGGTGATGGGCGACCACCGGTCCAACTCGGCGGACTCCCGCTCCCACCAGGACACCGACTACGGCGGCACCGTCTCCGAGGACGAGGTGGTCGGCCGGGCCGTCGTCATCGCCTGGCCACTGGGCCACTGGACCACGCTGAACGAACCGAAAACCTACGCTTCCGTGTCCGACTCGGCGGCCGGGTCAACCGCGGCTCCCCAGCCGTCGCATAGGGTTGCCTCCGACGATCCGAACGGACCGATCCAACTCCCGAGCCCTGCGGAACTCCCGCTCGTTATGGGAGTGGTGGGCCTGCGTCGTGTGTGGGGCAGGCGGCGGCACAGAGTAAGGAGTTGGCGTGGGGGATGTGGCGGTTGGCGCACGGTCCGGACACGACGGCGAGGAGCACCGCGGACGCCCCGTGGAAGCGGCCCCCCGGGCCACGGACAGCGCCGTAAGCTCCGGGAATGAAGGCCAGACGGCCGAGGACGGCACGGTGACGGACGAGCAGAGCCAGACCGGGGACGAGGGGTCGTCGGGCCTCACCCCCAGGCAGCCGAAGAAGCAGCGCTCCTTCTGGAAGGAGCTGCCGATCCTGATCGGTATCGCGCTGGTGCTGGCGCTGCTGATCAAGACGTTCCTGGTGCAGGCGTTCTCGATCCCCTCCGACTCGATGCAGAACACCCTGCAGGAGGGCGACCGCGTTCTCGTCGACAAGCTCACCCCCTGGTTCGGCTCCGAGCCCGACCGCGGCGAGGTCGTCGTCTTCCACGACCCCGACAACTGGCTGGCGGGCGAGCCGACGCCGGACCCGAACGCCCTGCAGACGTTCCTCAGCTGGATCGGCCTGATGCCGTCCGCCGAGGAGAAGGACCTCATCAAGCGGGTGATCGGCGTCGGCGGCGACACGGTCGAGTGCCAGGGCACCGGCCCGCTGAAGGTCAACGGCAAGGCGCTGAACGAGCCGTACGTCTACCCCGGCAACACGCCGTGCAGCGTCGACGACCAGGGCGGCCAGTTCAAGGTGAAGGTCCCCGAGGGCTTCATCTGGGTCATGGGCGACCACCGGCAGAACTCCCGGGACTCGCGCTACAACACGGGCGACGCCAACAAGGGCATGGTCCCGGTCGACAAGGTCGTCGGACGCGCCATCGTGAAGGCCTGGCCGATCAACCGCTGGGGCACGCTCCCGATCCCGGACACCTTCGACCAGCCCGGCCTGAACGACCAGTCGGCCACTGCGGCGGCCCTCACCAACGCCCCGAACGCACTGGCGCTCGCGGGGGTGGTGCCGGTGGCGCTGTGGCGTCGCCGGCGGCCGCAGGACTGATCGTCGTCGTCGCCCCGGGCCGCGTGAAGTCCTCGTGGAGCTGCTTGCCCGGCGCGATGAAGGGCTGACCGGCCCTGGTACCGCCGGGTAGGGTGCGGATCCATGGGTGGCGAGAGCGCGACACGTACGGCCCCGCACAGCGGTGGGACGAGCAAGGGCCCGGCGGGCGGCCGGATCGGACAGCGATTGTCCGGGCTGGCGGTCGCGCTGGGCCTTGTGCTGTTCCTGGGCGGCTTCGGCTGGGGAGCAGTGACCTATCTGCCGTACACCGTGCCCACCGGCTCCATGGAGCCGACCATCGACGCGGGCGACCGGGTGCTCGCGCAGCGCGTCGACGGCGCCGATGTGCGCCGCGGTGACGTCGTCGTCTTCAAGGACAAGACCTGGGGCGACGCGCCGCTGCTCAAGCGGGTGGTGGCCGTCGGCGGCGACAAGGTCGCCTGCTGCCAGGACGGCAAGCTCACCGTCAACGGCAAGGAGATCGACGAACCGTATCTGTCCGAGGGACAGCGAGCCTCGGACATGAACTTCGGCGTGACCGTGCCCGAGGGGCGGCTGTTCCTGCTCGGCGACGAGCGGCACGGCTCGCTGGACTCCACCGCCCACCTCACCGATGCCGCGAGCGGCACCGTGGCCCGCGACGACGTCTCCGGCCGGGTGGACGCCGTCGTCTGGCCCATGAACGGCATGCTGGCCAGCCCCACGGGCTTCGAGGCCCTCGGCGGCCTGTCCGCGCCGGGGCCGCTGCGGACGATCGGCGCCATGATCGTCGTAGGCGCCGTGCTGGTGCTCGGCGGTGCCGCGTACGGGCCGATCGCGAAGCGTCTGGGGTCCCCGGCGACGACGGAGCCCGCCGGTGCCCGCTGAGGCGACGGAGGGGTACGAGCTCGACGGCGACCGTGCGCGCAAGGTGGCGCGGGTCGTGCTGCTCGACCCGGCCGACCGGATCCTGCTGCTGCACGGCCACGAGCCGGACGATCCGGCGGACGACTGGTGGTTCACGCCGGGCGGCGGACTGGAGGGCGATGAGACCCGTGAGGAGGCCGCGCTGCGGGAACTCGCGGAGGAGACCGGAATCACAGAGGTCCAGCTCGGTCCGGTGCTGTGGCGGCGGATGTGTTCCTTCCCGTTCGCCGGCCGCCGCTGGGACCAGGACGAGTGGTACTACCTGGCCCGTACCACCCAGACGGTGACGGAGGCCGTCGCCCTGACCGAGCTGGAGCGACGCAGCGTCGTGGGAGCCCGGTGGTGGACGTGTGAGGAACTGACCCTGGCTCATGAGACGGTGTATCCGACCAGACTCGCCGAGCTGCTGCGCAGGCTGCTCGACGAAGGTCCCCCCGCCAGGCCCGAGATCCTTGACACGGAAATCGTCTAGGGGCTCACGGGACTGGCGCACAATGGTGGGATCGCACGGCTGAAGGGGAACATGCCATGAGCGCCGAGGACCTCGAAAAGTACGAGACCGAGATGGAGCTCAAGCTCTACCGGGAGTACCGCGATGTCGTCGGTCTGTTCAAATATGTGATCGAGACCGAGCGGCGCTTCTACCTGACCAACGACTACGAGATGCAGGTGCACTCGGTCCAGGGTGAGGTGTTCTTCGAGGTGTCCATGGCGGACGCCTGGGTGTGGGACATGTACCGGCCGGCTCGGTTCGTGAAGCAGGTGCGTGTCCTGACGTTCAAGGACGTGAACATCGAGGAGCTGAACAAGAGCGACCTGGAGCTGCCGGGTGGGTGATGAGTCGGAGGTGGGCTCGGCTTCCGTCGCTCGTGTGGGTGACGAAGTTGTCCACAACCGCTGAGTAGCCCACCAAGATCCACTTCTTGGTGATGGATGCGTGACCGTTGGCGCCGGAGGAGGTGCCGACATGAACGCACGAGACGCACTCGGCAGGTACGGCGAGGAACTGGCCGCCCGACGGCTGGTGGCGGCCGGTATGACGGTCCTGCAGCGCAACTGGCGCTGTGGCAGGACCGGTGAGATCGACATCGTGGCGCGGGACGGGGACGTCCTGGTCGTCTGCGAGGTGAAGACACGCCGGGCGGGCCGCTTCCAGCATCCGATGGCCGCGGTGCGGCAGGAGAAGGCCGAGCGACTGCGCGGCCTCGCCGAGCGCTGGATCCACGCCCAGGGAGGGGCACCACCGGGCGGCGTCCGCATCGACCTGATCGGCGTCGTCCTGCCCGACCGGGGCGCGCCCGTGGTCGAGCACGCGCGGGGGGTGGCCTGAGATGGGCTTCGCACGTACGTGCTCCGTCGCCCTCGTCGGGGTCGAGGGCGTGGTGGTGGAGGTCCAGGCCGACCTGGAGCCGGGCGTCGCCGCGTTCACGCTGGTGGGGTTGCCGGACAAGAGCCTGACCGAGAGCCGGGATCGGGTGCGGGCGGCTGTGGTGAACTCGGGGGCCGAATGGCCGCAGAAGAAACTCACCGTCGGGCTCAGTCCGGCGTCCGTACCGAAGGCCGGCAGTGGGTTCGACCTGGCCGTCGCCTGCGCGGTGCTGGGGGCCAGTGAGCGGATCGATCCGCGCGTGCTCGCCGACATCGTGATGATCGGAGAGCTCGGCCTGGACGGACGAGTACGGCCGGTGCGCGGCATCCTGCCGGCGGTGCTGGCAGCGGCGGACGCGGGCTATGAGCAGGTGGTCGTGCCCGAGTGCGCGGCCGCCGAGGCGTCGCTGGTCCCGGGGGTGTCCGTGCTGGGCGTCCGCAGTCTGCGCCAGCTGATCGCCGTCCTGGCGGACGAGCCCGTGCCCGAGGAGGAACCCGACGCGCACGGGCGCCCCGATCCGCTGCTTGCCGGGCTGCGCGTGCCCGGGACCGGCTCGGCCACGGGCATGCACAGCGTCGGAGCCGCCCAGCACGACCACGGACACGACCTGGCCGACGTCGTGGGCCAGATCTCGGCGCGTACGGCGGTCGAGGTCGCCGCGGCCGGCGGACATCACCTGTTCCTGGAGGGTCCGCCCGGCGCCGGTAAGACGATGCTCGCGGAGCGGCTGCCGGGGATCCTGCCCCGGCTCACCCGCGAGGAGTCGCTGGAGGTCACGGCGGTGCACTCGGTGGCCGGGCTGCTGCCGCCCGGCAAGCCGCTGATCGACGTCGCCCCGTACTGCGCCCCGCACCACTCGGCCACCATGCAGGCGCTCGTCGGCGGGGGTGCCGGAATCGCCCGGCCCGGCGCGGCGTCGCTGTCCCACCGCGGGGTGCTGTTCCTCGACGAGACGCCGGAGTTCAGCACCCAGGCCCTCGACGCCCTGCGGCAACCCCTGGAGGCGGGACATGTCGTGATCGCCCGCAGCGCGGGCGTGGTGCGCTACCCGGCGAAGTTCCTGATGGTGCTCGCCGCCAACCCCTGCCCGTGCGGGCGCTTCTCCCAGCGGGACGACCTGTGCGAGTGCCCGCCCTCGGCGATCCGCCGCTACCAGGCCCGGCTGTCGGGACCGCTCCTGGACCGCGTCGACCTCCGCGTCGAGGTGGATCGCGTCACGCGGGCCGAGCTCACCGACCGCGGGGCGCGTGGCGAACCCACAGCGGCAGTCGCCGAACGGGTGCGCGCGGCGCGGGAACGGGCGGCGGCGCGCCTCGCGGGCACCCCGTGGCGGACCAACAGCCAGGTGCCCGGCCGGGAGCTGCGCAGCCGCTGGTACGCCGAGATCGGCGCGATGGACGAGGCGGAACGCAATCTGGAGCGGGGCGTGCTCACGGCTCGCGGTCTCGACCGGGTCCTGCGGGTCGCCTGGACGGTGGCTGACCTCGTGGGGCACGACCGGCCCGACGCCACGGACGTGGCCCTGGCGCTGCAACTGCGCACCGGCGTTCCGCGCGGAGTGCCGATGGCCATCGGGGCGCTGACGTGACGGACGACGAGCTGCTCGGTCGGATCTTCCTCACCCGTGTGCTCGAGCCCGGTGACGAGGTCGCCGGGCGGTGGGTGCGGGAGTTGGGGGTCGGTGAGGTGGTGCGGCGGTTGCGGGGAGACGGGGTGCCGTTGGTGGGGGTGAGTGAGAAGCGGTGGGCCGGGTTGCGGGCGCGGGCCCGGAGGGCCGAGCCGGAGCGGGATCTCGTGGTGGCTCGGGATGCCGGGGTGCGGTTCGTGTGCCCGGGGCAGGCCGAGTGGCCCGGACAGCTCGACGACCTGGGCGACGGCCGGCCGCTGGGGCTCTGGGTGCGGGGGCGGGCCAGTCTGCGGATGTGGGCGCTTCGGTCCGTCGCCGTCGTGGGAGCCCGGGCCTGTACCGAGTACGGAGCCCATATGGCCGTCAACCTCGCCGCCGGCCTCGCCGAGCGGGGCTGGGTGGTCGTCTCCGGCGGTGCCTACGGCGTCGACGGCGCCGCCCATCGAGGTGCTCTCGGCGCCGGCGGTGCCACCGTCGCCGTGCTGGCCTGTGGCGTCGACCGGCCCTATCCACGCGGGCACGTGCAGCTGATCGGCAGAATCGCCGAGCAGGGGTTGGTGGTGGGCGAGCTGCCGCCGGGTGATCATCCGACGCCCAGCCGGTTCATCGTGCGCAACCGCGTGATCGCCGCGCTGACCAGGGGAACCGTGGTCGTCGAGGCCGCACTCCGCAGCGGCTCGCTCGTCACCGCCCGAGCGGCACAGCGGCTGCGCCGACACACCATGGGCGTGCCCGGGCCGGCCACCAGCGCGCAGTCGGCCGGGGTGCACGAGCTGCTGCGCGGGGAGGCGACGCTGGTCACCGACGCGGCCGAGGTCGTCGAGCTGGTCGGCGACATGGGGGAGCTGGCCCCCGTCCGGCGCGGGCCGGTGCTGCCGCGCGACCTGCTGGCGCCCGGCACCCGGCACGTTCTGGCCGCGTTGCCGGCGCGCGGGACCGCCACCCCGGAGGAGATCGCGCGGGGCGCGCCGACGACCGAGGACGACGCGATCGCGAGGCTGTACGAACTCCGGGCACTTGGTTACGTCGAACGACACGGCGACGGCTGGAAGTTGACACGCCAGGCGATGATCTCCCTTCGTGGCGGGCGGGACGGATGTTGACCGAGCGTGTTCGGCCGTCCGGGGGAATCCCGATGCCCTTGGGAAATCCGGCAGTTGGCGGGCCATGGCGGTCACGGAGAGCGACCGTCATGACCCGGTGGAGCGCTCCGTGGAACGTTTCTGCGCACGGTGCCCGGCCCGTCCTTCGCACACCGCGACTCTTCAGTCACGCTACGCTCACGAGGATCCCGACACAGTCCGGCAACTCGACACCAGAGCGACAGCTCACCCAGTACCACCCTTCACGGCAGAACGGCACAAGGCGACGAATGCCCCAGCACACCTCCGGGTCCGACCGGGCGGCGATCCCCCCAGCCGCCCGCGACGGTGGCAGCGATCGGCCGCCCGCTCCGTCGACGCTCGACGAGCTCTGGCGGTCGTACAAGGAGACGGGGGACGAGCGGCTGCGGGAGCAGCTGATTCTGCACTACTCGCCGCTGGTGAAATACGTGGCCGGGCGGGTGAGCGTGGGGCTGCCGCCCAATGTGGAGCAGGCGGACTTCGTGTCGTCGGGGGTGTTCGGGCTGATCGACGCGATCGAGAAGTTCGACATCGACCGGGAGATCAAGTTCGAGACGTACGCGATCACGCGGATCCGGGGCGCGATGATCGACGAGCTGCGGGCGCTGGACTGGATCCCGCGGTCGGTGCGGCAGAAGGCGCGGAACGTGGAGCGGGCGTACGCGACGCTGGAGGCGCGGTTGCGGCGGACGCCGACCGAGGGGGAGGTGGCCGCCGAGCTGGGCATCGCGGTGGATGAACTGCACGCCGTTTTCAGCCAGTTGTCGCTGGCCAACGTGGTGGCGCTGGAGGAACTGCTGCACGTCGGGGGCGACGGCGGCGACGGACTGAGCGTCATGGACACGCTGGAGGACACCGCCGCCGACAATCCGGTGGAGGTGGCCGAGGACCGGGAGCTGCGGCGGTTTCTGGCGCGGGCGATCAACACGTTGCCCGAGCGGGAGAAGACGGTGGTCACGCTGTACTACTACGAGGGGCTCACGCTCGCCGAGATCGGCAATGTGCTGGGGGTGACCGAGAGCCGGGTGAGTCAGATCCACACCAAGTCCGTGCTTCAGTTGCGGGCGAAACTGGCCGGCTTCGGTCGTTGACCTGGTCGAATGCCGACGAGCTGGTGTGCTGCACTCCCGTCCGGGGTGGTGCGTCCGTAAAGTGGTCGGCGTGCCTAGGATTCGAGCGGCCTCCGTGGCCGAGCACCGGTCGATGCAGCGAGCCGCCCTGCTGGACGCGGCTCGTTCCCTGTTGTCCGAGGGCGGGACGGAGGCGCTGACCTTCCCGGCCCTCGCCGAGCGGACGGGGCTCGCGCGGTCGTCCGTGTACGAGTACTTCCGGTCGCGGGCCGCCGTGGTCGAGGAGCTGTGCGAGGTCGACTTCCCGGTCTGGGCGGCGGAGGTCGAGGCGGCGATGGCCGCGGTGGACGGTGCCGAGGGCAAGGTCGAGGCGTATGTGCGGGCACAGCTCGCGTTGGTGGGGGACCGGCGGCATCGGGCTGTCGTGGCGATCTCCGCGAGTGAGCTGGACGCCGGGGCCAGGGAGAAGATCCGGGCGGCGCATGGTGGGCTCGTGGCGATGATCGTGGAGGCGCTGCGGGAGCTGGGGCATGCGGAGCCGCGGCTGGCGGCGATGCTGGTGCAGGGGGTTGTGGACTCGGCCGTACGGCGGATCGAGCTGGGGGTGGAGGAGCCTTCGGCTGTGACTGAGGCTGCCGTGGGGATGGTGCTGAGGGGCGTCCGCGGCTGAGGTTCGGCCGGGGTCAGCGGCGTACACGGCTCAGCGCCGGTCAGGGCCGGCCCGGGGTGGGGCGCGTGGCCCGGCGCCGGTCAGGGTCGGCGGGGGTGTGTCGCGCGGCCCGGCGCCGGTCAGGGTCGGCCGGGGTGGTCGCGTGGCCCGGCGCTGACGGGGTGCCGCCCGCGCCCACCCGTGCCGCCCCAGCGGCACGACTGCCCGCGGCTGGACGGGCGGGGCTGGCGTCGCTGTTCGTGCGGGTTCTGGCGGGGTGCTTGTGCGCGGCTGGGCGGGCGGGTTGGCGTCACGGTTTGTGGGGGTTCTGGCGGGGTGCTTGTGCGCGGCTGGGCGGGCGGGTTGGCGTCACGGTTTGTGGGGGTTCTGGCGGGGTGCTTGTGCGCGGCTGGGCGGGCGGGTTGGCGTCACGGTTTGTGGGGGTTCTGGCGGGGTGCTTGTGCGCGGCTGGGCGGGCGGGCTGGCGTCACGGTTTGTGGGGGTTCTGGCGGGGTGCTTGTGCGCGGCTGGATGGGCGGGCTGGCGTCACAGTTTGTGCGGGTTCCGGCGGGGCGGTTGCGCGCGGCTGGATGGGCGGTTTGGTTGGCGTCACAGTTTGCGCTTACCGCGGTGCAGAGGCGCCCCCAGTTACGGCGGCAGTGGTACCCCCAGTACCGGCAGGAGGCGGGACGGGCCCGTTCGTAGGAGCCATGGTGGCAGCAGGGACAGTGGGTCCACGTACGTCTCGCCTCTCCGTAGGCCCCAGTGCAGGCACGGGGCCGTGCAGTGGGAGCCACCTGGTTCCACCCTGCCGATCACCTCGCCGGCCTCGACCTCGTCGCCCTTCCGCACCGACGCCCGTACGGGCTCGTACGTCGTCCGCAGGGGTGGGTCACCCGTTCCCGTGAGCTCCACCGACACCACGCCCTTCCCGGCCACCCGGCCCGCGTACGAGACACGGCCCGGGGCGATCGCTCGTACTGGAGTTCCGGGTGGGGCCGCCAGGTCCACGCCTCGGTGGCCGCGGCCGTAGCGCGTCGCCGGCGGTTCCCAGCCACGTAGGACCGTGGGACGTGAGCCGACCGGCCAGGTGCGGCCGATCACCGGTACCGGGGCCTCCGACCTCGTCGGGGCCGGCGCCGGTGGATCGGCCGCGTCGGCCGCAGGGGTCAGGGCCACCGGCGCCACCGCCAGCAGCAGCGCCCACGTCACTCGTGCGCATCGCTTCGCTCGCATGGACCGAACCGTGCCGTACCAGCAGCGATCCCGGCCCGAGCCTGTGGAGTACTGACGGGTTGTGGACAGCGGCGTCACCCGGGGGGTCGACCGTCCCGTACACTTCTGGTGGCGATCCGGGTCACCGGGTCGACTTCGCACGCCCCGATACGGCCACCGGAGACGGTCCGTATCAGCGCCCCTCGGTCCTTCGTGGCACGGCGCACGTGGGCGTCAGGCGCGGGAGCCGTCCGGCATCCGCGGCACAACCGAGAAACTCAAGGAGAGTACGGCCATGGCCGTCGTCACGATGCGGGAGCTGCTGGAAAGCGGCGTCCACTTCGGTCACCAGACCCGTCGCTGGAACCCGAAGATGAAGCGCTTCATCTTCACCGAGCGCAACGGCATCTACATCATCGACCTGCTCCAGTCGCTGTCGTACATCGACCGCGCCTACGAGTTCGTCAAGGAGACCGTCGCCCACGGCGGCACGGTCATGTTCGTCGGCACGAAGAAGCAGGCGCAGGAGGCCATCGCCGAGCAGGCCACCCGCGTCGGCATGCCCTACGTCAACCAGCGCTGGCTGGGCGGCATGCTCACCAACTTCTCGACCGTCTACAAGCGTCTGCAGCGCCTGAAGGAGCTCGAGCAGATCGACTTCGAGGACGTCGCGTCCTCCGGTCTGACCAAGAAGGAGCTCCTGGTCCTCTCCCGCGAGAAGGCCAAGCTGGAGAAGACCCTCGGCGGTATCCGCGAGATGCAGAAGGTGCCCAGCGCCGTCTGGATCGTGGACACCAAGAAGGAGCACATTGCTGTCGGTGAGGCCCGGAAGCTGAACATCCCGGTCGTCGCCATCCTCGACACCAACTGTGACCCGGACGAGGTCGACTACAAGATCCCGGGCAACGACGACGCGATCCGCTCCGTCACCCTGCTCACCCGCGTGATCGCCGACGCCGTCGCCGAGGGCCTGATCGCCCGCTCCGGTGGTGCCGGCGAGGGCAAGGGCGAGAAGGCCGAGGGCGAGCCGCTCGCCGAGTGGGAGCGCGACCTGCTCGAGGGCGAGAAGAAGGCCGAGGAGGCCCCGGCCGCCGCCGAGGCGCCCGCTGCTGAGGCGCCCGCTGCCGAGGCGCCCGCCGCCGAGGCCGCTCCGACCGCCGAGGGCGAGCAGGCCTGACCGTCAGTGTCAGCCGTTGACGGCGGGAGCAATGACATGAAGTCCGCTCCCGCCGTTCACCCGTAGGTCAGCGCGGCGTCCGCGACCCACACCCTGGATCGCGGACCGTGCAGATCTCCGATCCTCCAGACTTCGAGAAAGATTCACAGACTCATGGCGAACTACACCGCCGCCGACGTCAAGAAGCTCCGCGAGCTCACCGGCGCCGGCATGATGGACTGCAAGAAGGCGCTGGACGAGGCCGAGGGCAACGTCGAGAAGGCCGTCGAGGCGCTGCGTATCAAGGGCCAGAAGGGCGTCGCCAAGCGTGAGGGCCGCTCCGCCGAGAACGGCGCCGTGGTCTCCATCATCGCCGACGACAACTCCTCCGGTGTCCTGGTCGAGCTGAAGTGCGAGACGGACTTCGTCGCCAAGGGCGAGAAGTTCCAGGCCGTTGCCAAGGCGATCGCCGAGCACGTCGCCAAGACCTCCCCGGCCGACCTGGAGGCCCTGCTCGCCTCCGAGATCGAGGCCGGCAAGACCGTCCAGGCGTTCGTGGACGAGGCCAACGCCAACCTCGGCGAGAAGATCGTCCTGGACCGCTTCGCGCAGTTCGCCGACGGCTTCGTGCTCGCCTACATGCACCGCACGATGCCCGACCTGCCCCCGCAGATCGGTGTCCTCGTCGAGTTCGACAAGCCGAACGCCGAGGTCGCCAAGGGCATCGCGCAGCACATCGCCGCCTTCGCGCCGAAGTACCTCTCCAAGGAGGACGTCCCGGCCGACGTCGTCGAGAGCGAGCGCCGTATCGCCGAGGAGACCACCCGCGCCGAGGGCAAGCCCGAGGCCGCGATCGCCAAGATCGTCGAGGGTCGTCTGAACGGCTTCTTCAAGGACGCCACGCTGCTCGGCCAGCCGTACGCCCTCGACAACAAGAAGTCCGTCCAGAAGGTTCTGGACGAGGCCGGTGTCACCCTGAAGCGCTTCACGCGCATCAAGGTCGGCATCTGAGTCCGTACCGCGATCGACGCACGGCCCGGGGCGGAATGCCGCTAGGGTCGACCGCAGTCGTCGGCGTCGCCCGCGTGGGCCGACGCGCACGCGCGTGTGACGGACGACAGCAGATCTGACGAGGAGGCCATTGCCGCGTAGGGGATGTGAAACCCACCACCGGCAATGGCCTTCTTCGTATGTGCAACCCGTAAAAGAGGCGAGAACCCGATGACCACCAAGCCCCAGAAGAGCGACGACGGCAAAGTACGCGGCCGGTTTCTGTTGAAGCTGTCCGGAGAGGCCTTCTCCGGCGGCGGGGGCCTGGGCGTCGACCCGGACGTGGTGCACGCCATGGCGCGCGAGATCGCGGCCGTCGTCCGCGACGGCGCGCAGATCGCCGTCGTGATCGGCGGCGGCAACTTCTTCCGCGGTGCCGAACTCCAGCAGCGCGGCATGGACCGGGCCCGCTCCGACTACATGGGCATGCTCGGCACCGTGATGAACTGCCTCGCCCTCCAGGACTTCCTGGAGAAGGAGGGCATCCAGTGCCGGGTGCAGACCGCCATCACCATGGGGCAGGTCGCCGAACCGTACATCCCGCTGCGCGCCGTACGGCACCTGGAGAAGGGCCGCGTGGTCATCTTCGGCGCCGGTATGGGCATGCCGTACTTCTCCACCGACACCACCGCCGCCCAGCGCGCCCTGGAGATCGACGCCGAGGCCCTGCTGATGGGCAAGAACGGGGTGGACGGGGTCTACGACTCCGACCCGAAGACCAACCCGGACGCGGTCAAGTTCGACTCGCTCGGCTACGGCGAGGTCATCACCCGCGACCTGAAGGTGGCCGACGCCACCGCCATCACGCTCTGCCGCGACAACAAGCTGCCGATCGTGGTCTTCGAACTGCTGAAGGAGGGCAATATCGCCCGCGCCGTCAAGGGTGAGAAGATCGGCACGCTGGTGGGTGACCAGGGCAGCCGGGACTGACCCGGTTTCAGCCACGCCGTCCGCCGGACGCCACCTGTCCGGGGGACGGACGGGACGGACCCTGGTCGGGGGATGGACAATGTCCTGCCGGTCGGGAACCGTGCAGGACAGAAGACGCGACGCAGCCGGCCGCCGCCGCCAAGGAACCGCAGCCGGGCCTACTCAAGACACGCAGGAGCAAGTGGTGATCGAAGAGACCCTCCTCGAGGCCGAGGAGAAGATGGAGAAGGCCGTCGTGGTCGCCAAGGAGGACTTCGCCGCGATCCGCACCGGCCGTGCGCACCCGGCGATGTTCAACAAGATCGTGGCCGACTACTACGGCGCGCCGACGCCGATCAACCAGCTGGCTTCGTTCTCCGTGCCGGAGCCGCGCATGGCGGTCGTCACCCCGTTCGACAAGAGCGCGCTGCGCAACATCGAGCAGGCGATCCGCGACTCCGACCTGGGCGTCAACCCGAGCAACGACGGCAACATCATCCGGGTGGTGTTCCCCGAGCTGACCGAGGAGCGCCGGCGCGAGTACATCAAGGTCGCCAAGGGCAAGGGCGAGGACGCCAAGGTGTCCATCCGCTCCGTCCGCCGCAAGGCCAAGGACGCCATCGACAAGCTGATCAAGGACGGCGAGGTCGGTGAGGACGAGGGCCGTCGTGCGGAGAAGGAGCTCGACGACACCACGGCGAAGTACGTCGCCCAGGTGGACGAGCTGCTCAAGCACAAGGAAGCCGAGCTGCTCGAGGTCTGATGAACGACTCTCCCTGGGGGGCGCCGCCCCACGCCGGGTACTGGGGGCCGTCCGACCGGGGGCCTGTCCAAGGGGCCGCCCCGGCGGGTCCCACGTACGATGCGCTTGACGCGCAGCAGACTCGCCCCATGCCCTTCGTGCCCGACGTGTCCGCCCATGGCGGAAACCAGGATGACGACCGGGGGGCCGCTCGGCTGGGCGGCCCCTTGTTCCGCGACTTCCGCGACGAGAGCCCGTCGGCGCCGACCTACGGTGCGGTGCCGCAGAATCCGGAGCCCATGCACGACGCCCCTCAGCCGGCGCCCGCACCGAAGAAGAGCGCGGGCCGTGACCTGGGTGCGGCGATAGGGGTCGGGGCCGGGCTCGGCGCGGTGATCATCGCGTCCCTGTTCATCGTCAAGGCGGTCTTCGTCGGGGTCGTGGCGGTGGCCGTCGTGGTGGGCCTGTGGGAGCTCACCAAGCGACTGGACGAGCGCAAGGGCATTCACGCACCGCTGGTGCCGCTGGCGGTCGGCGGTGCGGCGATGGTCGTCGCCGGGTATGTGCGGGGTGCCGAGGGCGCGTGGGTGGCGATGGCGCTCACCGCGCTGGCGGTGCTGGTCTGGCGGATGACGGAACCGCCGGAGGGCTATCTCAAGGACGTCACGGCCGGGGTCTTCGCGGCCTTCTACGTCCCGTTCCTGGCGACGTTCGTCGCGATGATGCTGACCGCGGAGGACGGGCCGCAGCGGGTCTTCATGTTCCTGCTGCTCACGGTGGTCAGCGACACCGGCGCCTACGCGGTCGGCTGGCGCTTCGGGCGGCACAAGCTCGCACCGCGGATCAGCCCCGGCAAGACCCGTGAGGGCCTGCTCGGCGCGGTCAGCTTCGCCATGGCCGCCGGTGCGCTGTGCATGGAGTTCCTGATCGACGACGGCACGTGGTGGCAGGGCCTGCTCCTGGGCCTTGCGGTAGCGGCCAGCGCGACGCTGGGCGACCTCGGCGAGTCGATGATCAAGCGCGACCTGGGCATCAAGGACATGGGCACGCTGCTGCCGGGTCACGGCGGAATCATGGACCGACTGGACTCGCTGCTGCCGACGGCGCCGGTGGTGTGGCTGCTGCTGGTGCTGTTCGTGGGGTCCGGCTGACGGCCGCGTTGTGATCTTGGCGGAGGCCCGACGTCCTTGAGGCGACGGGCCTCCGCCGTATCTCTGGGCCCTGCGACGTCCGCCGCCGGGAATCTTTCCGGGGCCCGGCGTAGCGTGAAATGACGGACCGATTGTCGGGCGCTGAGAGACGAAAGGTCACTCATGCCTCAGTCGATGCGCGCGCTCGTAGCCGGAAAGGTCGGCGAGCCCGATGTCCTGCGGCTGGAACCCGGCCTGTTCCCACGCCGGAAGCCGGTCAGGCGTTGATCCGTGTGAAGGCGACGCCGATTCACGCCAGTGATCTGCACGTGCTGCGCGGCCGCTACGGTTTCTTTCCCGACTTTCCCGCTGTCGGGGGTCACATGGAATGTGTGGGCCGTGTCGAGGCCCTGGGTCCGGACACCGAGGGGCCGAAGATCGGTGAGCGTGTGGTGGTCGCTGCCGTACCGGCGGTACCCGGGCCCCATGTGGCCGGAACCTGGCAGGAATACCTCGTCGCCGATACACGAAGGCTGCTGCCGGTCCCCGACCGTCTGAGTGACTCCAGCGCCTGTCAACTCGCCGTCAACCCGTTGACCGCGCTGCTCCTCGTGACTCGCGAACTCGACGTACAGCCGGGTGAATGGTTGTTGCAGACGGCCGCGGGCTCCACCGTCGGCCGGCTCGTCATCCAGCTGTCCAGGCATCTGGGTGTTCGCACGATCAATGTCGTGCGGCGACGTGGTGCCGTCGGGGAGATCAAGGCGTTCGGCGGTGACGAGGTCATCTGCACCGAGGACGAGGACCTGGTGCGGCGTGTGGCCGAGACCGCAGGACCGGCCGGCGTGCGCAAGGCCGTCGACTGTGTCGCGGGACCCGTAGGTGCCCAGGTGTCCCAGGCATTGGCTCCGGGGGAGAGGTCGTGGTCTACGGCGCGCTCTCCACCCATCGGCAGACTGATCCGGCGGCGCTGACGATCCCGCTGCAGGCACGCTCGGTCATCTACGAGACCAAAGTGGTCCGCGGTTTCTGGCTGAACCGCTGGTTCGGCACTGTCTCACCCGAGGACGCGCTGGACGCGCTGTCCCAGGTCCGCGGTCTCGTCGCCGATGAAGTGCTGAGCATCCCGCGGGGCCGGCCGTTCCCGCTCGAACGCTTCACCGAAGCCATCGCCCTCGCCGAAACACCCGCACGTGGAGCCAAGCCGCTCTTCGTCTTCGATGACGGCCGGGACAAGGACGACAGCTAGGGTCGCCGCTGGGCCGTCTCTGGTCCGTCTCTGGGCCGTCTCTGTGCCGCAGGCGGCAGCCGCGGGCCACCCAAGTGGATCTGCGACACTGGTACAGCCATGCCTAAGCCCGGAGAACTCACATTCGTCGCCCCGCGCGGAGCCAAGAAGCCGCCGCGGCATCTTGCCGATCTCACGCCTGCCGAGCGCAGGGAAGCCGTTGCCGAGATCGGTGAGAAGCCGTTTCGTGCCAAGCAGCTCTCGCAGCACTACTTCGCGCGGTACGCGCACGAACCGGAGCAGTGGACCGACATCCCGGCCGCCGCGCGGGGGAAGCTGCGCGAGGCGCTGCTTCCCGAGCTGATGACCGTCGTACGGCATCTGTCGACGGACCAGGGCACCACCCGCAAGACGCTCTGGCGGCTCTTCGACGGGACGCTGGTGGAGTCGGTGCTGATGCGGTACCCGGACCGGGTCACCATGTGCATCAGCTCGCAGGCCGGCTGCGGGATGAACTGTCCCTTCTGCGCCACCGGGCAGGCCGGGCTCGACCGGAATCTGTCGACCGCCGAGATCGTGCACCAGATCGTGGACGGGATGCGGGCGCTGCGCGACGGTGAGGTGCCGGGCGGGCCGGCTCGGCTGTCCAACATCGTCTTCATGGGCATGGGCGAGCCCCTGGCCAACTACAAGCGGGTCGTCGGCGCCATCCGCGCGCTCACCGACCCCGAGCCGGACGGGCTCGGGCTCTCGCAGCGCGGCATCACTGTGTCGACCGTCGGGCTCGTCCCGGCGATCCACCGGTTCGCCGACGAGGGCTTCAAGTGCCGCCTCGCCGTCTCGCTGCACGCCCCCGACGACGAACTGCGCGACACCCTCGTCCCCGTCAACACGCGGTGGAAGGTGCGGGAGGTGCTCGACGCCGGGTTCGAGTACGTCGAGAAGAGCGGGCGTCGGCTGTCCATCGAGTACGCCCTCATCCGGGACATCAACGACCAGGCCTGGCGCGGTGACCGGCTCGGGCGGCTGCTCAAGGGCAAGCCCGTGCACGTCAATCTCATCCCGCTCAACCCGACGCCCGGCTCCAAGTGGACCGCGTCACGGCCCGAGGACGAGAAGGCGTTCGTCGAGGCCATCGCCGCCCATGGTGTACCGGTCACGATCCGGGACACCCGTGGTCAGGAGATCGACGGGGCGTGCGGTCAGCTCGCGGCCACCGAGCGGTAGTCTGACGCCGTACACATCTTCATATTCATCTGCATATTCCGGCAGGGGAGCGCCACAGCGCTGAGAGTGCGGCAGCCATATTTCGGGTGGGCCGCAGACCCTCTGAACCTCGCCCAGGTCATTCTGGGTAGGGAGATCGGTCGTCACTCAAGCTGTTGCGCCCTGCCCGGGAGCCCATCGAGGTCCCGGGCAGGGCCGCGTCTCTTCCTGGTCAGCCAGGAGGAAATCAGTGAGCAACACCAAGAAGTTCACAGCCGTCGTTGTCGGGCTGGGCCTGGTCACGCTGTCCGCGTGCGGGTCCTCCGAGTCCGGCAGCGGCGGCTCCGGGGACTCCAGGACGGTCACGCTCGTCAGCCACGACTCGTGGGTCGTGTCCAAGAACGTGATCGCCGACTTCGAGAAGCGGTCCGGCTACGAGGTCAGGGTCCTCAAGGACGGCGACGCCGGTCAGGCGGTCAACAAGGCCATCCTGACCAAGGACAACCCGCAGGGCGACGTCCTCTTCGGCGTCGACAACACCCTGTTGTCCCGCGCGCTCGACAATGGCCTCTTCCAGCCGTACGAGGCCAAGGGCGCCGACCTGGTCAAGCCGGAGTACCGGGCCGACCAGGAGCAGCACCGGGTCACGCCCGTCGACACCGGCGACATCTGCGTCAACTACGACAAGGCCTACTTCAGCGAGCGGAAGCTGGACCCGCCGAAGACCCTCGACGACCTGATCGAGCCCCAGTACAAGAACCTCCTCGTCACCGAGAACGCGTCCACCTCCTCACCCGGCCTCGGTTTCCTGCTCGGCACGGCCGCCAAGTACGGCGACGACGGCTGGGAGGGCTACTGGAAGAAGCTCAAGGCCAACGGCGTGAAGGTCGTCGACGGCTGGGAGCAGGCGTACAACGAGGAGTTCTCCGGTTCCGCGAGCGGCCGGAAGGCGGGCGGCGACCGGCCGCTGGTCGTGTCGTACGCCTCCTCGCCGCCCGCCGAGGTCGTCTTCGCCGACCCGAAGCCGAAGACCGCCCCGACCGGCGTGGCCACCGGCACCTGCTTCCGGCAGGTCGAGTACGCCGGGCTGCTGAGCAACGCGAGGAACCCCGAGGGCGGCAAGGCGCTGCTCGACTTCATGCTCGGCAAGCAGTTCCAGCAGGACATGCCGCTGAACATGTTCGTCTACCCGGTGCGGGAGGGCGCCCAGGTGCCCGAGGAGTTCGTGAAGTACGGCCCGCAGGCCGAGGATCCCGAGACCATGGATCCGGCGAAGATCGCCGACAACCGTGACGAGTGGGTCAAGTCGTGGACGTCGCTCGTACTCAAGTAGGCGTCAGGGCACGCGGAAACGCGGCGCGGCTGGGGCTTCTCGCCCTGCCCGTCGCGTTCTTCGCCGTCTTCTTCGCCTACCCCGTCGCCGCGATCGTCGGCCGTGGGCTGAAGGCCGACGGCACCTGGCAGTTCGGGCGACTTGTCGACGTACTGACCCAGTCCGACATCCGGCACGTGCTCTGGTTCACCACCTGGCAGGCGCTCGCCTCGACCGCGCTGACGCTGCTGGTCGCGCTGCCCGGCGCGTATGTGTTCGCCCGGTTCGACTTCCCCGGCAAGCAGGTGTTGCGGGCGGTCGTCACCGTGCCGTTCGTGCTGCCGACGGTCGTGGTCGGTACGGCGTTCCTGGCGCTGGTCGGGCGCGGCGGGCTGCTGGACGAGCTGTGGGGCGTACGGCTGGACACCACCGTGTGGGCGATCCTGCTCGCGCATGTCTTCTTCAACTACGCGGTCGTCGTACGGACGGTCGGCGGGCTCTGGGCGCAGCTCGACCCACGGCAGGAGGAGGCCGCGCGGATGCTGGGGGCCTCGCGCCTCACCGCCTGGCGGTCCGTCACCCTGCCCGCGCTCGCGCCCGCCGTCGCGGCTGCCGCGCTGATGGTCTTCCTGTTCACCTTCACCTCCTTCGCTGTGGTGCAGATCCTCGGCGGGCCCACCTTCTCCACCCTCGAAGTGGAGATCTACCGGCAGACGACGGAGGTCTTCGACCTCACCACCGCCGCCGTGCTGACGATGGTCCAGTTCGTGGCCGTGGGCGCGGTGCTCGCTGTACACGCCTGGACGGTACGGCGGCGGGAGACCGCGCTGCGGCTGGTGGACGCGTCGGTGACCGTACGCCGGCCGCGCGGGGCCGGGCAGTGGGCGCTGCTGGCCGGGGTCCTGGTCAGCGTCGCCGTACTGCTTCTGCTGCCGCTGGCCGTGCTGGTGCAGCGGTCGCTGGACGCGCCGGGATTCGGCTACTACCGGGCACTGACCAGCGAGGACGGCGGCACCTTCCTCGTCCCGCCGATCGCCGCGATCGGCAACTCGCTGTCGTACGCCGTCGTCGCCACCGCGATCGCCGTGCTGGTCGGCGGGCTCGCCGCGGTGGCGCTGACCCGGCGGGACGCGGGGCGGTTCGTGCGTGGGTTCGACGCGCTGCTGATGCTGCCGCTGGGCGTGTCCGCGGTGACGGTCGGGTTCGGGTTCCTGATCGCGCTCGACGAGCCGCCGCTGGATCTGCGTGCCTCGTGGATCCTGGTGCCGCTCGCGCAGGCGCTGGTCGGGGTGCCGTTCGTCGTACGGACCATGCTGCCGGTGCTGCGGGCGGTGGACGTACGGCTGCGTGAGGCGGCGGCGGTGCTCGGGGCGTCGCCGTGGCGGGCGTGGCGGGAGGTGGATCTGCCGATGGTGCGGCGGGCGCTGCTGGTCGCGGCCGGGTTCGCCTTCGCGGTGTCGCTGGGGGAGTTCGGGGCGACCGTGTTCATCGCGCGGCCGGACAGTCCGACGCTGCCGGTCGCCGTGGCGCGACTGCTGGGGCGGCCCGGCGATCTCAACTACGGGCAGGCGATGGCCCTTTCGACGATTCTGATGGTGGTGTGCGCGGCGGCGCTGCTGGTACTGGAGCGGCTGCGGACCGACCGGACGGGGGAGTTCTGATGCTGCTCGGCCTGGAGAACGCGACCGTACGGTTCGGTGGGCGCGCCGCGCTGGACGGGGTGGATCTGTCCGTCGCCGAGCACGAGGTGGTGTGTGTGCTCGGGCCGAGCGGCAGCGGCAAGTCGACGCTGCTGCGGGCGGTCGCCGGGCTGCAACCGCTGGACTCCGGGCGGGTGTTGCTCGACGGACGGGACCAGGCCGGGGTGCCCGCGCATCGGCGGGGGGTCGGGCTGATGTTCCAGGACCATCAGCTGTTCCCGCAGCGGGACGTCGGCGGCAATGTGGCGTTCGGGCTGCGCATGCGCGGTGCGTCCCGCAGCGAACAGCAGTCGCGGGTACGGGAGTTGCTGTACCTGGTCGGCCTGCCCGGTGCCGCGCGCCGGGCGGTCGCCGCGCTGTCCGGCGGTGAGCAGCAGCGGGTGGCGCTGGCCCGGGCGCTGGCGCCGCGGCCGCGGCTGCTGATGCTGGACGAGCCGCTCGGGCAGCTGGACCGGTCGCTCCGGGAACGGCTGGTCGTGGAACTGCGGGAGCTGTTCGGCCGGTTGGGGACGACCGTGCTCGCGGTGACGCACGACCAGGGGGAGGCCTTCGCGCTGGCCGACCGGGTCGTGGTGATGCGGGACGGGCGGATCGCGCAGTCCGGTACGCCGCTTCAGGTGTGGCAGCGGCCGGCGGACGAGTTCGTGGCGCGCTTCCTCGGCTTCGACAACGTGGTCGGCGCGACGGTGAGCGGGCAGGTCGCGGACACGGCGTGGGGGAAGCTGCCGGTGCCGGAAGGCGTGGCGCAGGGGCGGGGGACGGTGCTGGTACGGCCCGCCGGTGTGCGTCTCGTGGCCGCGGATGCCGGGCTGCGGTGCACGGTGGCCGCGCGGACGTTCAAGGGAACCCATGTCGCCGTACATCTGCAACCGGTGGACGGGGCGCCCCGGTTGGAGGCGGCGTGCGCGTTGCGGGAGGCGCCGGAGGTGGGGGAGACGGTGGGCGTCGAGTTCGACGGGGCCGAAATCGTGGTGCTCGGCTGAACGGGCGATCGTAGGGTGCGGGCATGACCCGACTCGCACATGACCGTTACTGCGACGAAATGGCCCATCAGGTGGGGCTGCTGAGGTCTGTCGTGACCTCGGGGGCCGATCTGTCGGCCACCGTGCCGACCTGCCCCGACTGGTCCCTGGAGCAGCTCGTGCGGCATGTGGGCGGCGCCCTGCGCTGGGTCGACCTGCTGGTGCGCACCCGGGCACAGGAGATGGTCCCGACGGACCAGGTGCCGGGCGGGAGCGGGCCGCAGGCCCGTGGGGACGCGGCGGCGCTGGACGCCTGGCTGGCCGACTCCGGTGACCTGGCCGTCAGCGCGCTGCGGGAGGCGGGACCGGCCGCCAGTGTGTGGAGCTGGGCCGGGGTGCCGGACTCCGGCTTCTGGGCGCGCCGGATGACTCACGAGATCACCGTTCACCGGGCCGACGCCGCGCTGGCCGCCGGACTGCCGTACGAGGTCGCGGGGGATGTGGCCGCGGACGCGGTCGACGAGTGGCTGGAGATCGTCCAGTTCATCCAGCGGGTGGCGCCGCACGAGGCGGCGAAGGAGTTGCGCGGGCCGGGCAAGAGCATCCATCTGCACGCCACCGACGCCGGGCCGGAGCTGAACGCCGAGTGGCTGGTCGAGCTGACCGACGAGGGCGTGATCTGGCGGCGCGGGCACGAGAAGGCGACGGTGGCGCTGCGCGGGCCGCTCACCTCGGTGCTGCTGGCGTTCTACCGGCGGCTGCCGCTGGACAGTGCGGAGGTGGAGGTGCTGGGGGAGCGGGAGTTGCTGGAGTTCTGGCTGGAGCGTGCGACGTTCGGCTGAGCGACCGGGAGGACGGCGACGGCCCTCCATACGGCGACGGCCCTCCAGGGCGACGGTTGCCGTGTGGCGAGCCGACGTACGGCGGTTGGCTGGCGTGCGGCGATGAGGCCGGGGTGCGGCGGTTGGCTGGCGTGCGGCGATGAGGCCGGGGTGCGGCGGTTGGCTGGCGTGCGGCGATGAGGCCGGGGTGCGGCGGTTGGCTGCGATGCGGCGGGTGGCTGTCGGATGGCGGTTGGCTGGCGTGCGGCGATGAGGCCGGGGTGCGGCGGTTGGCTGCGATGCGGCGGGTGGCTGTCGGATGGCGGATGGCTGGCGTGCGGCGATGAGGCCGGGGTGCGGCGGTTGGCTGCGATGCGGCGGGTGGCTGTCGGATGGCGGATGGCTGGCGTGCGGCGAAGAGCCACGTACGGCAGGTGGTTGACGTGCTGCGGGCGGGTGTCGTACGGCGGATGGCCCGCCCCCGGTGAGGGGACGGGCCATCGTTGTTCGTGCCGTGCGCCGGGAGTCAGCGGTTGTTGTTCGCGCCACGGCGGCGCATGCCGAAGAACACGGCGCCGCCACCCACGACGACCAGCGCCGCCGCGATGCCGGCGATCAGGCCGGTGTTGGAGCTCGCTCCGGTCTCGGCGAGGTTGGAGTCACCGGCCGCGGGCGACGGGGCGTTGCTCGCGGTGTCCGCGGGCGGGGTGCTGTCGTCCTCGGAGGGCGCCGGGGTCGGCGTACCGGACTCGGCCGGGGTCGAGGGGGTGACCGACGGTTCCGGCGTCGTCTCGGTCGGGGTGGGGGTCGGCGTCGGGGTGTCCTTGGCCGTGCAGGCGGTGGCCGGGGTGACCAGGTTGGGCTCGATGTCCGCGTCCACGTAGGGCGCGGCCTTGACGTGGATGCGGTACGTGGCCTCCGGCTTCCAGTCCTCGGCGAAGGTGATCGTGGTGCCCTCGCGCGAGCCCTTGACCTCCTGCTCGCCGACCTTCTTGATGTCGGCGTTGTTGTTCTGCAGATACACCGTGACGGTCGCCGGGACACCGGCCGGGTCGACGTCCGTGACAGTGATGACGCCCTTGTTGCCGTCGCACTTGGCTTCGGCCGAGAAATCACCGATGTTGCAGGCGAGCGCGTTGCCCGCGGCGCCGAGCGCGAGCGCGGCGGAGGCGGCGGTGACACCGAGGATACGCACGGAACGACGTGCGTTACGGCGAGTTATGGACACGTTTGTCCTTCATGAGTTGCGCAATTGCGGGGGGCTGAGGGGGAGATGAGACGACAGCGACGGCCGGGGCTCATCGCCCCCAGGAGGCTCACAGGTTTATAAGCGCTCCATAAGCAGTGTCAATCCATCTGCGCGTCCTGCGCATTGGCTTTGCCCGCTTATTAACCGCCGAGACGTTTCAACGCTGCCGGAGCGTCCTCGATCCGGTCGACCAGGGCGATCCGCGCCTCCATCGACCGCTCCCGGGCGAGGGACCGCAGCAACGGCCAGGTGGGCAGCCGGTCCGTCCAGTGCTCGCGGTTCACCAGGACCATGGGGGTGGGTTCGCCGCGCGACTCGTAGTAGTTCGGGGTCGCGTTGTCGAAGATCTCCTGTACGGTGCCGGCGGCGCCCGGCAGGAACACCACTCCGGAGGTGCAGCGGGCCAGCAGCCCGTCCTCGCGGGTGGCGTTGGCGAAGTACTTGGCGATGTGCGCGGCGAAGGCGTTCGGCGGCTCGTGGCCGTAGAACCAGGTCGGGATGCCCACCGACGGGCCGCCGTCCGGCCAGCGGTCGCGCACCTCGAAGGCGGTGCGGGCCCAGTCGGTGATGGACGGTACGAACGTCGGGGTCTTCGCCAGCAGCTGGAGCGCCTGGTCGAGCATGTCGTCGGTGTGCGGGGCCGCGTAGGCGCCGAGGTTCGCCGCCTCCATCGCGCCGGGGCCGCCGCCGGTCGCGACGGTGAACCCGGCGCGCGCCAGCTCACGGCCGAGGCGCGCGGCACCGGCGTACGCCTCCGTGCCGCGTGCCATCGCGTGCCCGCCCATGACGCCCACCACCCGGGCGCCGACGAGGAGTTCGTCCAGCGCGTCGGAGATGGCGTCGTCGTGGACGGCGCGCAGCATCGACGCGAAGACGTCGCCGTCGGCCTTGGTCTGCTGGAACCAGGCGTAGGACAGGGCGTCCGGTGTGCCCTCGTACCCCTTCTCCAGACCGTCGAACAGCTCGTCGGGGGTGTGGACGAAGCCGCGGTACGGGTCGAAGGGCAGGTCCGGTATGGGTGGGAAGACCAGGGCGCCGGCGGCGGCGACCCGGGTGGCGGCCGCGTCGGTCATGGGGCAGCCGAGGAAGACGGCGCCGGTGACGTCGACGGCGAGCAGGGCGTCCGTACGGGCCGTCAGGTCGACGGCCTGGACGCGGAATCGGGCGAGGGTGCCCTGGGCGGCGACGACCTCGTCGAACTCGGCGAGTGACTCGATCTCGCGGTCGTGGGAGGCGGTGTGGGTGGCGTGGGCGGGTGGTGTGGAGTGCACCCGCCCATGCTAGGCGCGCGCCTCGCTCAGCCCTCGACGGCCGCCGGGTCCATCCACACGACCTCCCAGGTGTGGCCGTCCAGGTCGTCGAAGGCGCGGCCGTACATGAACCCCTGGTCCTGCACCTTCTCCGACGCGGTGCCGCCGGCGGCGACCGCCTTCTCGACCAGTTCGTCGACCTTCTCGCGGCTCTCCGCGCTCAGGCACAGCAGTACCTCGCTGGTCTTCGTGGCGTCCGCGATCTCCTTCTGCGTGAACGTCGCGTAGAACGGCTTGGTGAGCAGCATCGCGACGATGGTGTCGCTGATCACGACGGACGCCGCGTTCTCGTCGCTGAACTGCTGGTTGATCGAGTAGCCGAGCTCCGTGAAGAACTTCTTCGCGGCGTCGAGATCGTTCACGGGCAGGTTCACGAAGATCATCTGCTGGTACATCTGCGGTCTCTCCCATCGGTGTGGTGCCGTTCGGTGGGGTAGACCCGGGAGCGGTGCGGAACTCATCGCCGGGCGGGCACTTTTTTCGTGCGGGCGTTCAGTGGCTCAGCGGCTGTGCGGCGAGGGCCGCGACGAGCAGGGTCAGCGGGGCGAACAGCGCGACCAGGGCGGCGGCGCGCAGGGTGGCGGCGGCGCGCAGCATGGTCGCGGGGGCGCCGAGGCGGAGCAGGGCGGCGGTGGTGTCGGCGCGGGCGTGCTTGGCCTCGACGGCGGCGGTGAGCAGGGTGGCGAGGGTGCAGCCGGCGACGAGGAGCGCGCCGAGGGTGGTGAGAGGGCCGAAGGTGGGGCCGTCGGGGTTCTGCAGGGCGGCCATGGCGTAGGCGGCGGACGCGACCGCGCAGACGATGCCGAGGGGGCGGCCGATGCGGGAGGACTCCTCCATCAGGACGCGGCCCGCCAGCAGGCGCAGGGCGCCGGGGCGGGCGGTCTGGAGGAGGCGGCCGCACAGGTGGGTGAGGCCGGGACCGGCGACGGCGAGACCGATGGCGGTGAGGAGCCAGCCGAGGAGGACGCCGACGGGGCCGCTGGTGAGGCCGCCGGGCATGTCGGTGGTGGCGGTGGTGTGGCCGGCGTAGGCCTCCACGGAGAGGCCGGCGGCGGCGATGGTGATGCCCCAAGGGAGGGCGGCCGTGGGGTTGGGGCGCTTGCCGGGGGTTTCGGGGGTGTCGGGTGTCGGGGCGTCCGCGGCAGGCCGGGCGGGGTCCTGCTCGGGGGCGGCCGCCGGGGTTGGCTGCGGGTCGTTCCTCACCCCCTGCCTCAGGTGCGCGCCGAAACGCCCGTACGCCCCGAACGTCTCCCGAGTCCCTGTGCGCCCCCGCGCCCCGAAACGGCCGAACGCCCGCCGCGCGCCGTGCGTGCGTGCCGGGCTCGTCTCGCGCGGGCGCAGCACGACGGCCACCGACAGGGACGCGGCTGCCGGGACCAGCGACAGCAGGGTCAGGGCTGCCGGAACCGGGAGGGGCTGTTCCGCCGCGAGGAACTGGGCCGCCGCCCTGTCGAAGGGCATGCCCGTGAGGTCCCCGCGCAGGTGGAGGAAGAAGAGGAGGGCCAGCATCGAGCCGAGGGTCGTCGACAGGGCTGTCGTCGTGGCCGAGACGGCCATGAGGCGGGCCGGACCCAGGCCGATCGCCGACAGGCCGGGGCGTGGGCTGGTGCCGGGGTCGGTGCGTGCGACGGCGACGGCGAAGTGGACCGTGGCGGCCAGGGGGACCGCGCACCAGGCGAGGCGCAGCACGGCGGCGGGGGGATCGTCCGGGTGGCCCAGCGCGTAGCCGAGGGTGCACAGCAGCAGGAAACCCGTGCCGGCCGAGGCCGCCGCGACGAGCAGGCGGCGCAGCTGGACGGCCGGGTGGGCGCCGCGGGTCAGACGGAGAGCGAGCACGCGGCCCGGCCTTCCGCCTCGGCGACCGGCGGCAGGTGCACGGTGGTGACGCACCGCCCGTCCAGGAGGGAGACCGTACGGTCGGCGAGAGCCGCGGTCTGCGGGTCGTGGGTGGCCAGGACCACCGTGAGCCGGTGCGAGCGGGCCGCCGTGGTGAGCGTGCGCAGCACGTGCCCTCGGTCGGCATGGTGCAGCGGGGCGGTGGGCTCGTCGGCGAAGAGGACCGTCGGCGCGGGGGCCAGCGCGCGGGCGATGCACACCCGCTGCCGCTCCGCCTGCCGCAGTTCGTTGGGGCGCCGGCCGGCGCAGTCGCCGACGTCGAGGCGGTCTAGCCACTCCAGGGCGACCTTCTTGGCGCGCCGCCGGCTGGTGCCGCGCAGCATCAGGGGGAGCGCGGCGTTCTCCCAGGCGTTCAGCTCCGGTACGAGGACGGGGGCGGGGTCGATCCAGCCGAACCGGTCGCGGCGCAGCCGCTCGCGGGCGACGGGGCCCATGGTGTGCACGGGGACGCTGTTGAACCAGACCTCGCCGTCGCGGGGGCGCAGCAGGCCGGACAGGCAGGCCAGCAGCGTGCTCTTGCCGCTGCCGCGCGGGCCGGTGACGGCGAGGATCTCGGCCTCCTGGACGGCCAGCGAGACGCCGCTGAGCGCCGGGGAGCCGTCGTGGTGCGCAAAGTGCAGGGCGCGTGCCCAGAGGACGTCGTTGTCCGGCGGAGCCACCATCGGCGTACACCTCAGTTCTGATCCGTATGTGCCGTGCCAGGTCCCTCGTGCGGGGGAACGAAGGCTGGGCCGATCGGTCACTGGGCACGCTAGGCAGCGGCCACCGGGCTCCCGGACAGCACACGGCCCCGGGCCGCCGTTCTCACTCGAACGGACGGCACCGGGGCCGGTGTTGATCATCCAGGACGACGATCAGAGCTTGGTCCACGCCTCCGTCAGGGTGGCCCGCAGGATCTGCTCGATCTCGTCGAACGTCTCCTGGTTGGAGATCAGCGGCGGCGCGAGCTGGACGACCGGGTCGCCGCGGTCGTCGGCACGGCAGTACAGGCCGTTGTCGTACAGCGCCTTGGACAGGAAGCCGTACAGGACGCGCTCGGTCTCCTCGTCGTTGAAGGTCTCCTTCGTGGCCTTGTCCTTGACCAGCTCGATTCCGTAGAAGAAGCCGTTGCCGCGGACGTCGCCGACGATCGGCAGGTCGTGCAGCTTCTGCAGGGTGGAGAGGAAGGCGCCCTCGTTGTCCAGCACGTGCTGGGTGAGGTTCTCGCGCTCGAACAGGTCGAGGTTGGCCAGGCCCACCGCGGCCGACACCGGGTGGCCGCCGAAGGTGTAGCCGTGCAGGAAGGTGTTGTCGCCCTTGTAGAACGGCTCCGCGATGCGGTCGGAGACGATGCACGCGCCGATCGGGGAGTAGCCCGAGGTCATGCCCTTGGCGCAGGTGATCATGTCCGGGACGTAGCCGAACTTGTCGCAGGCGAAGATCGTGCCGAGGCGGCCGAAGGCGCAGATGACCTCGTCCGACACGAGCAGCACGTCGTACTGGTCGCAGATCTCGCGCACCCGCTGGAAGTAGCCGGGCGGCGGCGGGAAGCAGCCGCCGGCGTTCTGCACCGGCTCCAGGAAGACGGCGGCGACGGTCTCCGGGCCCTCGAAGAGGATCTGCTGCTCGATCTGGTCGGCGGCCCAGCGGCCGAAGGCCTCGGGGTCGTCGCCGTGGATCGGGGCGCGGTAGATGTTGGTGTTCGGCACCTTGTGCGCGCCCGGGACCAGCGGCTCGAAGGGGGCCTTCAGGGCGGGCAGGCCGGTGATGGACAGGGCGCCCTGCGGGGTGCCGTGGTAGGCGACCGCGCGGGAGATGACCTTGTACTTGGTCGGCTGGCCCTTGAGCTTGTAGTACTGCTTGGCGAGCTTCCAGGCGGTCTCGACCGCCTCGCCGCCACCGGTGGTGAAGAAGACCTTGTTCAGGTCGCCGGGGGCGTGGTGCGCGAGGCGCTCGGCCAGCTCGACGGCCTTCGGGTGGGCGTAGGACCACACCGGGAAGAACGCCAGCTCCTGCGCCTGCTTGGCGGCGGCCTCGGCGAGTTCGACGCGGCCGTGACCGGCCTGGACCACGAACAGACCCGCCAGACCGTCGAGGTAGCGCTTGCCCTTGTCGTCGTAGATGTAGGTGCCCTCACCGCGCACGATCGTCGGCACGGGGGAGTTCTCGTACGAGGACATGCGGGTGAAGTGCATCCACAGGTGGTCGTACGCGGATTTGCTGAGGTCCTTGGTACTCACGGTTATCGGGTTCCCCACATGTAGGTCTGCTTCTTGAGCTTGAGGTAGACGAAGCTCTCGGTGGAGCGCACCCCGGGCAGGGCCCGGATGCGTTTGTTGATGACGTCCAGCAGGTGGTCGTCGTCCTCGCAGACGATCTCGGCGAGGATGTCGAACGAGCCCGCGGTCATCACCACGTACTCGACTTCCGACATGCCGGTCAGCGCGTCGGCCACGGACTCCGTGTCGCCCTCGACGTTGATACCGACCATCGCCTGACGGCGGAAACCCACGGTGAGCGGGTCAGTGACGGCGACGATCTGCATCACGCCCTGGTCGAGCAGCTTCTGCACGCGCTGGCGCACGGCCGCCTCGGACAGGCCCACGGCCTTGCCGATGGCGGCGTACGGCCGGCGGCCGTCCTCCTGGAGCTGCTCGATGATCGCGAGGGAGACGGCGTCCAGCTGGGGGCTGCCGTTCCTGGACTCGCGGGAGGACTCACGGAAGGACTCGCGGAGATCCCGCGAGTTCCTCTGCTCTGCGCTTCGACTGGCCACGGCCACACTGTGCACGACGTTCCGACAGTTTCGCAAGGCCGAAGCGATGAAATCCGTTGTTTACGAGTTCCTAGCTTGCGGATATCGCAGATCTGGCGCATCGGGGGGTGTTGAAATCGTGGGACTACCGATTAGGGTGGGTGTCTCAGTGATTGGACACCCGACTTTGGAGGGCCGGCAGTGAGCACCGAGCTGCGTCGTCTGCGCAACTACATCGACGGAGAGTTCCGGGACGCCGCCGACGGACGGACCACCGAGGTGGTGAACCCGGCCACCGGCGAGGCGTACGCCACCGCCCCGCTGTCCGGGCAGGCCGACGTCGACGCCGCGATGGCGGCCGCCGAGGCCGCGTTCCCGGCGTGGCGGGACACGACCCCGGCGGAGCGGCAGAAGGCCCTGCTGAAGATCGCGGACGCGTTCGAGGAGCGCGCCGAGGAGCTGATCGCGGCCGAGGTGGAGAACACGGGCAAGCCGGTCGGGCTGACCCGCTCCGAGGAGATCCCGCCGATGGTCGACCAGATCCGCTTCTTCGCGGGCGCGGCCCGGATGCTGGAGGGCCGCTCCGCCGGTGAGTACATGGACGGACTGACCTCGATCATCCGCCGTGAGCCGGTCGGCGTCTGCGCGCAGGTCGCGCCGTGGAACTACCCGATGATGATGGCCGTGTGGAAGTTCGCCCCGGCGATCGCCGCGGGCAACACGGTCGTGCTGAAGCCGTCGGACACGACCCCCGCCTCCACGGTCCTGATCGCCGACATCATCGGCTCCGTCCTGCCCAAGGGCGTCTTCAACGTCATCTGCGGTGACCGCGAGACCGGCCGCATGATGGTCGAGCACCCGACCCCGGCGATGGCATCCATCACCGGCTCGGTGCGCGCCGGCATGTCGGTCGCCGAGTCCGCGGCCAAGGACGTCAAGCGCGTCCACCTGGAGCTGGGCGGCAAGGCACCGGTCGTCGTCTTCGAGGACACCGACATCGCCAAGGCCGTCGAGGACATCTCCGTGGCGGGCTTCTTCAACGCCGGTCAGGACTGTACGGCGGCCTGCCGCGTCCTGGTGCACGAGGCCATCCACGACGAGTTCGTCGCCGCCCTCGCCAAGGCGGCGGCCGACACCAAGACCGGTCAGCCGGACGACGAGGACGTGCTGTACGGGCCGCTCAACAACCCCAACCAGCTCAAGCAGGTCGAGGGCTTCATCGAGCGGCTGCCCGCGCATGCGCGCGTGGAGGCCGGCGGCAAGCGCGTCGGCGACAAGGGCTACTTCTTCGCGCCCACCGTCGTCTCGGGCGTCAAGCAGGACGACGAGATCATCCAGAACGAGGTCTTCGGCCCGGTCATCACCGTCCAGTCCTTCCGGGACGAGGACCAGGCGGTCGAGTACGCCAACGGCGTCGAGTACGCCCTCGCGTCCTCCGTCTGGACCAAGGACCACGGCCGCGCCATGCGGATGTCGAAGAAGCTCGACTTCGGCTGCGTGTGGATCAACACCCACATCCCGCTGGTCGCCGAGATGCCGCACGGCGGCTTCAAGAAGTCCGGCTACGGCAAGGACCTGTCGGCGTACGGCTTCGACGACTACACGCGGATCAAGCACGTGATGACGTCGCTGGAGGCGTAGCGCTCTGCGCACAGGGCCCGCCCTGTCGAAAACTCGGCCCCGGACGGAGGACGGACCGTCCGGGGCCGTGGTGTGTCCGGGCGGTGTAGTCGAGGCATCGACAGGGTGTCTGCGCTGCGCGGGTGGGCTCGACGCAGCGTCCATTGTCCCTCCCCCGGCATCGGCGGCATGCTGCAAGAATGGCCCTCCCACCTCGGAACACACCCGCGCTGTCCCGCCGCACCCTGCTGCGCGCCCTCGGCGGCGGTGCCGCGCTCGGCGCGCTCGCCGGCTGCGGGGTGCCCGCCGCGTACGTGGCACCCGGCGACCGGGCGGCCGCCGACCTCTCCGCCCGCGACCGGCGGCTGACATGGGCCAACTGGCCGCTGTACATCGACACCGACGACTCCGGCCGCAAGCGGCCCACGCTGGAGGCCTTCGAGCGGCGCACCGGCATCGCCGTGGACTACGTCGAGGAGATCAACGACAACGACGAGTTCTTCGGCAAGATCAGCCCGGCACTGATGAACCACCAGTCCACCGACCGCGATCTGATCGTCATCAGCGACTGGATGTGCGCCCGGTTCGTCCGGCTGGGCTGGGTGCAGGAGATGGACCGCGCCCGCCAGCCGAACGTCACGCGGTACCTGGACCCGCTGCTGCGCTCACCGGCCTTCGACCCCGGCCGCAAGTTCACCGTGCCGTGGCAGTCCGGCATCACCGGCATCGCCTACAACCGCCGGGCGCTGGGCCGGGAGATCCGCCATGTCTCCGACCTGTGGGCGAACGACCTCAAGGGCCGGGTCACGCTGCTGTCCGGGCTGGACGAGGCGTTCGCGCTGCTGATGCAGGGCGACGGCGTCGACATCACGCGGTGGACGGCGGACGACTTCCACCGGATGTGCGACCAGGTCGAGAAACGGGTCAAGGGCGGTCACATCCGCCGCTTCACCGGCAACGACTACATCAAGGACCTGTCCAGCGGCGATGTCCTGGCCTGCCAGGCCTACTCCGGCGATGTGATCCAGCTCCAGGCGGACGATCCGGACATCGAGTTCGTCGTCCCGGAGGAAGGCGCCGAACTCTGGTCCGAGTCCCTGATGATCCCCAACCTCGCCGCCCACAAGACCAACGCCGAGCGGCTCGTCGACCACTACTACGATCCGGAGGTCGCGGCGGAGCTGGCGGCCTGGGTCAACTACGTCTGCCCCGTCCCGGCCGCCCAGGACGTCCTGGCCTCCGCCAAGGACGAGGAGACCGCCGCACTGGCCGAGGACCCCCTGATCTTCCCGGACACCGCGATGCGGGCACGCCTGGCGATCGCGCGGGACATCGAGGCGGAGGAGCGGGTGGAGTTCGCGCGGCGGTGGAACGGGATTGTGGGGTTGTGAGGGGGGCGCACAGGCCGCGTGACGAGGATTTCCCGCGGGCCGGCGCCTTCGGGGCTCAACTTCCCGGCTGACTTGTAACGTTCGGCGGGCCGGTCGCACTGAGGAGTATGAGCCATGACGACCTGCGTGCACTGTTCCTCAACTGCACGCTGAAGAAGAGCCCGGAGCGCAGCCACACGCAGGGCCTGATCGACCTCAGCTCGCGGATCATGGAGAAGCAGGGCGTGCGGGTCGAGCACCTGCGGCCGATCGACCATGAGATCGCCACCGGCGTCTGGCCGGACATGACCGAGCACGGCTGGGAACGCGACGCGTGGCCGTCGATCTACCAGCAGGTGATGGCCGCCGACATCCTCGTCGTCGCCGGGCCGATCTGGCTCGGCGACAACAGCTCGGTCGCCAAGCTGGTCATCGAGCGGCTCTACGCCTGCTCGGGCCTGCTCAACGACGCCGGTCAGTACGCCTACTACGGGCAGGTCGGCGGCTGTCTGATCACCGGCAACGAGGACGGCGCCAAGCACTGCGCCATGAACATCCTGTACAGCCTGCAGCACCTGGGGTACGTCATCCCGCCGCAGGCCGACGCGGGCTGGATCGGGGAGGCTGGGCCAGGACCCTCGTATCTCGATCCGGGCTCCGGCGGTCCCGCCAACGACTTCACCAACCGGAACACCACGTTCATGACGTGGAACCTGCTGCATCTGGCACGGCTGCTCAAGGACGCCGGGGGCATTCCGGCGCACGGGAACCAGCGGTCGCAGTGGGACGCGGGGTGCCGGTTCGACTTCGAGAACCCGGAATACCGCTGAGTCGGCGCCAGGTCGGCAACCAGTCAGCGTCCAAGTCATCGCCCAAGCCATCGCCCAAGCCATCGCCCAGTCAGCAACGAAAGGCCGAGAAATGACCGCCGAGAACACCGTCGAGACCGTTCCGACCTGCGCCTACCCGGGGTGCACCAATCCGCCCGAGCCCGCCGCCCCCGACGCGCAGGGGCCGGCGTCCCGCTACTGCGGGCACCCCGAGCACAACGCGCTCGGCGCGTTCCGCAAGTTCCGCGCCAAGCGGCAGCAGCGCAAGGAGGACAAGCGCGCGGCGGCCGAGGCCAAGAAGGCGGCCAAGGAGGAGGCGATGGCGGCCCAGGCGCCGGTCGACGGGCACGCCTGGCCCACCATCGAAGCCGTACCCCAGGCGTCCGGGCAGGTCCCCGGCGCCGAAGTGGTGCCGCACCAGCATGGGCAGGCCCCCGCCGACGGGGCGTCCGAGCCCGCGCCGATGGAAGCCGTGCACAGCGAGATGGAGGCGATGGCGGCCATGGCGGCGATGCCGGTGGTCGACAACGACCGTGCCGCCCAGTCACGCGACGACCTCGTCGCGCTCATCAAGCAGCTCGCCACCGAACTGCCCTCCTACATAGAGGAGTTGGCGATCATCACCGACTCCGCGGCGGCCGAGGCCCGGATCGAGACGGTCACCCGCGCCTCCGCGCAGCGCATCCTGGCCGCCGAGGAGCGTGCCACGCTCGCCGAGGAGGCGGCCGACCTGGCCATCGCCGAACTCGACGCCGGGCAGCAGAAGTTCGCCGAGGAGACCGCCGCGATCCGCGAGGAGACGGCCCGCCAGGTGGCGGACGCCGAATTCGTCCGGGCCGAGCTGGAGCGCTACCGCGAACGTGTCGGCATGCTCGAGGTCCGGCTCGACGCCGTCCGCGACGAGGCCGACGAGCTGCGCCGCGCGCGGGCCGCGCACGCCGTCGAGGCTGAGCGGCCGCGCCCCGCTGAGAACTGCTGACGAAGACGTCGCAGAGCGGCGGGCGTTCATCTGTAACGTTCGCCGCTCTTTCCGTCTCTGAATGCCAACACCCGAACGAGAAACGGAAACGGAAACCCTCATGCGCCGAAACAAGCGTCCCGTCCTCTGGATCACCACCGCCGTGGTCGTCGTCGCGGCAGCTGTCGGGCTCTACCTCTTCGAGCCCTGGCGGCTGTTCACCACCAACCGCGTGGATGAGGCGCCGCCCGCGGCCGCCGCCCAGCAGGGGGGCACGGCCAAGGAGTTGGCGAGCGGTACGTTCATCTCCCACGAGCACGAGACCAGCGGATCGGTGGAGATCCACAAGCTCGCGGACGGCAAGGCGACGCTGCGTCTGACGGACCTGCGCACGTCCGACGGCCCGGCCCTGCACGTGTGGCTCAGCGACCAGCCGGTCAGGCAGGACGGCGGCGGCAACCTCGACGACGGCCAGTACGTCGACCTCGGCGACCTCAAGGGCAACGAGGGCAACCAGAACTACGCCATCCCGGCCGGCACCGACCTGAACAAGTTCTCCACGGTGACGATCTGGTGTGAGCGCTTCAGCGTGTCGTTCGGCGCGGCCGAGCTGAAGCAGCCTGCCTGACGGACCAGTTCGCGCTGGAAAGCCGTGGGGCGGGTGGCATTGCCACCCGCCCCACGGCTTTCCAGGTTCTGTCTAGGAAACCAGGATGGGAATGAGCAGGGCCACGCACGTGATCAGGCTCCACAACGCCGGCGCCGCGCTCAGCGTCTGCTCGTGCCGCGCGGCCGCCCGGACCGCGGTCGCCTCACTGCGGGGCAGGTGCCACGGGCCGACCCGCTCCTCCAGCCGCTGGTACACCAGGCCCAGGACGGCGCCGTAGGCGAGGTGGCCGACGAGGGAGGGGAAGGACACGGCCAGCGCGGCGGCGCTCCACCGGGGCTCCGAGCCGAGCAGCAGGGGCAGCAGCGTCAGATTGCCCAGGACCCACCACAGGAAGCCGTACGACACACCCCAGCCGATCCCCGACGCCGGGTCGAAGCTGCGCCGGCGGAAGAAGACCGCGTACGTCACGCCGACGACCTGGGAGATCAGCAGGTGGATGACGAGGCCCACGAACGGCGACTGCGAGCCGACCAAGGCGGCGACGACCGGCAGATAGCCCACGGCGACCATGACACCGGTGAAGATCACCCCGCCCGCCAGTCCGGCGACGACCCCGTGCCAGATCGAGATGACCCGCCCACCGGCGAGGCGCCCCTCCAGGGAGTGCCGTACGTCGTCGGAGAACACCGCCCGCGACAGGCCGCCCAGCCAGCCGGTGAGCAGGGCCGTACCGGCACCGAGCAACACGTAGCCGGGCAGCGACTCGACGGCGGTGCGCACCGCGGCCGGCGTCCACTCCAGCCCCCGGCCGTCCAGCAGCGGCGAGACCGTCACCGCCCACAGCACCCACCACGCGAAGCCGAAGGCGGCACCGCGGATCAGGGCGGGGCCACCACCGTCGCCGGGGTCGCCGAAGACCACGGCGTAGGACGCGCCGACCAGCACGCCGACGAGCAGCCCCTGCCAGCCCGGCCCGAGCACCGGGGCGACCACCAGCCCGGACGCCGACGCCCGCACCAGGAGACCGGGACGGAACCGCCGTTCCCCGCGCGACAGCAGGGCGAGGACGGCGGCCGTGACCGCTCCGTAGGCCAGGTGGCCGAGCAGGCTGGGGATCAGCGCCTGCGCCGTCGCCACGTCCCAGGCCACCGACCTGCCCAGCAGGAACGGCAGCAGCGTCAACGGCCCCAGGAACCACCACAGCACGCCGTACGCGAGTCCCCAGAACAGCAGCTCGTGCCGACCCGACACGAGCGCGCCGAAGACGGCCCCGATGATCGCCGCGATCAGCAGGTGGACGGTGAAGCCCACGACGGGCGAGTCGGCTCTGACGATGGCCGCGACGGTGGGCAGGTACCCGATGAGCACCATCACCTCGCCGAAGACCAGTCCTCCCGCGAGCCCGGCGAAGGCTCCGAATCCGGCGTTACGCATGACGGTCATCCTTGCTGGAGAGGGCGATGTCCCTGGGGAACACCAGGTCGAGGGTCCAGTCGGCGAGTACGCGCAGCCGTTTCTCCGTGCTGGGCAGCTTGCTCAGGTAGACCGAGCGCCACAGGACCCAGGCGAGGAATCCGGAGACCCGCCGCCCGCCGATCTCGCCGGCCGCCGTGCGGTGCCCGAGCGAGACCAGTACGCCGAGCCCGCCGAAGCGGAACGGCTCGGGACGGCGACCGCGCAGGACCGCGGCGATGTTGCGCGCCACCGCCCTGCCCTCGCGGATCGCGTGCTGTGCGGTCGGTGGGTGGAACCCTCCCGCCGCGTCGGGGATCCGCGCGCAGTCGCCCAGCGCCCACAGGCCGGATGCGCCGGGAATCCGCATGGTCGGCTCCACCACGAGCGGTCCCCGCATCACCTGCTGGGCCAGCGGGTTGGGCCGGTTGCCGGCCGTCCAGGCCAGCGTGCGGGTGGGGATGCTCTCACCGGAGTCGAGCGTGATGTCCTCAGCGGTGGCCTTGCTCACGCGCGTGCCGAGGCGGAACTCGATGCCGCGGCCGCCGAGTTTGCGCTGCGCGTACAGGCCGAGCCGCGGCGACAGCTCCGGCAGCAGCCGCTCGCCCGAGTGCACGAGCACGAACCTGGGCCGCAGCCCGTGCAGCCGTGGATAGAAGTGGAGCACGTCGTGCACCAGGTCGAACAGTTCGGCCACCAGTTCCGTCCCGGCGAATCCGCCGCCGGCCACCACGAACGTCAGCAGCCTGGCCTGCTCGGCCGGGTCCGGCTCCAGGTCGGCCCGCTCCAGCGCGCTCAGCACCTGGTTGCGCAGCCTGGTGGCGTCCTCGACGGACTTCATCGGGAAGGCGTGCTCGCCCACGCCCGGCAGGTCGAAGAAGTGCGGCACCCCGCCGACCGCCAGGACCAGATGGTCGTACGGCACACGCAGCATGCCCTCCTTGCCGGCGGAGACGTACGCGTTGCGCGTCCGCGTGTCGATCCGGACCACCCGCCCGTGCAGGAAGGAGGCATGGTCGAGCCCGGCACGCACCGGCGCGCTCACGTGCCTGGCCTCCACCGTGCTGGAGGCGACGCCGACCAGCAGCGGCGTGAACAGCAGGAAGTTCGAGTCGCTGATCAGCGTCACATGAGCGTCGAGCCCGCGGCCGATCCGCCGGTCCAGTTCGCGCGCGGCCCCCACCCCGCCGAAACCGCCACCGGTGATCACCACGTGGGGTTTGGCCCGTTGGGGCGCGGGGCGAGGCGGGCGCCAGGTCGACAGGGCGTGGAAGGTGAGCCCGGCGGTCGCGCCGAACAGGGCGGCGCCGACGAGTTCGGGGAAGCGCGACACGGCCACCGCGATCGCCCATGACGGCCGCTGCCCCTCGAAAACGGGAACGAGGGTGAGGGTCCAGGTCACCCAGTCGAGCAGGCCGATGAGCAGGCCGACGGCGAACGCCGAGCCGTTGCTCTGCCGGTGCGCGCCGAAGAGGAGGCCGAGCACGGCGCCCAGTACCACCGCGTGCGCGGCCCAGGGAAGCCACGGCGGGTTGGTGACGAGCGCGACGATCGCGCCGCCGGGCAGTCCGGCGACGACGCCGAACAACAGTCTTCTGAGCAGAGTCATGGACGTTCAGAGCGGGCGCGCCGCACGAGCGTTACAAGACCCCTGCCGGAGCTACTCGCGCTGCCAGTCCCGGAACGCGCTGAGCAACTGCTGCCTGGCGTCCGCCGAGATGCCGTCCGGGGTCAGCTCGCCCGTCGTGGCGATCGTCTGACGGAACTGGTCGAGGTACGTCTCGCACCCGGAGCACTCCGCCAAGTGCTCGATGAAGCGCCGCTCGTCGTCCTCGGGCAGGGCGCCGTCGAGGAACTCGGTCACCAGCTCCACGAACTCGTTGCAGTTCACGCTCGTCCCCTCCCACCAGCGACGTCATGAGCACCGGACAAGTACTTCTCCAGTTTACGGCGCAACAAAGCCCTCGCCCGATGCAGGAGGACGCGCTGGTTTCCCGGCGAGATCTCCAGCAGGTCGCACACCTCCTCCGAGCCGTACCCCGCGACATCGCGCAGTGTGATCACCGTGCGGAGGCGGGGCGGGAGTTCGTCGATCGCCTCCGCGATCACCTCGCGGACCTCGCCGCGCAGCACGTGGTCCTCGGGAATGTGCCAGGGCTGCGGTTTCTGCCCGACGGCCCAGTGCCCGGCGTAGGGCTCGCCGGGGGCGCGGAACCGGTCGGCGTCCACCGTCGGCCCTTCCTCCTCCGGGAGCAGGCTGGTGAAGGGAACCGTCCTGCTCTCCTTGGTGCCGCGCGCCTTGGCCGTGTTGACCAGGATCCGGTACACCCAGGTCTTCAGGGACGAACGGCCCTCGAAGTCGCCGATCCCCTTGATGACCGCCAGCCAGGTGTCCTGGACGGCCTCCTGGGCGGAGTCCCTGGTGGACACGAACGACATGGCCAGCCGGAGCATGCTGCCCGACCAGGTGTCCAGCACGAGGGCGAACGTCTCCTCGTCGCCGTCACGCAGCCGCTGGACCAGCACCTCGTCCGGGGGCAGTTCGCGTGCGCCCGCCATGCGTCTCTCTCCTTGCCGGCTGTCAACTGGGAGCGTCAGCCTAGGGCAGCTCAGGGGGTGCGATCGTATAGCGGCCGGTTTGTTCATGTCCCGGTAAGGACATCGGGGGTCATGAAGGTCCGTCAGTCGCGCCACAAGGCCCGGAAGGCGCCCCGCAGTTGGTCGCGCGCTTCGGTGGGCAGGCTCTGAGCGGGCTGCTCGCCCAGGACCGCGACGGTCTGCCGGAACTGGTCGAGATAGGTCTCGCAGCCGTCGCACTCCGCCAGGTGCGTGAGGCAACGCAGCTCGGTCGGCTCGTCCATGGCGCCGTCGAGAAAGGCCGTCACCAGCTCTACGAACTCACCGCAGTTCATGGCACCTGCCTGATCTCGCTCAGTGGACGATCGACTCTCCGGCCAGGCATCCCACCGAGCGGCCGGGCGGAACGGTCCTGAAACCGCTTCCAGGCTACGCCCCCCGCCTGCGCCGGCTCAGGTGAAGGTGTCCTCAGCCCGGCTGGACGAGCCGGAACATCAGGTCGGCGGCACCCCGCTCCCTCGCCCACCGGGAGGAGACCGTGCCCGCGCTCAGCGGCTTCGGGGTCCCGGACGACTGACGTCGCCCACCAGGTCCAGGGCGATGTCGGTGATCATGTCCTCCTGGCCGCCGACCATGCCCCGCCGTCCGGCCTCGACCAGGATGCCGCGGGTGTCCAGGCCGTACCGGGCGGCGGCGGCCTCGGCGTGCCGCAGGAAGCTGGAGTACACGCCCGCGTAGCCGAGGCTCAGCGTCTCGCGGTCCACCCGCACCTCGCGGTCCTGCAGCGGTCGTACGAGATCGTCGGCGGCGTCCATCAGCGGGAACAGGTCGCAGCCGTGCTCCCAGCCCATGAGGTCGGCGACCGCGACGAACGCCTCCAGCGGACAGTTGCCCGCGCCCGCGCCCTGTCCGGCGAGTGAGGCGTCGACGCGTACGGCGCCGCTCTCGACGGCGACGACGGTGTTGGCGACACCGAGGGCGAGGTTGTGGTGGGCGTGGATGCCGAGCTCGGTGGCCGCGTCGAGGACGTCGCGGTAGGCGCGGAAGCGGTCGCGGACGCCGTCCATGGTGAGCCGGCCGCCGGAGTCGGTGACGTACACGCAGTGGGCGCCGTACGACTCCATCAGCTTGGCCTGGCGGGCGAGTTCGGCGGGCTCGGCCATGTGCGACATCATCAGGAACCCGGCGACGTCCATGCCCAGCTCGCGGGCGGCGGCGATGTGCTGGGCGGAGATGTCGGCCTCGGTGCAGTGGGTGGCGACGCGCACCGAGCGGACGCCCAGGGAGTGCGCCTGCTTGAGATCGTGGACCGTTCCGATGCCGGGCAGCAGCAGGGTCGTGGGGATCGCGTGGCGTACGACGCCGGTGACGGCCTCGATCCATTCCCAGTCGGTGTGGGCGCCGACGCCGTAGTTGACGCTGGATCCGGCCAGGCCGATCGCCTTGCCCTTGGCGGCGCCGCCCACCCGCTGGACGGCGGAGGCGGTCGTCTCGGTGAACTCGTCGATGTTCGCCCGGGTGCCGGGACCGGCGGAGCGGGAGGCGATGGAGGCGACGATCTCGCCGTAGTGGACCGGGGTGACGGCAGATATCGCGGCCACGATGGGGATGGTGGCCTGGCCGCCGCAGGTGACCATGTTGACGTTCGGGGCGTCGAGATGGGCGTCGCCGTTGACCGGTGGGACGACGTACGGGCCGAGGGCGGCCGGGGTGAGGTCGACGAGGGTGCGGCCGAGGGGGCGCAGTACCGCCTCGTGGTGGCGGTGGGCTCCGGCCGAGGTCGCGTCGAAGACGATCTCGACGTCGGCGAACTCGTCCAGCGCCACGAGGCCCTCGATGCCCCGGTGGGTGGTGGCGACCTTCAGGCGGCGGGCGCGGGCCAGGCCGTCGGAGTCCGGGTCGATCCCGGCCATGGCGGCGACTTCGAGGCGCTCCGACAGCCGCAGCACCTTGATCATCAGGTCGGTGCCGATGTTGCCGGAGCCGATGACGGCGATCTTCGTGCTCAACGGTGGTCTCCTTCCGGCGCTTGTGATGAGAACGCGACTCCCACGGAGCCGAGATCCGAGATGTGGGCCTCGAACACGTCACCGGGTGCGACGGGCGCCATCGGGCCCAGCGCCCCGGTGAGCACGAGGTCGCCGGCGCGCAGCGGCTCGCCCCGCTCGGCGAGCGCCGACGCCAGCAGACGGCGGCGTTGAGGGGGCTGCCGAGGCAGTCGGCGCCGGTGCCCTCGGAGACGGTCCGGCCGACCCGGGTCATGGTCATCGTCACGGCGCGCAGGTCGACGCCGGTGAGCGGGACGGGCCTGCCGCCCAGGACGTACGGGCCGCAGGAGGCGTTGTCCGCGACCGTGTCGACCAGGGAGATGTCCCAGTCGGAGACGCGGCTGTCGACGATCTCCAGCGCGGGCAGCGCGAAGTCGACCGCCCGCGGCACGTCCACGACCGTGCACTCCCGGTGCGGCAGATCCCGGCCGAGCACGAGCGCGACCTCGGCCTCCACCCGGGGCTGGAGCAGCCGCCCGGCGGGCACCTCACCGCCGTCGGGCACGGTCATGTCCGCGAACAGCGCCCCGAAGTCGGGACGGTCCACGCCGAGTTGCCGCTGTACGGCCACGGAGGTCAGGCCGATCTTGCGGCCGACGATCCGGCGGCCGGCGTCCTGGCCGCGCCGGACGTTCAGCTGCTGCACGGCGTAGGCGGTCTCCAGATCGCCGCCGGCGTCGAACAGCGTCCGCACCGGCGGGCAGGGGGTCCCGGCGCGGGCGGCCCCCGTCTTCGCCGGCGACACCACGGTGGCCGCCCTCTCGGTCGCCGTACCCCGAAGCCGCTTCCGCCCGGCCCAACTGGCCCCCGCGGTGCGCACGGCGGCCCTGGGGCTGTCCCGCGTGCTGCGCGGAGGCGGGTGACCACGAACCGGGCCTGCCTTGAAGCACGCCTATGTGGAAGCACGCCTATGTGACGGCCGCCTGCACGATCCGCGCGGTGACCGGATTCATCGACTCGTCTTTGGCGTCGGTGGCGTTCACCGAGTAGACGAGGGTCCGGTTCAGCTCGCGGTCGGCGGCTATCGCCGTGCTGTAGCCGTACCGCGCGCCGGACTTGAACCAGAACTCACGGCCTCCGACCTCGTGCAGTTGCAGGCCGGCGCTGTACGAGGCCTTGGTGAGGCCCGCCGGGAGGGTGAACATCTCCTCCAGTTGCGGCCGCGGCAGAATCCGGCCCCCGAAGAGCGCGGTGATCAGCCGCTCCAGGTCCGCCGTCGTGGAGATCATGTCGCCGGCCGCCCAGCGGTCCGCCTGGTTCCACTCCGTCACATCGACGAGCCGCGTCGAGCCGTCCGCCTGCGCGAACGCCTGGTAACCCCGGTTGTGGGGGCCGTGGATGCGCGGATCGGTGCCGGGGAAGTACGTGTCCCGCATCCCGGCGGGGCGCAGCACGCGCCGGGTGGCCTCCAGGGCGTACGACCGCCCGGTCACCTGCTCGATCAGCATGCCGAGGATCGTGTAGTTGATGTTGAGGTAGTGCTGCCGGTCGCCCGGATCGAACTCCGGCCCCTTCGCCGCCGCCGAGGCCACCAGCCGCTCCGGCGGCAGGGTGTCGAAGCGGTGGGCGTACGGGTCGGCGAAGCCGTCGCCCGCCGGGATGCCGCTGGTGTGGTTCAGCAACTGCCGTACCGCGATCGGCAGCTTGAACCGCTCGCCGAGCAGCCCGGGAAGGCAGTGCTGCACCGGCTCGTCCAGGTCGACCCGCCCTTCGGCCGCGAGGTGCAGCACGGCCGCCGCCGTCACCACCTTCGTCGTCGAACCCGCCCGGAACCGGCCGTCCGGATCCGCCGCCCGGCCACCGACCAGGTCCCGCACGCCCGAACTGCCGTGCCAGCGGCCCTCCCTGCCGCCGATCCGCACCAGCGCGGCGGTCGCGTCCGCGTCGGGCAGTCCCTGGATCGCGGCCCGCAGGGCCTTCCGGTCCGGTCCGGGAGCGGGAGGCGGCGACGGTGCCGCCGACGCGGACGGGGCAAGGGGTCCCGCCGCGAGGGCGAGCGCGCCGGAGGCGGCGAGGACGGTTCTGCGGGAGAGCGGGCGCATCAGCGACTCCTGCTGTGATGGGCGAGGCGGTCTTGATCATCCTCATGCGGTACGACCACCCCCGGATCGTCGGCGAGGAGGACCCCGGGCCCTGGTGCGACCCCGGCACAACTGCCCGTCCGGGCAGGGGCGTTGTCCGGGATCGGCCCTAGGGGAACGCGTCGGGCGGAAGCGTCGCCGAAAAACTGTTATCCGCGCGCCCCCGCCCCGTCTCCGAGCGGGGTGTGACCCCTGGCATAGCCAGAAGCACAGGTCGGACTGAGAAGGTGCGTGCGGGCGTCGGATGAGAGTGGAGAGGACTGAGGTGGACGGGCGGCAGTGGCGGTCGACCATCGCGGCGGCGCAGGCCGGGGACCGGCGGGCGCTGGACGAGCTGGTCGCGGGCTGGCTGCCGCTGGTCTACAACATCGTCGGCCGCGCGCTGAACGGTCACGCCGACGTCGACGACGTCGTCCAGGAGACGATGCTGCGCGCCGTCGACAACCTGGGCTCGCTGCGCGACCCGGACAGCTTCCGGTCCTGGCTGGTGGCGATCGCCATGCGGCAGATACGGGACCGGGCCCGGCGCAGCCGCCCCACCGCGCCCGCCGACGAAGTGCCCTCCGACGCCGCCGACTTCGCCGAACTCACCGTGCTGCGGCTCCAGTTGGAGGGGCAGCGGCGTGAGGTCGCCGAGGCCGTGCGGTGGCTCGACGCCGACGACCGGCAGCTGCTGTCGCTGTGGTGGCTGGAGGTCGCCGGCGAGCTCACCCGGCGCGAACTGGCCGCCGCCGTCGGCATCACCCGCCGGCACGCCGCCGTCCGCGTCCAGCGGATGAAGGAACGGCTGGAGACCGCCCGGGGCATCGTCCGCGCCCTGGACGGCGCCTGCCCGGCCCTGCGGGAGCTGACCGCCCGCTGGCCCGGGCGGCCCGACTCCGTGTGGCGCAAGCGGCTCGCCCGGCACATCCGGGGCTGCGGCTACTGCTCGGACGCCCGCGAATCCGTCGTACCGGCGGAACGGCTGCTCGTCGGTATCGCGCTCGTCCCGCTCCCGGCCGGGTTCACGCTGTCGCTGGCGTTCGGCGGCAAGACCGCCGTGGCCGCGACCTCCGTCGGCTGGTCCGCCAAGGTCATGACCGCGCTCACCAAACCGGCCGTCGCCGTGACGGCCGGGGCGACGATCGCCGCGGGCGGCGCCTACGTCGTCACGCAGACGCCGCAGGACACCCCACGCCCTCCGCGTGCGGCCACCCCCGTCGTCCCGACCGCGACCGGCACGCCCACCCCACCGAGCCCGTCGGCCCCGTCAACCCCACCGCCACCCCCCGTCACGAAGGCCGACCTGTACGGCACGGTCGTCGACGCCGTCGACCGGGCGCCGGACCCCGACGCGCGCCCCGCCGCCCTTCCGCGCCGCCCCGAGACCGGGCTCACCAGCACCGGCGGCGCGCACGCCGTGATGAACCACCGCGGCGACAGCGTCACCCTCACCGGCCGGGGCTATGTCCTGGTCCGCTGGCAGATCTCCCCGCACTACCGGGCCGGCGCCCTCGTCATGCCGACCTGGACCGGCCTCAAGGGCAAGCTCTTCCACGTCGCCTCGGGCGGCGGGCGCCGCATGGACGACCGCGTCAGCGACACCGACAGCTCCGCCACCGGCATGGGCAGCACGGCCACCGGCTACGCCGCACCGCCGCCCGGCACCCAGCAGATGTGGCAGAACGAATTTTTCTACGTCGACGGCGCGGTCACCCTCACCGTGAACGAACGCGGCGCCGACTACGGCCTCAGCGTCTTCCCCTCGACCTGGGACGACGTGAACGAGGACGTCAACTACGGGCCGCCCGACGGCGCGATCCGCTACGGCCTCGTCCGCGACACCGGCGAGGACGACGCACCCGTGCCGCAGTACGTCACCCGTGACCGCCCGGCCGACCCGGCGACCGTGCCTCAACGCTCCCGCGTGTAGCGGTCCCGCACGGCCATCACCTCGTCGCCGCGCGCGAACGCCCAGGCGATCGCCCCGTCCCTGGCCTACGCGACGGGCGGCTGGGCGGTGCGCAAGGCGCACAGGGCGTCGACGCGGTTGGTGGTGATCGAGTCGACGCCGAGGCCGAGCAGGCGGCGCATGGTGCGGCGGGTGTCGGGTGTCCACACGGACAGCAGGTAGCCGTCCTTGTGGACGCGGGCGGACAGGGCGCGGCTCACCAGGCCGAAGCGGTAGTTGAGCCAGCGCGGGCGCACCGCGTCCAGCAGGGCCGGGCGCGGTGGGGCCAGGGTCGTCCAGGTGAGGGCGATCTCGGCGGCCGGGTCGGCGGCGCGTACCGCGAGCATCGCGGTGGCGCCCGCGCAGTAGTACACGCGGTCCGCCGCCCCGCACTCCCGTACGACGTCCACGACCCGGCGTGCCGCGCGGACGTCGGGCGGGCCCGGCAGGTCGAGCATCACCCGGTGTCCGTCGGTCGCCGTGAGCGCCTCCGCGAGCGTCGGCACCCGGCCCGCGGTCAGCCCCCGCACCTCGTCCGCCGACAGCGACAGCAGCGGCCGGTCGTGCTCCCACAACCGCTTCAGCGTCTCGTCGTGCAGCAGCACGGGCACACCGTCCCGGGTCAGCCGCACGTCGACCTCGACCGCGTCCGCGCCCAGTCGGAGCGCGGAACGCAGCGAGTCGATCGTGTTCTCGCGGGAGTGGTAGGGGGCACCGCGGTGGGCCACGGCGGTCACGTTCGGCATGGGCCCATTGTGAGGGCGGCTCAACGCGCGAGCCACGCCGAGGTGTAGGAGTCGATCTCGCCCCTGATACGACCCTTGCCGGCGGCGTCGAGGAAGGACGCCTCGACCGCGTTCTTCGCGAGGTCCGCCAGGCCCCGCTCGTCGAGTTCGAGCAGCCGGGCGGCGACGGCGTACTCGCTGTTGAGGTCGGTGCCGAACATCGGCGGGTCGTCGGAGTTGATGGTGACGAGGACGCCGGCCCGGGTGAAATCCTTGATGGGGTGCTCGTCGAGGGTGCGGACCGCGCGGGTGGCGATGTTGGAGGTCGGGCACACCTCCAGCGGGATCCGGTGCTCGGCGAGGTGCGCCAGCAGCTTCGGGTCCTGCGCGGAGCTGGTGCCGTGCCCGATGCGTTCGGCGCCCAGATGGTTCAGCGCGTCCCACACGGTCTCCGGGCCGGTGGTCTCACCGGCGTGCGGCACCGAGCGCAGTCCGGCGGCTATGGCGCGGTCGAAGTACGGCTTGAACTGCGGCCTCGGCACGCCGATCTCCGGCCCGCCGAGCCCGAAGGAGACCAGTCCCTCGGGGCGCAGCTTGTCGTCGGTGGCGAGCCGCGTGGTCTCCTCGGCGGCCTCCAGGCCCGCCTCGCCGGGAATGTCGAAGCACCAGCGCAGTACGGTCCCGAAGTCGGCCTCGGCCGCCTTGCGGGCGTCCTCGATCGCTCCCATGAACGCCTGCTCGTCGATCCCGCGCCGGGTGGAGGAGAACGGGGTGATCGTCAGCTCGGCGTACCGCACCTGCTGGCGCGCCATGTCCCGGGCCACCTCGTACGTCAGCAGCCGGACGTCCTCCGGGGTGCGGATCAGGTCGACGACGGACAGGTACACCTCGATGAAGTGGGCGAAGTCCGTGAAGGTGAAGTAGTCGACCAGGGCCTCGGGGTCGGTGGGGACCTTGGAGTCGGGGTGGCGGGCGGCGAGCTCGGCGACGATCCGGGGGGAGGCGGAGCCGACGTGGTGCACATGCAGTTCGGCCTTGGGCAGTCCGGCGATGAAGGCGTGCAGGTCGCGGGCGCCGGCGACGGCGGACTCGGTGGGGCCGGCGGGCACGGGCGCGGTGGCGTGGTCGGTCAAGGTTCCTCCCCGGAACGGCGTCCGGGCCGGGTGTGACGGCGGGGACGCGGGTGATCGGCTGATCGGTGACTCGGGGATCATCGTAGGCCGCGGTTTGTGGGGGAGTGGAGCGGGTTTCGGGAACCGGGAGGGCGGCACCCGGGCGGTCATGCTCGGGCCGTAGCATGACGGAACGTTCGACAGAGGGGGTCCCGCGCATGACCGACGACGCGCAGCCGCCGGCCGCGCCGGAGCAGAACGCCGCACCTGGTGCCGACGCCGACGGGTCGGGTGCCGCACCTGGGTCCGGTGGTGCGGCGGCCGGTGGCGCCTGGGCGCCGCCGCAGTGGCCGGCGCAGGCCACTCCCGAGGTCTCGCAGGCCCCGCTGGACGCCGGCGCGATCCCCGAGGTCGGTCAGGACGGCGCCGACGCGCCTCGGATCCCGCTGGACAAGCGGTCGGACGCCGATCCCCGCAGCGCCGACCCCGACCCCTGGGCGCCCCCTGCCCACCGCACCCCCGTGGGACCCGGCGACACCATCGCGGCATCCGGCGGCCCGGCCACTCCGGCACCCCCCTCCGTGCACGACCAGCAGACGGTGACGTCCCTGCCCGCCGCGGACCCCTCTCCGCCGTGGGCCGCCCCGACCGCGCCGCCCGGCCCCAGCACGCCCTCGACCGGCACCCCGGCGGCCTTCCCACCGCCGAACCCCGCCACCGGCACCCCCGCGTCCTTCCCGCCCCCGAACCCCACCACCGGCACCCCCTTCGCCCCGCCGACTCCGGTGGCACCGGGCCCCCAGGACGTGCCGCCGCCGAACCCCGCCACCGGCACCCCCGCGTCCTTCCCGCCCCCGAACCCCACCACCGGCACCCCCTTCGCCCCGCCGACTCCGGTGGCACCGGGCCCCCAGGACCTGCCGCCGCCGAACCCCACCACCGGCAACCCCTTCGCCCCGCCCGCCCCCGCTGCCCCGGGCCCCCACGACGTCCCGCCCCCGCCCATCGCCCCCGACGGCCCCGGTCAGGTCCCGTACGGCTACCCGGCGGCCGGCTACGGATACCCGGCGCCCCAGCCGACGTACGGCGGCCAGTACACGCACGGCGCCCCGGGCTACTACGGCTGGCCGGGCGGCGGTCAGGCCGAACCCAGCAACGGCCTGGGCACCGCCGGCATGGTGGTCGGCATCATCGCGGTCGCCGGCTTCTGTCTCTGGCCGTTGGCGATCCTCCTGGGCATCCTCGGCGTGATCTTCGGCGGTATCGGCCGGGCCAAGGCGAACCGGGGCGAGGCCACCAACCCGGGTCAGGCCCTGGCCGGCATCATCTGCGGCGTCGTGGGGCTGGTGCTGGGCGCCGGGTTCGGCGTGCTGGTGCTCATGACGCCGTAGGAGGAGACGGGCCCCGGGAGGGGCCGCCGCCTACCCGACGAGCCCGTGGTCGCAGAAGGGCACGTGGACCTGTGGACCCGACCGCCATGCCGCACCCGGCCGGAAGCGCCCCCTCAGCCCCACTCCGGTTACCCCGCCCGCAACCTCTCCCGCGCCCCCATCAACGCGAACCCCAGCAGATTCAGCCCCCGCCACCGCTCCGGATCCCCCGCGGCCTCGTCGTCCGCCGCCAGCCCGATCCCCCACACCGGGTCCACCGGGCTCGCCTCCACCAGCACCCGCTCCTCGGTGTCCAGCAAAAACTCCCGCAGATCGGCATGCGCGGCGAACTTGTGGAAGCTCCCCTCGGCCACGATCCCGAACCGCTCGCGCTCCCACACGGCCTGGTCGAATCCCCGCACCAACCGCCCCGCCTTCTTCGCCTGGGCGGGATGCTCGGCCGCCAGCGCACGCCGCTCCGCCTCCGCGTCGTCGAAGAGACGTGCCTTGCCGGCCATCATCCAGTGCTCCGCCGTCGCGTATTCCACCCCGTCCACCGTGAACGGCGACGGCCACCACTGACTCAGACAGCTCGCGCCGATCCGCCCGTCCGGTCGTGGCCGGTGCCCCCAGAAGTGCAGATACTTGATTCGGGCACCCGCCCGAACCTCCCTGACCAGCGCATCCCGGGAGTCGATCACTCCCCTGATCCTCTCCATGCATGCGAGTCTGGCAGGCACCACTGACACTCCGTCCCCCCTTTTGGACGCCGACTCGACACCTGGTCGACAGATTCCGTCGCTTAACCAAAAGGCAACAACGGAATCACTTGTTGGACGACCACCCCTCTGTCAGGATCGGCACTCAAATCGAGCTGGAGCTACGCCACCCGCCCCGAGGGACAGCGGGGCGACGGCGGAGGAGAGCGACATGCACAACCCGGGAAAGACCACCCCGGAACGATTTCCCGCCCAGGACCGTTTCGCGGACGGCGCCCAGTACATCGCGGGCCGCCTCACCAAGGGCACCTCGGGCCGGACCCACGCGGTCGTCGACCCGGCCACCGGCGAGGAGGTCCTCACCTACGACCTGGCCGGCCCGGACGACGTGGACGCGGCCGTCGCCGCCGCCCGCGAGGCCTTCCCTGCGTGGGCCGGCGCCACCCCCGGTGAGCGTTCCGACGCGCTGCACCGCTTCGCCGCCGTGCTCGCCGAGCGCGCGGAGGACTTCGCCCGCGCCGAGTCCCTGCAGTGCGGCAAGCCGCTGAAGCTGACCCGCGAGTTCGACGTGCCCGGCACGATCGACAACACCGCGTTCTTCGCGGGCGCCGCCCGGCACCTCCAGGGCCAGTCCGCGGGCGAGTACTCCGGCGACCACACCTCGTACGTACGGCGCGAACCCATCGGCGTCGTCGGCTCCATCGCGCCCTGGAACTACCCCCTCCAGATGGCCGCGTGGAAGATCCTCCCGGCGATCGCCGCGGGCAACACGATCGTGCTGAAGCCCGCCGAACTGACCCCGCTGACCTCGCTGCTGTTCGCGCAGGCCGCCACCGACGCCGGGATCCCGGACGGCGTGATCAACATCGTCACCGGCACCGGCAAGGAGGCCGGCGAGCACCTCGTGGGCCACCCGGACGTGGTCATGACGTCCTTCACCGGCTCCACCGCCGTCGGCAAGCGCGTCGCCGAGATCGCCACAGCCACCGTCAAGCGGCTCCACCTGGAGCTGGGCGGCAAGGCGCCCTTCCTGGTGTTCGACGACGCCGAGCTGGACGCCGCCGTCAACGGCGCGGTCGCGGGCGCACTCATCAACACCGGCCAGGACTGCACGGCCGCCACGCGCGCGTACGTGCAGCGGCCGCTCTACGAGGCCTTCGTGGAGCGGACCGCCGCCCTCATGGACGGCGTCCGCCTCGGCGACCCGTTCGCGGCGGGCACCGATCTCGGGCCGCTGATCTCGCACGTCCAGCGGGACCGCGTCGCCGGTTTCGTCGACCGGGCCCGTGCCTACGCGCGCGTGGTCACCGGTGGGGAGGCCCCCCAGGGCGAGCTCAAGGACGGCGCCTACTACCGGCCCACGCTCGTCGCGGACGCGCCGCAGGACAGCGAGATCGTCCAGTCCGAGATCTTCGGACCGGTCCTCGTCGTGCTGCCCTTCGACACCGACGACGAAGGCATCCGGCTCGCCAACGACACCCCGTACGGCCTCGCGGCCTCCGCCTGGAGCCGTGACGTCTACCGTGCGAACCGCGCCACCCGCGAGATCAAGGCGGGCTGCGTGTGGGTGAACGACCACATCCCGATCATCAGCGAGATGCCGCACGGCGGATACAAGCAGTCCGGCTTCGGCAAGGACATGTCCGTCTACTCGTTCGACGAGTACACGCAGCTCAAGCACGTTATGTTCGATAATACGGCGGTCGCTCGGAAGGACTGGCACCGCACGATCTTCGGGGACCGATAACCACTTCAGGCCGCCCGAACCGCGGCCGCCCATCCCGAAAGGGCACCACGCGCATGGAGCAGTACGAGCCCGACCGCCCGTCCGCGGCCCAAGTGGCCGCCATGCGGCGCAGCCTCCGCAACGGCAGGGCCTCCCTCACCCGCCGTTCGCTGCTGCGCGCCTCCGCCGGTGGCGCGCTCGCGGTCGGCGGCCTGGGGGCGCTGAGCGCCTGCGGCATTCCCCCGGCGGCGCAGACGTCCGGAGTGTCGTCCGAGGACCACTCGGCGAAGGAGAAGACCGTCAACTTCTCCAACTGGACCGAGTACATGGACGTCGACGACAGCGGCAAGCGTCATCCGACGCTCGACGAGTTCAAGAAGCGCACCGGCGTCACCGTCAAGTACACCGAGGACATCAACGACAACGTCGAGTTCTTCGGCAAGATCAAGCCGCAGCTCGCGGCCGGCCAGGACACCGGCCGCGACCTGATCTGCGTGACGGACTGGCTCGCCGCGCGCCTCATCCGCTTCGGCTGGGTCCAGAAACTGGACGCGTCCAACCTGCCCACCGCGTACGCGAACCTCTCCCAGCAGTTCCGCAGTCCCGACTGGGACCCGGGACGGGCGTACTCCTACCCCTGGACCGGCATCTCCACGGTCATCGCCTACAACAAGAAGGCGCTGGACGGCGTCGAGGTCACGTCCGTCTCCGACCTGCTCGACAACCCCAAGCTCAAGGGCCGCGTCGGCTTCCTGTCCGAGATGCGCGACAGCGTCGGCATGACGCTGCTGGACATGGGCAAGGACCCGGCCAAGTTCACCGACGACGACTTCGACGCGGCGATCGCCCGCATGCAGAAGGCCGTCGACCAGGGGCAGATCCGCCGCTTCACCGGCAACGACTACACCTCGGACCTGTCCAAGGGCGACTTCGCGGCCTGCATCGCCTGGGCCGGGGACGTCGTCCAGCTCAAGGCGGACAGCCCGGACGTCGACTTCGTCATCCCCGACAGCGGTTACATGACGTCGACGGACAACCTCCTGGTGCCCAACAAGGCCCGCCACAAGACCAACGCCGAGCGGCTCATCGACTTCTACTACGAGCCGGGTCCGGCCGCGCAGCTCGCCGCGTACATCAACTACGTGTGCCCCGTCGACGGGGTGAAGGCCGAGCTCGCCAAGATCGACGAGTCCGCGGCGAACAACCCGCTGATCATTCCCGACCAGGAAATGGCCGCCAAGTCTCACGCCTTCCGCTCGCTGAGCTCGAAGGAAGAGACGGCCTACGAAGAGAAGTTCGCGAAGCTCACAGGGGCGTGACGACGACGATGACGACGAAGGACAGCAGCGGCGACGTCCGCCTCTCCGGAATCAGCAAGACCTACGGCTCCTTCACCGCCGTACATCCGCTGGACCTGACCGTCCCGCAGGGCTCCTTCTTCGCCCTGCTCGGCGCCTCGGGCTGCGGCAAGACCACCACCCTGCGCATGATCGCGGGACTCGAGGAGCCGACGAGCGGCACCGTCTCGCTCGGCGACCAGGACGTGACCGCGCTGCCGCCGTACAAGCGGCCGGTGAACACGGTCTTCCAGTCCTACGCGCTCTTCCCGCACCTCGACATCTTCGAGAACGTCGCCTTCGGGCTGCGCCGGCGCGGCATGAAGAGCGTGAAGAAGCAGGTCGAGGAGATGCTGGAGCTGGTCCAGCTCGGCGAGCAGGCCCGCAAGAAGCCGCACCAGCTCTCCGGCGGCCAGCAGCAGCGCGTCGCCGTCGCCCGCGCGCTGATCAACCACCCCAAGGTGCTGCTCCTCGACGAGCCGCTCGGCGCCCTCGACCTGAAGCTGCGCCGCCAGATGCAGCTGGAGCTCAAGCGCATCCAGACCGAGGTCGGCATCACCTTCGTGCACGTCACGCACGACCAGGAGGAGGCCATGACGATGGCCGACACGGTCGCCGTGATGAACGCGGGCCGGGTCGAGCAACTCGGCGCGCCCGCCGACCTGTACGAGAACCCGCGCACCACCTTCGTCGCCAACTTCCTCGGCACCTCCAACCTGATCGAGGCCGAGGTCGACACCAAGGCGGGCGACGACATCGTCCTCAAGGCGGGCGGCGGCAAGCTCACCCTTCCCGCCGGGCGCTGTTCCGCGTCCACGGCGACCGGCGGCAAGGTGCTGGTCGGTGTGCGCCCGGAGAAGATCTCCCTGGTCCACGCGGACGACGCCGGTGAGATCCCGGAGGGCCGCAACCGGATCACCGGCACGATCGCCGACGCCAGCTTCATCGGCGTCTCCACGCAGTACGTCATCGACAGCCCCGTCTGTCCCGAGCTCGCCGTCTACGTGCAGAACGTCGAGCGCGACGGCCGCCTCGCCCCCGGCGCCGACGTCGTCCTGCACTGGAGCCCGGCCCACACCTTCGGCCTGGACGCCACGCAGGACATCGACGCGGGCATCGAGGAAGAGGCCGCCTGATGTCGACGCTCACCGAGGCGCCACCGCCCCTCGCGCCCGCACCGGAGAAGAAGCCACCGCGCCGGCGCGGCCGCCTGACGCCGTACTGGCTGCTGCTGCCCGGCATTCTCTGGCTGCTGATCTTCTTCGCGCTGCCGATGGTCTACCAGGCCTCCACGTCCGTGCAGACGGGCTCCCTGGAGGAGGGCTACGAGGTCACCTGGCACTTCGCCACGTACTGGAACGCCCTGACCGAGTACTGGCCGCAGTTCCTGCGCTCGGTGCTGTACGCCGGTTCCGCGACGATCCTGTGTCTGCTGCTGGGCTATCCGCTGGCGTATCTGATCGCGTTCCGCGCGGGCCGCTGGCGGAACCTGATCATGATCCTGGTGATCGCGCCGTTCTTCACCAGCTTCCTGATCCGCACCCTCGCCTGGAAGACGATCCTCGCGGACGGCAGCCCGCTCGTCGGCGCCCTCAACACCCTGCACATCCTGGACGTCACCAGCTGGCTCGGCATCACCGCCGGGGACCGGGTGCTGGCCACCCCGCTCGCGGTCGTGTGCGGTCTGACGTACAACTTCCTGCCGTTCATGATCCTGCCGCTGTACACCTCGCTGGAGCGCATCAACCCGAGCCTGCACGAGGCGGCGGGCGACCTGTACGCCAGGCCCTGGACGACCTTCCGCAAGGTCACCTTCCCGCTGTCGATGCCCGGTGTCGTCTCCGGCACGCTGCTGACCTTCATCCCGGCCGCCGGTGACTACGTGAACGCCGACCTGCTCGGCTCCACCGACACCCGCATGATCGGCAACGTCATCCAGTCGCAGTTCCTGCGGATTCTGGACTATCCGACGGCCGCCGCCCTTTCCTTCATCCTGATGTTCGCGATCCTCATCATGGTGACGCTCTACATCCGCAAGTCCGGCACGGAGGATCTGGTTTAAATGGCCTTCGTCAACTGGCTCAAGCGCCATCTCGTCGTCATCGCGGGACTGTTCACGCTCGGATTCCTGCTGCTGCCGAACGTCATCGTGACGGTCTTCTCCTTCAACAAACCGAAGGGCCGTTTCAACTACGAGTGGCAGGAGTTCTCCACGGACGCCTGGCGGGATCCGTGCGGTGTCGCCGACCTGTGCGGCTCGCTCTCCCTCAGCCTCCAGATCGCGCTGTGGGCGACGCTGGGCGCGACGGTCCTCGGCGCGATGATCGCCTTCGCGCTGGTGCGGTACCGCTTCCGCGCGCGGGGGGCCGTCAACTCGCTGATCTTCCTGCCCATGGCGATGCCCGAGGTCGTCATGGCGGCCTCACTGCTGACGCTCTTCCTCAACATGGGTGTGCAGTTGGGATTCTGGACGATCCTGATCGCGCACATCATGTTCTGCCTCAGCTTCGTCGTGACGGCCGTCAAGGCGCGCGTGATGTCGATGGACCCGAGGCTGGAGGAGGCCGCGCGCGATCTGTACGCCGGCCCGTTCCAGACCTTCGTGCGGGTCACCCTGCCGATCGCCGCCCCCGGAATCGCCGCGGGCGCGCTGCTCGCCTTCGCGCTCTCCTTCGACGATTTCATCATCACCAATTTCAACGCGGGTTCGACCGTCACCTTCCCCATGTTCGTCTGGGGCTCGGCGCAGCGCGGCACGCCCGTTCAGATCAATGTCATCGGTACGGCCATGTTCGTCGTCGCCGTACTGTTCGTCCTGGCCTCCATGGCCATCGGCAGCCGCCGAAAGCGCCAGAAGGCGTAATGCACTCGTAGGGAGTTGAAATCATGGCCCCGAGCGCCATGAGCCGTGGCAATAACGACAACTGGACGAAGTCCCTTTCCGACGCCCAGCCGGTCGCGTACTGGCTGGACGACCCCGGCAGGCCGCACCCCGAGCCCGCGCTGACCGGCGCCGAGACCTGCGACCTGCTGGTCGTCGGCGGCGGCTACAGCGGACTGTGGACCGCGCTGAACGCCAAGGAGCGCGACCCCGGGCGCGATGTCGTCCTGCTGGAGGGCCGCGAGGTGGGCTGGGCCGCCTCCGGCCGCAACGGCGGCTTCTGCGCCGCCTCCCTCACCCATGGCCTGCCCAACGGCCTGACCCGCTGGCCCGACGAGATCCACAAGCTCCAGGAGCTGGGCGCCCGCAACCTCGACGGCATCGAGGCGGCGGTCGCCCGCCACTCCATCGACTGCGACTTCGAGCGCACCGGCGAGATCGACGTCGCCACCGAGACGTACCAGGCGTGGGAACTGCGCGACTGGTACGAGGAGATGGAGCGCGAAGGCCTCGCGGACGGCGTGGAGTTCCTGGATGCCGAGGCGGTAAGGGCACAGGTCGACTCACCGACTTTCCAGGCCGGCCTCTGGGACCACCGGGGCGTCGCCATGCTCAACCCGGCCAAGCTCGCCTGGGGGCTGAAGCGCGCCTGCCTCGACCTCGGCGTGCGCGTCTACGAGCACACCCCCGCCCTCACCCTGAAGCCGTACGGCCCCGGAATGGCCGTACGCACGCCTTACGGCCAGGTCCGCGCCCGCAAGGTCGCGCTCGGCACAAACATCTTCCCCAGCCTGATCAGACGCGTCCGCGCGTACACCGTCCCGGTCTACGACTACGCCCTGATGACCGAACCGCTCACCGCCGAGCAGCTCGGGGCGATCGGCTGGAAGAACCGGCAGGGCCTCGGGGACAGCGCCAACCAGTTCCACTACTTCCGGCTGTCCGCCGATAACCGCGTCCTGTGGGGCGGCTACGACGCGATCTACCCGTACGGCGGCCGGGTGCGCGCCGAGTACGACGACCGCCCCGAGACGTACGCCAAGCTCGCCGGGCACTTCTTCACCTGCTTCCCGCAGCTGGAGGGCGTCCGCTTCACCCACGCCTGGGGCGGCGCGATCGACACCTGCTCGCGCTTCTCGGCGTTCTTCGGCACGGCACACGCCGGGAAGGTCGCCTACGCGGCGGGCTACACGGGCCTCGGCGTTGGCGCCACCCGCTTCGGCGCCGACGTGATGCTGGATCTGCTGGCGGGGGAGCGGACCGAGCGCACGGAGCTGGAGATGGTGCGCAGGAAGCCGCTGCCGTTCCCGCCTGAGCCGTTCGCGTGGACCGGTATCGCCCTCACCAAGTGGTCGCTGGCCAGGGCTGACGCCCACGGCGGGCGGCGCAACCTGTGGCTGCGGACCATGGACCGGCTGGGGCTCGGCTTCGACAGCTGAGTGTGACTCAGCTCACCCGCATGGGGTGCGGAAACCCGCGTAATGCCCGGCAGGAGACCTCCCTCTCCCTCGTGACGCGACCAGCGTCCACGAGTGCTCTCGATCGAGCAGAGAGGGAGGTTTCCTCATGACAGGCGTGAAGACGGCGGTCGAGTGGCTGGCATCCGTCGCACCGGACCCCGAGGCCTGCCGCTGGGAATGGGAGCGCAACCCGTTGGGGGTCGCGCTGCTGCCCGCCGGCCGGGCCTGGGACGTACTGATCCTGCCGGGCGAGCTCGGCTGTCCCACGCTCGATGTCCTCACCCGCGTCCTCGACCGGCCCGGCCCGGTGCTCGTCGACTTCGGCGACGCCCGGACGGGGTTCTTCGTACCGCCGGGCACGGCGTCCCGGTGGGTCGGCACGGGCATCCGCACCGCCGGAGCGGGCGTCTGGATCGTCGTGCCGTACCCGGGCCGCGCCACCGGCAAGATGCGCTGGCTGGTCCCACCGGACGGCTCGGGCACCCTGACGGACCCGACGCTGCTGGAACTGGCAATGCACGAGGCGGCGGCAAGCCTGGCGACCCGGGAGGAGGACTAGCCGACGAGAACCCTTGACAAGGGCAATTGGTCTGGACCAAGTTGTGGGCGCTCCACCCTCCAATTCCCCCATGCCCGGAGGTACTTGTGGACCGCTTCAGACCCCTCGCCCTCCTCGCCGCCGCGGCAGTGATGCTGTCCGGCGTCACCGCGCTCTCGTCGGCCGCCCGTGCGGCCGACGCGGACCTCGCCCGCAACGGCGGCTTCGAGTCCGGCCTCGACGGCTGGACCTGCACCTCCGGTACGACGGTCGGCTCACCCGTGCGCAGCGGCGGTTCCGCGCTGAAGGCGACCCCGGCCGGCAGCGACAACGCCCGGTGCGCACAGACGGTGACGGTCAAGCCCGACTCCCCGTACACGCTCAGCGGTTACGTCCGCGGCTCCTACGCCTACCTCGGCGCCTCCGGCACCGGCACCACCGACGTCTCCACCTGGACCCAGTCCGCCCCCGACTGGCAGAAGCTGACGACGACCTTCCGCACGGGCCCGTCCACCACCAAGGTCACCATCTACACGCACGGCTGGTACGGCACCGGCGCCTACCACGCCGACGACATCACGCTGATCGGACCGGGCGTGGACGTCGGACAGCCGCCCGCCGTGCCGACCGGGCTCAGGGCCGGCACGGTCACCTCGTCCTCCGTCGCGCTGTCCTGGTCCGCGGTCTCCGGCGCGACCGGCTACGCCGTCTACCGCGACGGGGCCAGGGTCCAGACGGTCACCGGGACTTCGGCCACGGTCACCGGGCTCGCGCCCGAGACGGCGTACGGCTTCCAGGTCTCGGCCGTCAACGACGCGGGCGAGTCGGCGCGTTCGGCGACCGTCACCGCCACCACCACGGCCGGAGGCGGCGGCAACCCGGTGGAACTCCCGCCGCACGCCCTCGTCGGCTACCTCCACGCCAGCTTCGCCAACGGCTCCGGCTACACCCGCCTCGCCGACGTCCCCGACAGCTGGGACGTCATCGACCTGGCCTTCGGCGAGCCGACCTCGGTCACCTCCGGCGACATCCGCTTCGACCGCTGCCCGGCGAGCGAGTGCCCGGGCGTGGAGAGCGACGCCGAGTTCAAGGCGGCGATCCGCGCCAAGCAGGCGGCGGGCAAGAAGGTGCTGATCTCGATCGGCGGCCAGAACGGTCAGGTGCAGCTCACCACCACGGCCGCCCGCGACACCTTCGTCTCCTCCGTCTCGAAGATCATCGACGAGTACGGCCTCGACGGCCTCGACATCGACTTCGAGGGCCACTCACTGTCCCTGAACGCCGACGACACCGACTTCAAGAACCCCAAGACACCGGTCATCGTGAACCTGATCTCGGCGCTGAAGACCCTGAAGGCCAGGTACGGCGACGACTTCGTGCTGACCATGGCGCCGGAGACGTTCTTCGTCCAGCTCGGCTACCAGTACTACGGCACCGGCCAGTGGGGCGGCCAGGACCCGAGGGCGGGCGCCTACCTCCCGGTGATCCACGCCATGCGCGACGACCTCACCCTGCTGCACGTCCAGGACTACAACTCGGGCCCGATCATGGGCCTGGACAACCAGTACCACTCCATGGGCGGCGCCGACTTCCACATCGCCATGACCGACATGCTGCTCACCGGCTTCCCGGTCGCCGGCAACCAGAACAACGTCTTCCCGCCGCTGCGCCCGGACCAGGTCGCGATCGGCATGCCGGCGTCCACGAACGCGGGCAACGGTCACGTCCCCCCGGCCGAGGTCGTGAAGACCCTCGACTGCCTGACCAAGAAGACCAACTGCGGCTCGTACGCCACGCATGGCGTCTGGCCGGGGTTGCGCGGCCTGATGACGTGGTCGATCAACTGGGATCGGTACTCGAACTGGGAGTTCCAGCGGACGTTCGACGGCTACTTCGGCTGAGGACGGCTACTCCGGTTGAGTATCCGCACGTAGCACGTCAGCAGCGCCGCGCAGAGGCACCAACTGGCCACGACGTCCAGTGGCCAGTGGTAGCCGCGGCGGACCAGACCGTAGGAGACGCCGAGCACCGCGGCCGCGCAGCCGGCGACCAGCGCGCGGCGGGCGGTCGCGGAGCGCAGCCAGGGCAGGAGGAGCAGGGCCGTGCAGCCGTAGGCGACGGCGGCGGTCGCGGTGTGGCCGGACGGGTAGTAGCCGGTGGCCGGCGGGACCACCGGCGTGCCGGGGCGGTCGGTCAGTTCCTTGAGCGGCACGACGAGGGCCGGGACCAGCGCCATCAGCACGGCGGCCGCCGTCGCCGGAAGCCACCAGCGGTGCGTTCCCGTCGCCCGTGCCCGCCAGGCCGCGAGGCCCGCGGCGAGCGCCAGCACGGGGACGGCCACCTGGACGTTGCCGAGGTCGGAGAGAAGTTCCACGAACCGGTCGGGCCGGACGAGCGTGCGGCTGAGTCCCTCGTCCAGCCGCACCAGCGGCCCGTCGGCGACGACCTGCCAGGTGATCAGGGCGAAGAGGACGACGGGCAGGGCGAGCAGCAGAGGAAACACGGGGAACAGCTTCGCAGGGGTCGGGAGGGTGCGGTCACAGGTGTGGACCATTGGCGCCGGAACGCGCCGAAGGGCCGACGCAAGGGGGGGTGTGCGCCGGCCCTTCAGGGGCGTACCGCACCCAGGCGGCCGTCCTGATCGGAACGTCGCACGCCCCGGGGGGTCTGGGGCGAGCGACCGTCCGATCGGTGAGGAGACCCGGAGCTGAGGGCCCCGGTTGTGTGCGCGAGGGCACGACCAGGTCGAAGCTGGGGAGGCCCCGGCCTGATGTCACCCACAGTTCCCTGCGGGCGGGGTGTATCTCTCATCTGCGTCAGAACCTACGGCAGGCGCCGCGGGCGCGACAGACGGAATCCCGACCCGCCATCCACCTCCCACACGTTCTTCACACGCCCTGCCGTGGGCCCCGTGATGAACGGGGCGGTGGACAGGGCGACGAAGGGCGGTGCTCAGATGCGCGCGAAGGCCTGCTCGATGATGTCGAGGCCCTCGTTCAGCAGGTCCTCGCCGATGACCAGCGGCGGCAGGAAGCGCAGCACGTTGCCGTAGGTGCCACAGGTCAGGACCAGCAGGCCCTCGGCGTGGCAGGCCTTGGCGAGCGCGCCGGTGGCCTCCGGGTTGGGCTCCTTGGTGGCGCGGTCCTTGACCAGCTCGATGGCGATCATCGCGCCGCGGCCGCGGACGTCGCCGATGATGTCGAACTTCTCGGCCATGGCGGTGAGGCGGGCCTTCATGATCGCCTCGATGTTCTTCGCCTTGGCGTTGAGGTCCAGCTCCTTCATCGTCTCGATGGAGCCGAGCGCACCGGCGCAGGCGACCGGGTTGCCGCCGTAGGTGCCGCCCAGGCCACCGGCGTGCGCGGCGTCCATGATCTCGGCGCGACCGGTGACGGCGGCGAGCGGCAGACCGCCCGCGATGCCCTTGGCGGTGGTGATCAGGTCCGGGACGATGCCCTCGTCCTCGCAGGCGAACCACTGGCCGGTGCGGCAGAAGCCGGACTGGATCTCGTCGGCGACGAACACGATGCCGTTGTCGTTGGCGAACTTCACGATCTCCGGCAGGAAGCCCTTCGCCGGCTCGATGAAGCCTCCCTCGCCCAGCACCGGCTCGATGATGATCGCGGCGATGTTCTCGGCGCCGACCTGCTTGGACATCTGGTCGATGGCCATCTTGGCGGCCTCCGGGCCCGCGTTCTCCGGGCCGGTCGGCCAGCGGTAGCCGTACGCCACCGGCACCCGGTAGACCTCGGGCGCGAACGGGCCGAAGCCGTGCTTGTACGGCATGTTCTTGGCGGTCAGCGCCATGGTGAGGTTCGTACGGCCGTGGTAGCCGTGGTCGAAGACGACGACGGCCTGGCGCTTGGTGTACGCGCGGGCGATCTTGACGGCGTTCTCGACGGCCTCGGCGCCGGAGTTGAACAGCGCGGACTTCTTGGCGTGGTCACCCGGCGTCAGCTCGGCCAGCGCCTCGGCGACCTCGACGTACCCCTCGTACGGAGTGACCATGAAACAGGTGTGCGTGAAGTCGGCGAGTTGGGCGCCGGCACGGCGTACGACGGCCTCGGCGGACGCGCCGACGGATGTCACGGCGATACCGGAACCGAAGTCGATCAGCCGGTTGCCGTCGACGTCCTCGATGATCCCGCCGCCCGCACGCGCGGTGAACACCGGCAGCACGGAGCCCACACCCTGGGCGACCGCGGCGGTACGACGGGCCTGCAGTTCCTGCGACTTCGGGCCGGGGATGGCGGTGACGACGCGGCGCTCCTGCGGGATTGCGGTCATGAGGGGCTCCTGGGGTTTTGCGGACGCTTGCGTTCTTTCCTTTTCTCGCAGGTTAGGACCGGGACGGGAGGGTGGGCATGCTCCATGTGGGCGTTGTCAGGGGGGTGGGGTTGTCCGTGTTGGACATAGAAACGCGCCGGTCCGCTCCGCGTGCCGGGCGCCGCAAGCCGTGAACTCCCCTTCCGGGGGCATTAGATTGACTCGCTGATGGTGGACGGAACGGCTGCTCAGGGGGCAAGCGCGATGGACAGCGACGGGACGCAGGACGCGCGGGGTACGCATGCGAATCCTGTACCTCGTCCGGCGGGGCCGCCGCCCCCTTCGCTGCCGCCCCGGCCGGCGCAGGCGCCCGGTGCGCCCCCGCGGCCGGACGGTTCGGCGTTCCTGGCGTGGCTGCGCACGCCCCGGCCGGAGGCGGCGCCCGGCGTGTGGCGGTTCGGACACCGGCCGCGGCCCGCGGAGCAGCCGGAAATCATCCCTGGCCGCCAGCTGATCAGCGGTGCGCTGATCGCCTTCCTCGTCGGCTGGCTGATCTGGTCGCTGCTGCAGAACGGCTACCTCGGCACCTGGTGGTGGATTCCGTTCGACCTGATCGTCCCCGACTCCTGGCGCGGCGGCGACAGCGACATCGGCGAGGTCGGAACCGTTCTCGTGTACCGGGGCTACGAGGTGCTCGTCGCCCTGACCATCATGGTCGCGGCGGGCCGTCTCGGACGGTGGGGCGAGGTGTGGCGCCGCTTCGCCGCCCCCCGCTTCCGGCGCCCGCAACCGCAGGAACCGGCCCCCGCCCCGAGGACGACCCCGCCGGGTGGAACCAGCTCCGGGCCGCCGGCGCGGCCGAGGCCGCCGAGCGGCTGGCGAGTGACGCGCGGGCCGGGCTCATGCGGGACGTCGACCACGCGCGTATCACGCGCGCCTGGCAGGGCGTGCGCAGCGGCCGGCACAGCCTCGCCACCTTCACCGGCGCGGTCCTCAAGGACGGCGCCACCGCCTGTCTGCACCCCTCCGGGGAGCGGGACCTGCCCGGTCGGCTGGCCGAGCACGACCTGGTCACCGGGCAGGTGCGGATGGGCGTCACCGTCGACGACCCCCGCAACCCCTACGCCTACCGCGGCACCGGCCTCGCCCTCGGCCCCGAGCTGCTCGGCACCTCGCTGCTCGCCGTCGGACCCGCCGGTTCCGGCAAGACGGGCCTCGTCGTCTGGCCCGTCGCCGAGGCGCTGTGCCTGCAGGCGCTCGCCGGACGGGCCGCCGTGGTGGTCGTCGGAGCGGCGGGCGCGAGGCTCGGACCCGCCGACGCGTACGACGTCGTCGTACGGATCGGGAACCCCGACTCCATGTACGACCTCGACCTGTACGGCGCCACCACCGACCCCGACGAGGCCGCCGCCATACTGGCCGAGGCCCTGGTCGGGGACCTCGCCGACCCGCACCCCGGCAGCGACAGCCGCCGCTCCACCACGGTGCTGGCCCAGCTCCTCGGCCCGTTCCACGCGGTCCACGGCCGCTTCCCCGCCATTCCGGAACTGCGTGGGCTCCTCGACGGCGCCCCCGGCCCGATGAACGAGCTGCGCACGGCGCTGCAGGACGCCGGGCAGGACTCCCTGCTGCGTGAACTCGACGCCCGCGAGCGGCAGATGGGCCATCCGGGAGACGTGGGCGGCGTGCTCGCCGACCGGGTGGCGCTGCTGGACCGCCCCGCCTTCGCGGGATTCTTCGACACCTCCGGACAGTCCCGGCCGTTCTCGCTGAGGGCCCTCGACCACCCCGTCCGGGTCCGCATCGACCTGCCCGAACGCGGCCACGCGGACGCCTCCCGGATCCTGGCGCGGCTGGTGCTCGCCCAGTTCACGGCGAGCGTGGCGGTACGGGAGGACCGCTCGCTGTTCGCCTGCCTGATCCTCGACGACGCGACCGGCGTCGTCACCGCGGAGGCCGTCCGGGGCATCCAGCGGCTGCGGTCGGCGCACGCCGGGGCCGTGCTGACGCTGCGCACCCTGGACGACGTACCGCGCCCGCTGCGTGGCCCGCTGCTCGGCGCCACCGGATGCCGGGTCGCGCTGTCCGGGCTCACCCCCTGGGACGGGCAGGACTTCGCCGAGGTGTGGGGCAAGGAGTGGACCGAGACGACAGACGTCACCGACCGGCAGATCATCGCCGAGACCCCGGCGGGCAAGGCCGTGCACATGCTGCGCCGGGTGATCACCGGGAAGGCGCCGACCGCGCGGGCGGTCACCGTGCGGCAGGTCGAGCGGGAGCGGTGGTCCGCGTCCGAGCTGGCGCACGCCGTGCCGCCCGGACATGCCGTGCTGTCGCTCACGAACGTGCAGGGTGAGCACGCGCCGCCGCTGCTGGTGGATCTGCGCGACTGAGGAATTCGGCGTGCCGGGACTCGTGCGGGCCGAGGATTGCGGGGTTCGGGAACCCGGGCGGTGGGATTTCGGGGGTGCCGGGACCGTACGGTGAGGCAGAATCGACACAGGTCGTTCATACGTGGCGGCCAAAAGATCACAATGATCATCCCGCCCCCGCAGACCTGAAGGCCCGATGCCCCCCACGCTCGCCTCCCTCGTCCACCACTCCGCGCTCAAACTCACCGTGCGGGCGGGAGAGGACCGCCTCGACGTGCCCGTCCGCTGGGCACACGTCAGCGAGCTCGCCGACCCCGTGCCGTACATGGAGGGCGGGGAACTGCTGCTGATCACCGCGCTCAAGCTGGACGCGGAGGATCCGGAGGCCATGCGGCGCTATGTGAAGCGGCTGGTCGGGGCGGGCGTCGTCGGGCTGGGCTTCGCGGTCGGGGTGAACTACGACGAGATCCCCAAGGCGCTCGTCGACGCGGCCGAGAACGAGGGCCTGCCCCTGCTGGAGGTCCCCCGCCGCACCCCCTTCCTCGCCATCACCAAGGCCGTGTCGGCCGCCATCGCCGCCGACCAGTACCGGGCGGTGACGGCCGGCTTCGCGGCACAGCGGGAACTGACCAAGCAGGCGCTGAGCGAGGGCCCCGAGGGGCTGCTCGCCGTGCTCGCCGCCCAGATCGACGGGTGGGCGGCGCTCTACGACGCCTCGGGCGCCGTCGTCGCCGCCGCGCCGGAGTGGGCCGGCCGCCGGGCCGCGCGGCTCACGGCGGACGTGGAGCGGCTGCGGGACCGGCCGGCGCCGGCCAGCTCCGTGGTCGGCGGACCCGAGCACGAGGACCGCGTCGAACTGCACACCATCGGCACCGGCCGCCGCCCCCGCGCCGCCCTCGCCGTCGGCACGGCCGCCGCCCCCGGCACCGCCGAGCGGTACGCCCTCCACTCGGCCATCGCCCTGCTCACCCTCACCACCGAACGCTCCCGCTCCCTACAGGCCGCCGAGCAGCGCATCGGGGCGGCCGTACTGCGGATGCTGCTCGCCGGTCAGCCGGACCACGCCCGCGCCGTCGCCGGTGACCTGTACGGCGACCTCCTCGACGCGCCCTACCGGATCGTCCTCGCCGAGTGCCCCTCGGGGAACGCGGGCATCGCCGAGGCGGTGGAGGCCGCCGCGGCCCGGTCGGGGGAGTCGGTGCTGGCCGTGCCCGAGGGGGACGGGGAGCGGCTGGTGGTGCTGGCCGCGGACGGGGGCGCGGTGGTCGCCGCGTGCGGGGAGTACGCGGCGGCGCGGCAGGCCGCCCTGGCCGGGCAGGAGCCGTCGGCGGGGGAGGAGGACGACCTGGTCGTCGGCCTGTCGGCACCGGCCGGGCCGATCGCGGCGGCCGCCGCGTACAAGCAGGCCGAGCAGGCACTGTCCGTGGCCCGGCGCCGGGGGCGGGTGCTGGTCGAGCACGAGCAACTGGCGGCGGGGTCGGTGCTGCCGCTGCTCGCCGACGACGCGGTCCGCGCCTTCGCGGACGGCCTGCTGCGCGCGCTGCACGAGCACGACGCCACCGGCCGGGGAGACCTGGTCGCCTCCCTGCGGGCCTGGCTGTCCCGGCACGGCCAGTGGGACGCGGCCGCCGCCGACCTCGGCGTCCACCGGCACACCCTGCGCTACCGGATGCGGCGCGTGGAGGAGATCCTCGGGCGGTCGCTGGACGATCCGGACGTGCGGATGGAGCTGTGGCTGGCGCTGAAGGCGACGTCGCCGGAGTAGACGGGGTTTTCCTGGACCGCCGGGAGGCCAAAGCGGCGTACCTCCGCCGATGAGTGCTACTAATCGGACAACCGCAACAGCCGCCCCGCACCCCTACCGTGGACCGGGAACTCCAAGCACACCTCAACGCGGAAGGGGCCGGGACTCATGACCTCCACCCACGCCTTCTGGCTCGCCGGCCGTCAGGCCACCGGCCAGGACACCTTCGACGTCACCTCCCCGTGGGACGGCCGGCTCGTCGGCAAGGTCAGCGTGCCCACCGACGCCCAGGTCGAGGAAGCCGTGGCCGCCGCGTACGCCGTACGGGACGAGTTCGCCGCCACCCCGGCCCACGTCCGTGCCGCCGCCCTCGACCACGTCAGCAGGCGGCTGGTCGAGCGCACCGAGGAGATCGCCCAGCTGATCTCCGCCGAGAACGGCAAGCCGATCAAGTGGGCGCGCGGCGAGGTCGGCCGCGCGGTGTCCGTCTTCCGGTTCGCCGCCGAGGAGGCCCGCCGCTTCAACGGCGGCGAGGCCCAGCGCCTCGACACCGACGCCGGCGGCCAGGGCCGGCTCGCGCTGACCCGGCGCTTCCCGAAGGGCGTCGTCCTCGGCATCGCGCCCTTCAACTTCCCGCTCAACCTGTGCGCCCACAAGGTCGCCCCGGCCATCGCCGCCGGCGCCCCGATCATCCTCAAGCCGGCGCCGGCCACGCCCCTGTCCGGCCTGATCATCGGCGACCTGCTCGCCGAGACCGACCTGCCGGCCGGCTCCTGGAGCATCCTGCCGGTGCCCAACGAGGCCATGCCCGCCCTCGTCCAGGACGAGCGGCTGCCGGTCATCTCCTTCACCGGTTCCGAGAAGGTCGGCTACGCGATCATGGACTCGGTCCCGCGCAAGCACTGCACCCTGGAGCTGGGCGGCAACGGCGCGGCGGTCGTCCTCGCCGACTACGCGAGCGACGAGGACCTGGACTGGGCGGCGAACCGCATCGCCACCTTCTCCAACTACCAGGGCGGCCAGTCCTGCATCTCGGTGCAGCGCGTGATCGCCGACGCGTCCGTGTACGACCGTCTCCTCCCGCGCGTCGTCGCCGCCGTCGAGGCCCAGGTCACCGGCGACCCTTCCGACCCGAAGACCGACGTCGGTCCGCTGGTCAGCGAGGACGCCGCCAAGCGCGTCGAGTCCTGGGTCGACGAGGCGGTCGCGGCGGGCGCCAAGCTGCTCGCCGGCGGCAAGCGGGACGGCGCCTCCTACGCGCCGACGGTCCTCACCGACGTACCGGCCGATGCCACCATCGCCTGCGAGGAGGTCTTCGGCCCGGTCCTGACCGTGCAGAAGGTGGACGGCGAGGCCGAGGCCTTCGCCGCCGTCAACGACTCCAAGTACGGCCTCCAGGCGGGCGTCTTCACCCACGACGTCCAGGTCGCCTTCCGCGCCCACCGGGCCCTTGAGGTCGGCGGCGTGGTCGTCGGCGACGTCCCCTCCTACCGCGCCGACCAGATGCCGTACGGCGGCGCCAAGCAGTCGGGCGTGGGCCGCGAGGGCGTCCGCTTCGCGATGGACGACTACACCTACGAGCGCGTCCTGGTCCTCACCGGCCTGGCGCTCTGACCCGTCCCGCAGCCCAACGGCCGGAGCCCACTGTGCGGGGGCTCCGGCCGTTGTCGTGTGCCTCCGGCGCCGGGTGAGCGGCTCAGCCCTTCGCCGGGACGCTGATGATCGTCCGGTAGGTGGCGGTGTCCGGCGGCTCGCCCACCCGCCGCCCCTCGGCCTCCACCCAGGCGTGCGCGGCGAACGGCGGCATCCGCACCCCCGAGCACCACGTCGGCCAACTGCCGCGCATACGGCACAACAGGGCCGTCGCCAGTGACCGTGGCAGGCAGAAACGGCCGGCGCACAGGGTGCTGACCGCCGTGACGTCCTCCCGCGCCCGCAGGGCCTGCGCGTAGTCGGCGGGCCGGGCGCCGCGGCGCAGGGCGCCCAGCACGGCGCGGATACGGCGGGGCGGGAGCCGGGCGACGACAAGCGCGGCGGCGACCGCCGTGCGGGCGGCCAGGCGGCGGCCCAGCGGGGGCCGGACCGGGCCGGTGTCCAGGACCTGGCTCATGACGTCGTCACCAGCTTGGCACGGGTGAGTTGGCCGACCAGCGCCGTGACGTCCGCGACCGCGCGTTCCCGGCTCACCGGCCGGGTGGCGGCGAGCCGCTCGGCGATCTGCTCGGGTGTGGCGCCGTCGAGCAGGGCCGACAGGACCAGGGCACCGGTGCCGTTGAGCTGCCAGTAGCGTCCGCTGCGCTCGTCCAGCAGGATCATGCCGTCGTCGGTCGGGCAGGTGGTGACGTCGCTGCGAAGACGGCTCATGGCGTCGTTCCTTCGTACGCGGGTGTGCGGGCGGGCGGGGCAGCCAGGTAGGTCGGCACCGGGTGGGCCGCCAGGTCGCGCAGCCAGGCCTCCGCGCCCAGGGTGGCTTCCAGCTCTCCGGCTCCGCCACGGAGCAGGCCCGGCGACGTCAGGGCCCGCCGCAGCAGCTCCTCGTCAGCCACTCCCGCCGCCACAAGGTGGGAGTCCTCGGCCCAGGCGAGCAGTTCGCGCCGGTGTTGTCGTAGGCCGTCCTGCCAGGCCACGCCGGTGTGGTCCTTGGTCGTGCGGCCCAGCACCCGGGCGGGCACCAGGCCCTCCATCGCGGCTTTCAGCAGCGGCTTGAACGACCAGGGATCGGCGGCCTCGTGCGGGAGCGCCGCCAGGCAGGCGCTGATCACGGCGTCGTCGCAGTACGGGCTGTGGGCGGGCAGCCCGGCGGCCGCGGACTCGTCGGCGAGGTGGGTGGCGATACGGCCGGCCTCCTGCGCCTGGTGCAGCCAGGCGTGCCGAGCGCGGTCGGCGAACAGCGGTACGGCGTCCCTGGCCGCCGCGCGCAGCAGCTCACCGAACAGGTCGGCGGCCGCGTCGCTCGCCCACGGCGGGAGCAACGGCCGTAGCCCCCACGGCTCCTGGACGCAGGCGGCACCGAGGGCCGGGCGGTCGCGCAGCCGTCCGGCGGTGCCGGCCAGCCAGGCGCCGTACGACCGCTGGTCGAGCACCATCCGTACGGTCGCTCCCAGCGGCCAGCGTCCGCGCGCCCGCAGCCCGGCCAGGTGCCGCGTTCCTGTCAGCACGGAGCGGTGCAGCAGCCGGTGCACGTAGGCGTCCGGCGCCTGCACCACGGCGTCACCGCCGTGCCCCGTCAGACGGAGCTCCGCTCCACAGGCCCGCAGCGCCCCGGCGAGTTGTCGCTGCTGCGCCCGGTCACGCAGCAGGCCCGACGGCTCGTCGCCCGGGTCGCGGCGTTCGCCGAGCCCGGTGAAGTGCGCGGGCAGCTCGGAGTACGGGAACTCCAGGCGCTCGGCGATCGGCAGGTGCTCCGCCGCGTGCCGCGCGTACACGTGGTCCTCGGCGCCCGGCGTGCTCTGGTGCACGGTGGCCGTGACCAGGCGCGCGCCCGCCTCGGCGGCCAGGAAGCACAGCGAGGTGGAGTCCATACCGCCGGACAGGTCGGCGCCCAGCACCTCGCCGGGACGCACTCGCAGTGCCACGGCTTCGCGCAGTGCCCGCCGCAGTCCGGACGCGGCCTCGGTGAGCGGCAGTTCGGCCGGGGGCGCCTGCCACCAGGAAGTCGTACGGCACTGCCCGCCCGGCTCCAGCAACAGCGCCTGACCGGGCGTCACGCCGCGAATCCCGCGCCACAGTGCCTCGCCCGCGAGCGGATACGGCACGGTGAAACCCGCCAGGCGTGTCGCCAGCCGCGCGGCGTCCAACTCGGCGCCCGTGAGCCAGGCCAGCGTCCGGGCCCGGTCCGCGCACACGGTGCCGCCCTCGACCTCGACCCAGTACACCCGCCGCTCCTGGGACAGACTGCCTCGCGCATACGTACGGCCGCCGACGGAGGCCAGCACGTGAAAGCTGCCGTGCGCACCCTCCAACGCGCCCTCGACATCCGCCGGTTCCCGCACCCGCCGCACCCGCACGGCCAGGTCCCCGGCCGTCAGCGAGCACGTCCCGGCAACCGCCAGCCGCACCTCACCGACGCGGGCGACCAGCACCTCGCCCGGGGACGGCCAGGTGCCGACCAGCCAGGGCCGCCCGGAGGCGTGGGTGACGACGTGGGCGGCACGCTGCCGTAACCGCCCCAGGAGGCCGGGGCCCGGCTCACGGTCGGGAAGAACGACGAACCAGCAGGCGGGCATGGAGCCTCCGGGAACGGGGACGGACACCGGTCGAAGGGAAGTCACCGACTGGTGTGGGTGGCGCCCCGGACGGGCACCACCCACACCGCGAGCCACTCAGCCGAGCAGCACGAACCCGCCACCGAAGAAGTCGGGATAGTCCCCGACGATGCCCTGGGTCAGCTCGGCGTAGTCGCCGGCCTCGGCCAGCAGCGGGGTCTCGTAGACTTCGGCCGGTTCGATGTGCAGCGTCTCGCTCATCGCGATCACCTCCGATACACGGCGGGCGGCACGTCCGCCCCGACCTCAGTGAGACACGCGCGAGCCGACGCCAGCCACCGCGACCGTCGTGCACCATCCCTTCGAGGGACGGCACACCGACTAAACGTAGTGACCGCAGGTCAGAGGGCTCTCCCGCCGAGTCGACGCGCGCGCCTCCACCTCCGCTCGCACCGGCACGCGCCCCTGCGCCGTACGAGCCCCGCCGCGGGAGGGCACAGCCACTGGCTAATGGGAACCATTTTCAGGTAACCTCGGCGGTGACGCGAGCTCGTCGTCCCGAAGGGGCCCGGCACCGATGCCTTCCGGTGCCGGGCCCCTTCCTCGCGTCGGCCTGGTCCGGACCCTCAACCGGAGAAGCCGACGTGCGCCAGCCGCAACGGGCCGCGCAGGCGGAGGTGGACGTCGTGCACGCCGGCGGCGGTGATGCCGGCGGACACCGTGGTGTAGTCGTACGGTCCCGGGGTCGGCGTACCCGACGTGACGGTCGCCGGCGTCGGGTCGCCGTCGAGGGAGAGTTCCACCGTGCCCTCGCCCGCGACCCGCACGGTCACCTCCGTGACGCCGGCGCCGAAGTCGCAGGCCCGGTAGACCAGTTCCCCGGTACCGCCTCCCACCGGCGTCACCGCGTCGCCCGAGGTCTTCGTGCGGTCGACGATCTCCGTGCCGCTCTGCTCGTCGTAGTCCGCCGCCTCCAGGCCGCGCCGGACCACGGCACGCGGCGTCGCGGGCTCGCCGTCCAGTGTCACGGTCGTCCGAAGGCGGATGTCCTCGCTGGAGGCGCCGATCAGGAGGTCGTACGGGCCCGGGTCCAGGCGCCATCCGCCGTGGGCGACGTCCCAGAACGAGAAGGAAGCCGGCGGGAGCTCGAAGACGAGCTCCTCCGTCGCGCCGGGGGCCAATGTGACCCGCCGGTGGCCGAGCAGTTCGCGGCGTGGGCGGGTCACCGACGGCTCGGCGGCGTGGCCGTACACCTGGGCCACCTCGTCGGCCGTCATGTCGCCGGTGTTGGTGACCGTGAACGACAGCCGCACCGCCTCTCCCTCCACGCGGGCCGCGACATCGGCGTAGGAGAAGGACGTGTACGACAGGCCGTGCCCGAAGGGGAACAGCGGTGCTCCCTCGAAGTAGAGGTATGTCTGCCGGCCGCCGATCACGTCGTAGTCGAGCAGGTCGGGCAGGTCGGCGTCGTCGGCGTACCAGGTCTGGGGGAGGCGGCCGGCGGGGGAGACGTCGCCGGCCAGGACGCCGGCCAGCGCGGTGCCGGCCGCCTGGCCGCCGTGCGCGGTCCACAGGACGGCGGGCAGCGGGGCCGCGTCGATCGCGTACGGGTAGGCGGAGACCAGGGCCAGTACCGTGCGCGGGTTGGCGGCCCCGGCGGCGCGCAGCAGGCGTTCCTGGTGCTCGGGCAGGCGCAGGGTCGTACGGTCCTCGGTCTCGCGGCCGTTGATGTGCGGGTCGTTGCCCGCGACGACCACCACGACGTCCGCCCCGGCCGCGGCCCGCGCCACCGCGTCCTCGCCGCGTTCGACGTGGACGACCTCGAAGATCTCCGGGTTCTCCTCGGCAACCTTCACCCCGTCGGCGGCGACACAGACATGGCGACCCGTGCCCAGATGCCGCAGGAGGTGACCGTTCTCATGGGGTTCGAGGTGGAAGGTCTCCTGGACCACCCAGCCGCCGGGCCGGTCGGCCGACGCGCGTACGTAACCGTCCTCGGCGACGGACAGGTAGCGGCCGTCGGGAGCGCGCAGGGTCAGGACGCCCTCGCCCCAGTCGATCAGGGCGAGTTCGGTGCCGGTGGCGTCGGCGGTCAGCGGCGGCAGGTCCGTGCGGCCCGCGAGGAGGGCCGGGTCGAGGGCGCCCTCGGCGCCGCGCATCTCGTCGGCGGCGTCCGCCACCGGCACATGGAGAAACGTACCGGCGGATGTCCTCAGCCGGATCCGGTCCACGCCCTCGGCGAACTCCACCCGGTCGGCTCCGAACCGGTCGTACAGGCCCTCCAGAGGTGTGGACCGGTGCAGGAGCGTGCCGCTGTACCAGTCGAGCTTGCACTCGTCGGCGAGCAGACCGACGACCGCGACGCGGGTGTTCGGGGCGAGCGGCAGCAGACCGTCGTTCCGGAGCAGGACGATCGCCTGCTCGGCGGACTCCCGCGCGAGCGCGCGGTGCTCCGGTGTGTCGAAGGCGCCGTTCTCCTCGTACCCCGCCTCGTCGAAGTACCCCGCCTCGTCGAACTCGCCGAGGCGGAAGCGGACCGACAGCTGGCGGCGGACGGCCGCGTCGATGTCGGCCTCGGTCAGCAGACTCTGCTCGTAGGCCCGCTTGATCCGCCCGGTGATCTGCGAGCTGTCGGTGCCGTGGTCCGTGAAGCTGTCGACCCCGGCGAGCAGCGCGGCCGCCGTCGCCTCCTCGTGCGTGTCGAAGTAGTGCTCGGAGTCGACCAGGTTGGAGGGCGCCCCCGCGTCCGAGCAGACCAGCAGGTCCTCGTCGGTCCAGGTGCGCAACTGCTCGCGCAGATACGGCGAGAGGTGGTTCGGGCGGCCGTTGACCAGGTTGTACGCCGGCATCACCCCGGCCACCGCGCCCGCCTCGACGGTCGCGCGGAAGGCGCGCAGGTCGTACTCGTGCAGCACGCGCGGGCGGACCGAGCTCGACGAGGTGGAGCGGTCGGTCTCGTTGTTGTGCGCGAGCCAGTGCTTCAGGACGGGGGCCGTGCGCCAGTACGTCGGGTGGTCGCCGCGCAGGCCCCGGGTGTAGGCGGTGGCGATGGCCGAGGTCAGCCCGGGGTCCTCGGAGTAGCCCTCCTCGTTACGGCCCCACAGCGGGTGACGCAGCAGGTTCACCGTCGGCGACCAGACGTTGAGGCCGACCCGTTCGTCGCGGGTGCGCATCGCGCGCGCCTCGCGGGACACGGCCTCGCCGACCCGTCGTACGAGATCGGGATTCCAGGTCGCGCCGAGTCCGACCGCCTGCGGGAAGACCGTCGCCGGGCCCATCCACGCCACACCGTGCAGCGCCTCCTGGCCGGTGCGGAAGGCCTGGACGCCGAGCCGCTCGACCGCGGGCACGAACTGGTGCAGGAAGGCGACCTTCTCGTCCAGGGTGAGCCGCGACAGCAGGTCGTCGATGCGCTTCGCGAACGGCAGACGCGGATCGCGGAAAGGCGGCCTGGGCGGCGTTTGTGCGGTCACGTGGGGTTCCCCTTGCGATGGAGCGGCGAGGCGCTTTCGAAGCGCTTCGATGCTCAGTCGACGGACGGTCGGGTGTCAAGAGACCGGCACCGTCACTTCAGGCAGTGCATAAAGAATCGTCGCCTCTCACACCTCGGAGGAATCTTGGAAGCGACCCTTGTGCACCCCCGGGTGTTCACTTAACCTCGCAGCAACATCGAAGCGCTTCGACTCCAGGACCCCTCGGCAGAGGGGCGGAGGATCGCTTCAGCTCAGCCAGTTCCACTCGAGACACCGCAGCCGACGGCTCCACCGCCGGGTGTCCTGGTGCGCCACGAAGGGTTGACGCAATGACGCCGAACGCCGCTTCCGCCTCCGCCGCCCCGAGCCGGAGAAGTTTCCTCGCCTCCACGGCGGTCGCCGCCGTCGCGGTGGGCGGGGGATGCCGTTGCTCGCTGCCTGCGGCGGGGGCACGGAGGGCCGCAAGGACGGCACGACCTCCGGCAAGGACGCGCAGAAGATCCTGCCGGCCTACGTGGCGTCGAGCGTCGTGGCTCCGGACATCCCGGCGAAGAACGGCTCGGCAACCGGTTTCATCAAGCCGATCGACCTGAACAGCCTGAAGACCGCCGTGCCCGAGAAGCTCGGCAAGGGCAGCAGGCTCAGGATCATGGCCCCGTTCTGGGGGACCCCGCCGTCCAACGACAACCCGTACTACCGGGCCATGAACAAGGCCATCGGAGTCGAGACGAGCTGGCAGAACCAGGACGGCGTCACCTACGACGAGAAGCTCGGCGCCGTCCTCGCCTCCAGCGACATCCCGGACGTCGTCGTGGTCCCCGGCTGGAACCTCAACGGCAAGATACCCAGCGCCATCAACGCCAAGTTCGCCGACCTCGGGGAGTACCTCTCCGGCGACAAGGTCAAGGACTACCCGAACCTCGCCGCCGTCCCCACCGACGCCTGGCAGCGCTCCATCTTCGGCGGCCAACTGCGCGCGATCCCGATGCCGGCGGCGTCCGTCAGCGACATCGCTCCCATGTACCGCAAGGACGTCTTCGACAAGGAGGGCTACGAACCGCCCACGTCGGCGGCGGACTTCCTGGCCTGGGCCAAGGAGGCCACGAACGCCCGGGCCAGGGTGTGGGCCTGCGACGACATGAAGTGGACGGCGTTTCTCACCTTCGGCGTGCTGTCCGGCGGCGACAAGGCACTGTGGTGGAACCAGGCCGACGGCAAGCTGATCAACCGGATCGAGACGCAGGAGTACCTCGAAGCCCTGGAGTGGACCCGCAAGCTGTACGCGGCAGGGGTGGTCCACCCGGACGCCAGGGCGGGCGGGACGCAGGGCACCCCGGGCAACCGGTTCACCGCGGGCCAGATCCTCGTCTACAACCAGAACATCTCCGACCTGTGGGGCAAGACGGCCGAACAGCGCACCCAGAACAAGAACTTCGAGATGGGTGTGCTGGACATCTGGGGCCACGACGGGGGAGACCCCCGGCTGTGGGCGAGCCAGCCGGCGAACATCTTCACCTTCGTCAGCAAGAAGGCGTCCAAGGAGCAGATCCGGGACTTCCTCGCGATCGCCAACTTCTGCGCCTCGCCGTACGGCACCAAGGAGTACATGCTCACCGTCTTCGGTGTCGAGGGCACCGACTACACGGTGAAGGACGGCGTCCCCACCAAGACCTCGCAGGGCATCAACGAGGTCAACGGCGCCTTCGACTACACCGGCGACCCCGCCGCCTACATCGCCCACCCCGACCTGCCGGAGATCGCCCGGCAGCAGGTCGAGTGGCAGCAGCGCATGGGCGCCTTCACCCAGAAGTCCTCGTTCTACGGGCTGACCGTCACCGAGCCCAACCGCTGGGCCACGCTCGCCGACGACTTCGAGCAGCTCGAGGACGACGTCGTACGCGGCCGCAAGAAGATCAGCGACGTCCAGCAGGCCGTGTCCGACTGGAAGAAGCAGGGCGGCGACGATCTGCGGGCCTGGTACCAGAAGCTGCTCGACGACAACGGTTCGGCGAACTGATCCGGGGCTGAGGCAAGGAGAAGGCCGTGTCCCACAGCACGGTGCCTCGCAGCAGAGCCGAGGCGAACACACCGGTGAAGACTCCGGGGGCCTCCGGCGGTGCCGTCGGCGGCGGGAAGAAACGAGGAACCGGGAAGCTGAGCCTGCGGATCCGTTTCCGACGGGACCGGACGCTTCTCCTCATGACGGTCCCGGCCGTGCTGCTGGTGCTCGTCTTCAACTACGTGCCGATCCTCGGCAATGTCGTCGCCTTCCAGGACTACGACCCGTACGTCAGCGACAACGGCTTCGTCGCCATCTTCCACAGTCCCTGGGCGGGCCTGGCGCAGTTCGAGCGGGTCCTCGCCGACTCGGAGTTCTGGCACGCGGTGCAGAACACCTTCGTGCTGTTCTTCCTCCAGCTGGTGCTCTACTTCCCGGTCCCGATCCTGCTCGCGCTGCTCATCAACAGCCTGATCAGGCCCCGGGTCCGGGCGGTGGCCCAGGCGATCATGTACCTGCCGCACTTCTTCTCCTGGGTGCTGGTCATCACCGTCTTCCAGCAGATCTTCGGCGGCGCCGGCATCATCGCCCAGACCCTGCGCGAGCACGGGTACAGCGGCTTCGACATCATGACCGACCCGGAAGTCTTCAAGTACCTGGTCACCCTGGAGATGGTCTGGAAGGACGCCGGCTGGGGCATCATCGTCTTCCTCGCGGCCCTGTCCTCCGTCAGCACCGACCTGTACGAGGCGGCCGCCATGGACGGCGCCGGGCGCCGGCGGCGCATGTGGCACATCACCCTGCCCGCGCTGCGCCCGGTCATCGCCCTGCTGCTGGTGCTGCGCGTCGGCGACGCCCTCACCGTCGGCTTCGAGCAACTGCTGCTGCAACGCGACGCGGTGGGGCCGGAGGCCTCCGAGGTCCTCGACACCTACGTGTGGTGGAACGGCATCCGCAACCAGGACTTCAGCTACGCGGCGGCCGCGGGGCTGATCAAGGGCATCGTCGGACTGACCCTCGTCCTCGTGGCGAACAAGGTCGCTCATCTCATGGGCGAGCAGGGGGTGTACAAGAAGTGACCGCCGTCGTCGACCGACCGCCGGCGAACGAGCCGGTGCGCCGTCCGAGCCGCTGGGCCGCCCCGCCCCGGCCTGCCTGGGAGGAGGAGCCGGCCAAGGCCGGTCTCGCCGCCAAGGGCATCGTGCTCTTCTTCGCCTGCTTCGCGATCCTGTTCCCGCTGTGGATCGTCGTCGTCACCAGCCTGTCCTCGAAGCAGACCATCGACGAGACGGGCGGCCTGGTGGTGATCCCGAAGGACATCACCTTCATCGCCTACCAGGAGCTGCTCGGTGGCGGCCAGGTGCAGCGGGCCGCGCTGGTGAGTCTGGGCGTCACGCTCGTCGGCACGCTGTTCAGCATGGCGGTGTCCGTGCTGTGCGCCTACGGGTTGTCGCGGAGCGGGTCGCTCGGGCACCGCTGGATCCTGATGACGCTGCTCGCCACGATGTTCTTCGGCGCGGGGCTCATTCCGACGTATCTGCTCGTGCAGGCGCTCGGCCTCACGGACACCTATCTGGCGCTGATCCTGCCGAGCGCGGTGAGCGTGTTCAACATCCTCGTGCTGCGGGCGTTCTTCATGGGCATCTCGCCCGAACTGATCGACAGCGCGCGGATCGACGGTGCGGGGGAGTGGCGCATTCTGTGGCAGATCGTCATGCCGCTGTCCCGGGCGGTGCTCGCGGTGATCGCGCTGTTCTACGCGGTGGGTTACTGGAGCGCGTGGTTCAACGCGTCCATCTATCTGACCGATCAGGACATGATGCCGCTGCAGAACGTGATGATCCAGCTGGTGCAGAAGCAGCAGCGGCCGGTGGGGTTGAGCGCGCAGATCAACACGGGGCAGATTTCCGCGCTGGCGATTCAGATGGCCGTGATGGTGCTCGCGTTGGTTCCGGTCGCTGTGTTGTCGCCGTTCGTCCAGCGGCATTTCAAGAAGGGCATGCTCACGGGGGCCGTCAAGGGCTGAAGCCCGAGCTGGTGGGTTCGGGAGCTTCCGTTGTCTCTCGGTCGCGGGTTGTTCGTGGCTGGTCGCGCCCACGCGGCGGAGCCGCATGCCGACACAGCCCCGCGCCCCTGGTTTCTCACGTCCCCTCTCTCAAAAGTCGAGGTAAGCCATGCGCACGTTCCAGCCCGGTAGACGCGCCGTTCTTGCCGGAGTTGCCGTCACCGCTGCGGTCAGCGTCGTCCCCGCCCTCCGCAGCCCCGCCCACGCAGCCACCACGCCCCCCACCTACCGCTGGCGCAACGCCGTCATCGGCGGCACCGGATTCGTCACCGGCGTCCTCTTCCACCCCTCCGTGCGCGGCCTCGCCTACGCGCGCACGGACATCGGGGGTGCCTACCGGTGGGACGACCGCGTCGCGCGCTGGACGCCGCTCACCGATCACCTCGGCTGGGACGACTGGAACCTCCTCGGGGTGGAGGCGATGGCCGTCGACCCGGCGCATCGCGACCGCCTCTATCTCGCCCTCGGCACCTACTCCCAGCCCTGGGCCGGAAACGGCGCCGTCCTGCGTTCCGAGGATCGCGGCGCCACCTGGACCCGTACCGACCTCACCGTGAAGCTCGGCGCCAACGAGGACGGCCGGGGGACCGGCGAGCGGCTGCTCGTCGATCCCCGGGACAGTGACACCCTGTGGCTCGGCACCCGGCACGACGGACTGCTCAAGTCCACCGACCGGGGCGCCACCTGGGCACCGGCGACCGGCTTCCCGGCCACGCCGAGCGCCTCCGGGCAGGGCGTCACCTTCCTCGTCGCCGCCGGACGGGTCGTGTACGCCGGCTGGGGCGACGCCGACGGCGCCTCCGCCAACCTGTTCCGCACCACCGACGGCACCACCTGGACGGCCGTCCCCGGCCAACCCACGGGCCCCGCCGCCAGGGTCCCGATCCGCGCCGCCTACGACCGCCACACCCGCGCGCTGTACGTGACGTACGCCAACGCGTCCGGCCCCAACGGCCAGTCCGACGGCAGCGTGCACCGGCTCGCCACCGCGACCGGCACCTGGACCGACGTCACGCCGGTGAAGCCGGGCGGAACCGCCCCCGACGGCGCCACCGACACCTTCGGCTACGGCGGTGTCGCCGTCGACGCCCGCCGTCCCGGCACCGTCGTCGTGTCCACCAACAACCGGTGGGCCGCCGTCGACACGCTCTTCCGGTCCACCGACGGCGGGCGCGGCTGGACCTCCCTGAAGGACACCGCTGTGTTCGACGTGGCCGAGACTCCTTTCCTCAAGTGGGGTGGACAGCAGCCCAAGTTCGGCTGGTGGATCCAGGCGCTCGCCGTCGACCCGTACGACTCGCGGCACATCGTCTACGGCACCGGCGCGACGCTCTACGGAACGCGGGACCTGAAGCACTGGGCCCCGCAGATCCGTGGCCTGGAGGAGGCGTCCGTGGTCCAGCTGATCTCGCCCCCGGTCGGAGAGGCGCACCTGATCAGCGGGTCCAGGGACATCGGCGTGATGTACCACGAGCGGCTCACGGCGTCCCCGTCCCGCGGCATGGCGACGAACCCCGTGTTCGGGTCGGCGACGGGACTCGCGCAGGCCGCGGGCAGGCCGGCGTACGTCGTGCGCACCGGGTGGGGCGATCACGGCAACGGCGCTCACTCGAACGACGGCGGACGGACCTGGGCGCCCTTCGCGGCCCAGCCCGACATCGCCAAGAGCGCACCGGGCCCGATCGCCACCAACGCCGACGGCAGCGTGCTGCTGTGGTCCTTCGTGCACTGGGACGGCACGAAGTACGCAACCCACCGATCCGCCGACAACGGCGCGACCTGGTCCGAGGTCTCCTCCTTCCCGAAGGGCGCCACGCCGGTCGCCGACCCGGCCGACCCGACGCTCTTCTACGCGTACGACACCGACACAGGAACGCTATACGCCAGCACTGACAGTGGCCTCAGCTTCACCGAGCGTGCGGGCGGTCTGCCCTCCGGGGACAGCCAGTTCCGGCTGGCCGCGGCGCCGGGCCGGTCCGGCGACCTGTGGCTGAGCCTCAAGTGGAACGGCCTCTACCGGTCCACCGACGGCGGGGCGACCTTCGCCAAGATCACCAGCTGCTGGGCCTCGTACACCCTCGGCTTCGGCAAGGCCGCCGACGGCGCCGGCTACCCGGCGATCTACCTGGTCGGCTCCACCGACACCAGCACCGCCGTCCACCGCTCCGACGACGAGGCGAGGACGTGGGTCCGCATCAACGACGACGACCACCAGTGGGGCTGGACCGGCGAGGTGATCACCGGCGATCCACGCATCCACGGCCGCGTCTACCTCGCCACCAACGGGCGCGGCATCCAGTACGGGGAGCCCGTGTGATGCCCGACCTCGGCGACGTCACCCGCGACCGCCTCCTCTTCGGCGGCGACTACAACCCCGAGCAGTGGCCCGAGGAGACCTGGCCCGACGACGTACGCCTGATGAAGGCCGCCGGCGTCAACTCCGTCACCCTCGGCGTCTTCTCCTGGTCGCAGCTCGAACCGGCCCCGGGACAGCGCGACTTCGGCTGGCTGGACCGCCTGATGGACCTCATGCACGACAACGGCATCGGCGTCGTCCTCGCCACCCCCACCGCCTCCCCACCCCCCTGGCTGGGCCGGCTGCACCCCGACACCCTGCCCCGCGACGCCGACGGCCGCGTCGAACTGTGGGGCGGACGCCAGCACTTCTCCCACTCCAGTTCCACCTACCGCCGCCACGCCGCCGCCATCACCGAGGACCTGGCCGCCCGCTACGGCAGCCACCCCGCCCTCACCCTGTGGCACATCAACAACGAGTACTGCACCTTCGACTACGGCGACGAGGCCGCCGACCGCTTCAGAAACTGGCTGAAGGCCCGATACGGCACCCTCGACGCCCTCAACACCGCCTGGGGCACCGCCTTCTGGAGCCAGCGCTACGACACCTGGGCCGGCATCCTGCCGCCCCGCCACGCCCACTACATGAAGAACCCCACGCAGGTGCTCGACTTCCGGCGCTTCACCTCCGACATGCTCCTGGAGTGCTACGTCGCCGAGCGCGACATCGTCCGCCGTCACACCCCGCACATCCCCGTGACCAGCAACTTCATGCCGCTGTGGATCGGCCAGGACGCCTGGCGCTGGGCCGAGGAGGAGGACGTCGTCTCCGTCGACCTCTACCCGGACCCGCGCGACCCGCTCGGCGCCCAGAGCGGTGCTCTCGTCCAGGACATGACCCGTTCCCAGGCACGCGGCCCCTGGATGCTGATGGAGCAGGCCGCCGGCCCGGTCAACTGGCGCGGCGTGAACCACCCCAAGCCCCGCGGACTCAACCGCCTCTGGTCCCTGCAGGCCGTGGCCCGGGGCGCGGACGCCGTCTGCTACTTCCAGTGGCGGCAGTCCCGGCAGGGCGCGGAGAAGTTCCACTCCGGGATGGTCAGCCACGCGGGCGAGCGGGGCCGGACGTACCAGGAGGTCAAGCGGCTCGGCGCCGAGCTCGCGAAACTCGGCCCGCACGTCGCCGGCAGCCACAGCGACGCCGACATCGCCGTCCTGCACGACTGGCACGCCTGGTGGGCCGGCGTCCAGGACGGCCGCCTGTCCACCGAGGCCGACTACCCGGCCGTACTCCGTGCCTGGCACCGCGCCCTGTGGGAGGCCCACCTCGCCACCGACTTCGCGCACCCCGAGCACGACCTGACCGGCTACAACCTCGTGATCGTCCCCCAGCTCTACGTCCTCACGGACGCGGCGATCGAGAACCTCCTGTCGTACGTCCACCAGGGCGGCACCCTCGTCTGCGGCTTCCTCACCGGCGTCGCCGACGAGGACGACCGCGTCCGCCCCGGCGGCATGGACGCCCGGCTGCGCGAGCTGTTCGGCATCGGCACCCTGCACGAGTGGTGGCCGCTGGACGCGGGGGAGTCGGTCGCCTGCGACGGCTTCGACGGCACCCTGTGGTCGGAGGAGATCGAGGCGGAGCCGGGGGTCGGTGAGACGATCCCGTACAAGGGCGGCGAGCTGGACGGTCTCCCCGCCGTCCTCCGCAAGGACCGCGCCTGGTACGTCTCGACCCTTCCGGAGCCGGACGCCCTGCGCGAGCTGCTCACCCGTATCGCCGCCGACGCGCGGGTCCGCCCGGTGCTCGACGGGCTGCCCGTCACCGTCGAGGCCGTTCGACGGGGTGATCTGCTCTTCGTGCTCAACCACGGGCGCGAACCGGTCACCGTCCCCGTTCCCGGCGCGCACCACGACCTGCTCACCGACACGACTGTCCACGACGAGGTCCGCCTGGACCGCTACGGAGTGGCGGTGCTGAAGCCATGACGGGGTCGGGCCCTGTCCACGGCACCTGGGAGCCGCACCCGGCCGCCTGCTGGGAGGACGCCTTCGTGAGCGGCAACGGCCACCACGGCGTCCTCGTGTTCGGTGATCCGAACGACGACCGTGTCATCGTCACGCACCACACCCTCGTCCGCCCCAACGGCTCCGAGCACGCCCGCCCTCCCCGGCTGGCCGACCAGCTCCCCGCCCTCCAGGACCGCTTGCTCGCCGGTGACCTCAACGCGGCGGAGGGCTTCACGGACGGCCGCCCGACGCAGTGGGTGCAGCCCTTCCATCCGGCCTTCCAGCTACGGCTGCGACGCCAGGCCGGGGAGCCGACCGGCTACCGGAGACAAGTCGACTTCTCGACCGGCGAGGTGACCGCCCGCACCTCCGACTGGACCAGCCGCGTCTTCGTCTCCCGCGCCGACGACGTCATCGTCCAGGAGGTCGCCGGCCCCGGCCTGACCCTCGACATCCAGCAGGACCATCAACTACCCAACGCCCCCACCGGTCTGGCCCTCAGCCACGGCTCCCTCCTCACCCCCGAAGGCGCGGCCCTCACCCTCCGCGCCCGCTACCCCGACAGCGACCGCGCGTACACCGGCCTCACCCTCGTCGCGGTCACCGGTGGCAGCGCGACCCTCGCCCCACCCGGCGTCCACGTCGAGGGCGCCACCTCCGTCCTGCTCCTCACCCGCACCAGACGCCACACCGGCGAACTGGACGTCGTGGCGGAGACCCGGGCGCTGCGCGAGCTGCCGCGGCCGTACGACGACCTGCTCGCCCGGCACCTCGCGCACCACCGCACCGCCTACACCCGCGTCACCCTCGACCTCGCCGCCGACCCGGACGAACGCGCCCTCCCCGGCTCCGAACTGCTCAAGCACCCCAAGAGCCCCGCGCTCCTCGAACGCCTCTTCGCCGCCGGCCGCTACCACCTGCTCTCCTCCAGCGGCCTGAACCCGCCCCGGCTCACCGGGCTGTGGACCGGCGACTGGAACACCGCCTGGTCCGGCGCCTTCACCACCAACGCCAACCTCAACCTCCAGACGGCCGCCGCCCCGGCCGCCGCCCTCCCGGAAGTCATCGATGCGCACGCCGACTTGATCCACCGTCAGCTCCCCGACTGGCGCGACAACGCCCGCGCGATCTTCGGCGTCCGGGGTGTCGCCGCCCCCACGCACACCGACGGCGAGTCCGGGTCGGCGTACCACTTCTCGCGCGAATACCCCCTGCACCTGTGGACCGCCGGCGCCGACTGGCTGCTCAAACCCCTCGTCGACCACGACGAGACGCGTGGCGCACACGACCCCCGTACCGCCGCCGTGCTCGCCGAACTCGCCCAGTTCTACGAGGACTTCCTCACCCGCACCGACGCCGACGGCCACCTGGTCGTCGTCCCCTCCTACTCGCCCGAGAACCGCCCCGCCAATGCCGGTTGGGGTGCGATCAACGCGGCCATGGACCTCTCCGCAGCCCGGCACGCCCTGCGCACGGCAGCCGAGTACCACCCGGAAAAGGCCCCCCACTGGCGTGCCCTCGCCGACCGTCTTCCACCCCACCGGATCAACGCCGACGGCGCGCTCGCCGAATGGGCCTGGCCGGGGCTGGAGGACTCCTACGACCACCGGCACCTCAGCCACCTCTACGGCGTCTGGCCGCTGGACGAGATCAACCCGTACGACACCCCCGACCTCGCGGCCGCCGCCCACCGCGCCCTCGAACTGCGCGGCGCCGAGAACGACTCCGCGCACGGCCACCTGCACCACGCCCTGATCGCCGCCCGCCTCCGGGACGGCGAACGGGTCGCCGACGCGCTCGGCCAGGTGCTGCGGGGCGACTACTTCCACGCATCCCTGATGAGCGCGCACTACCCCCACCGGGACGTCTACAACGCGGACGCCGCGCACGCCCTCCCGGCCGTGCTGATCGAGATGCTGATCCAGTCGACCCCGGACCGTCTGGTCCTGCTCCCCGCGCTCCCGCCGGCCCTGCCGCAGGGCCACCTCCGGGGCATCCGCACCCGCTTCGGGGCCGAGGTCGACCTCACCTGGAGCCCGGACGGCGCCACAGCGCGGATCCGCCCCACCCGCGGCCACCGCGTCGACGTCAGGACTTCCTCCGGCGCGCAGCCGCTCGACCTCGTCGCCGGAGAGGCCTGCGTCCTCACCCTGGGGGGCGCAGGAGACCCCGTAATTTCCCCCCACCCATGGAAGGGACACCATGGCAACACGCACCCTCGGCAAGATCACCAAGGCCCTGCTGGCCCCGGCCCTGGCGCTCGGCGCGACGGTCGGCCTCGCCTCCGCCCCCGCCCACGCCGCCGTCTGGAACTCCTGCGACCAGTGGGGCAACACGAACCTGAACGGCTACACGCTCTACAACAACATCTGGGGCTCCGGCGCCGGCAGCCAGTGCATCTGGGCCAACTCCGGCACCAACTGGGGCGTCTGGGCCAACCACCCCAACACCGGTGGCATCAAGTCGTACCCCAACTCCAAGAAGGTGATCAACAAGACGATCACCTCTCTCGGCTCCCTCACCAGCAACTACAACGTCACGGTCCCGTCCTCGGGCGCGTACAACACGTCGTACGACATCTGGGACACCGACTACGACTACGAGATCATGCTCTGGGTCAACTACAACGGAGCCGTCGGCCCGCTCGGCACCTCCCAGGGCAGCGTCACCCTCGGCGGCCACACCTGGAACGTCTACAAGGGCAACAACGGCGCCAACGAGGTCTTCTCGTTCCTGCGGACCTCCGATTCCACCTCCGGCTCGGTCAACATCCTGCCGATCCTGAGGTGGATCAAGGACACCAAGGGCTGGATGGGCAACGAGACCATCGGTGACGTCCAGTTCGGCTACGAGATCACCTCGTCGTCCGGCGGCCTGGACTTCGCCACCAACAACCTGACCGTCAGCAGCAGTTGAGCACCCACCCGGGCCGGCCCCGGCGGGCCGGTCCGGGCCGCTCCGCGCGCCTTCACCAGCGAACCCAAGCAGCGGCCGCGATCACCGGGCCGTCCGGGAACACCGGATCAGCAGCGCCGAAGGCGTGCGCGGCAGCGTCACCAGAAGCCCGTCCGTGGCCGTCACGACCGCGCAGTCGGCTACGGCGGCGGACGGATGGAGGATGTCGGCGCGGATCCCCGGCCCCGCCAGGTGGCCCAGCGGCAACCGCAGTTCGGCGGTGGACCCGCCGCGCCGCCACACCGAGAGATACGTCGGCCCGTCCGGCACCCGCATCCCCAGCGCCACCCACTCGTCCGTCCACCCCGGCAGACCCAGCGGCCAGAACGGTACCGCCCGGGCGAGGTCCCCGCGGATCGCCTGGTACGTCGTCACCGCGTCCCGCACGAGCCCGAGCTGCCGCCGGGACATGCGGTCGAGGTGGCCGGAGAGATGGACCCGGCCCAGCAGCGCACCACCCAGCGTGAAGGCGATCAGGTCGTCGTCGAACTCCGGCTGCGGGTAGGCCCAGACGGCGCTCTGCTCGGGCGGGACGGCACTCGGCGCGGCGGCGGCGATGGGCGGGTAGCGCAGGGGGTCCTGCTGGTCGCTGGTGGACTGGAGCTGGGTGACGGCCAGGGTGGCCCCGTCCATCCGCATACCGCCCGAGGCGCAGTTCTCGATCACCAGGCCGGGGTGCCGGTCCTGCACCTCGGACAGCCAGTCCAGGTACGCCCGGGCGTGGCCGAGCAGCCCGGCCCCGGGCGCGAGGTCCCCCGGCGCCTGGGTGCCCGGGGCGACCACGATGTTGTAGTCCAGCTTGAGATAGCCCACCCCCCAGTCGCCGACGATCCGGTCCACCGTCTTGTCGAGGTGCGCGCGGGCGGCCGGATGCCGCAGGTCGAGCTGGTGCCGGCCCTGTTCGGTGAGGCGTACGCCGTCCCGCTGGAAGAAGGCCTCCGGCGGCAGCGCGGCCGCGACCGGGCTGCGCACCCCGACGACCTCCGGCTCCAGCCACAGCCCGGGCACCATGCCGCGCTCCCGGATCCGGTCCAGGACCGCGACGATCCCCCCGTCCGGGAAGCGCCGCGCCGACGGCAGCCACTCGCCGACGCTGTCCCACCAGCCCCGCGTGTCGTCGTCGTACCAGCCGGAGTCGATGCAGAAGTACTCGGCGCCGGCCTCGGCGGCCGCGTCGATCAGCGGCAGCAGCTTCTCCGTCGTCGGGTCGCCCATCAGCGTGTTCATGTAGTCGTTGAAGACGACGGGGAGCGCGCTGTGGTCCGGGTGCGGACGGCGTACGGCACGGCGGTACGAGGTCAGCGCGCCCAGCGCCGCGTCCAGGCCGGAGCCCAGCGCCAGCACCCCGGACACCGTCGTGAACTCCTCGCCCGGCGCCGGCCGCACCCGCCACTGGTGCTCGGCGTCCGTGGGACCGTTCAGCGCGAGATACGTGCCGTGCGCGCGTTCCCCCAGGTCCCAGCGCCAGCCCGCCGGGGACTCCACCTGCCACACCCAGGCCCGTCCCGACCCGCCCCGCTCGGTCAGCGCCCCCATCGGCAGATGGCCGTCGGTGGGCCAGCTGCCGCGCCCCACCAGGCAGAGCGCCGCCCGGCTGTCGTGCTGGTGGGCACCGGCGTTGATGTCGGCGACCGACGCCCGCAGCGGCTCGGCGTACCAACGGCACTCCGCCAGCCAGTCGTTGCGGGCCCGGTGGACGTCGAGCGTGTCGGGGGAGGGCAGGCCGCCGAGCAGCAGGCTGCTGACGGACTGGACGACGAGGGGTTCGGTGCCGTCGTTGCGCAGCCGGACCCGGGAGCGGAGCACCGGCACTCCGGTGGGGGAGGAGAGCTCGACCGATGCCGTCAACCCGGTCAGCGGGTCGTGGAGTTCGACCGTCAGCCACTCCCAGTCCCCCCGCCTCTCGGTGCTGTGCCCCCGGTACCGCAGGCGCGCGCCGAGGGCCGTGCCGGTGAAACGCGGGCCGGACCATCCGCTTCCATGACCGAAGGCGGTGACTTCGACGAGGGGGAGGGCGGACTCCGGGTCGGCGGAATCGGAATCGCCGAGCCGGACCAGTCGCAGCGTCCCGTCGGAGGCGACGACGAACTCGGTCTCCAGGGCTGTATGACCCCAAGTGATCGTGCTGTGCGGGCCGTTGAGATCCGTGTCCGTCCTACCGGTCAAGGTGCTCCCCCTCGTGAATCCCTCGTTACGGTCTCTTGACGACCCATATGTGACCGGTCACAATCCTGGCATGAATGTGACCGGTCACACAAGGCGCCCGGCGAGCATCAGGGACGTGGCGACCGCCGCCGGCGTCTCCTACCAGACCGTCTCCCGGGTGATCAACGGCCACCCCAGCGTCAGGCCGTCCACCCGGGAACGCGTGCTCGCCGCCATCGAGGAACTCGGCTTCCGCCGCAACGCCACCGCCCTCGCCCTGGCCAGCGGACGCACACGGGCCGTGACCGTGCTCACCGCCAACACCACCCACCACGGCTACGCCTCCATACTCCAGGGCATCGAGGAGGAGGCCCGCGCCGCTTCGTACACGATGGCGATCGGTGTCCTGGAGTCGGCGGAGGAGGCCGCCGTCGCCGCCGCCGTGCAGCGGGCGGCGGACGCGGGCGGCGGGCTGATCGTGATCGCCTACGACCCCGCCGGCGTCCGGGCCCTGAAAGCCGTCCCCGCCGAACTGCCCGTCGTCGGTGTCGTGGAGACCCCCACGGGGCGCCCCGGCGACGACCGGCCCTGGGTGTGGACCGACGACCGCGAGGCCGCCTACGAGGCGACCCGTCATCTGCTCTCCCTCGGCCACGAGACCGTGCACTACGTCGCCATCCCGTCCAGCACCCGCCGCACCAGCGCCCGCACGACGGGCTGGCGGCAGGCGCTGAAGGAGGCCGGAGCCCCAGAGCCCACTTCGCTGCAAGGCAGTTGGGGCCCGGCGGGCGGATACGCGGCCGGTCTCGAACTCGCGAAGTCCGCCGGCGTCACCGCCATCCTCTGCGGCAACGACGACCTCGCCCTCGGCGTCCTGCGCGCCCTGCACGAGACCGGCCGCTCCGTCCCCGGCGAGATCAGCGTGGCCGGTTTCGACGACGCCCCGCACTCCGCCTATCTGACCCCGTCCCTGACGACCGTACGCCTGGACTTCGCCGGCCTCGGACGGGCCGCGTTCGCCCTGCTGCACGGGGTGCTGGAGGAGTCCGCGCCGATCGCCCCGCACCCCGTCTCCGTACCGGAACTGGTGGTGCGGGAGAGCTCGGGCCGCCCGCCCGCGACTGAACGCCCCGGTACCGCCGTCCTGCACCCCTGTTCGTGAAAACACGTGAGGTACACGATGACGAGACGAGCCCTCTCCGCGCTGGCCCTGATATGCGTCTCCGCCCTGACCGCCACCGCGTGCAGCGACCCGACCGCGGGCGACGCCGGTACGGACGACCAGCAGGCGGCGGTCGATCCCACCGCCCGCCTGGACGGCGTACGGCTGACCATGTGGACGGCGCAGAACACCGTCAACGCGCCGAAACAGGTCATCGACGCCTTCGAGAAGGCCACCGGCGCGCAGGTGGAGACGCAGGCGATCCCGGACCTCTACGAGCAGAACGTGCCGACCAAGCTCGCCTCCGGCGACCGGCCCGACCTGATGTTCTGGCAGCCGTCCATCTCCACGTTGCCGTTCGTCCAGCCCCAGCGGAACCTCCTCACCCTCGACGGCGAGGAGTGGGTCTCGAAGCTCGGCGACACCGAGAGGTCCCTCGGCGTCATCGACGGCAAGCGGTACGCGGCGATCGTCACCAGCCCCGCCATGCTCGGCGTCTACTACAACAAGGACGTCTTCAAGCGGGCCGGCCTGAGTGAGAAGGACCTCCCGCAGTCCTACGACGAACTGCTCGCCCTCGGCCACAAGGTGGTCGACAGGACGGACGCGGCCGCCTTCTACGAGGCAGGTGGCGACAAGTGGCCCCTGCAGTGGCAGATGCAGGTCCAGCTCACCGACCTCGACCAGCAGTGGTGGGCGGACCTGAACCGCAACAAGGAGAAGTGGACCGACCCGGTCGTCGTCGGCGCGATCAAGAAGTACAAGGAGAAGCTGCTCGACGCCGGACCGCACCATCGCCGAGGACGGCTCCCTGCTCCCTCTTCCGGGCGGTCTTCTTCCTCCCGGTGCTCATCTCCGCGCTCGCGACCGGTTACGTCTTCCAGGCCCTCCTCGACCAGGACGGCGCCGTCAACTCCGTGCTGGGCACGGACATTCCGTGGCTGGGCTCGACGACCTGGACGCTCGTCCTGGTCACGGTCATCCACGGCTGGAAGTGGATGGGCCTGTCCATGCTGATCTATCTCGCCGGGTTGAAGGGCATACCCGGCGACCTGCTGGAGGCCGCGAAGTGCGACGGCGCCGGCCGCTGGCGGACGTTCCGGTCGGTGCGCTGGCCGATGCTCGCACCGGCGGTCACCTTCAACGTCACCACCGCGCTGATCGGCTCGATGAACACCTTCGACATCGTGCAGGCCACGACCGGCGGCGGCCCCGCCGCCTCCACCGAGGTCTTCAACATCTACATGTTCCGGATCTTCGGCCAGGGCCTGTACGCCCAGGCCTCCGCGATGAGCCTCGTGCTCTTCCTGGTCGTCGTCGCCATCGCCGTCCCGCTCGTCATCGGCCTGCGACGAAGGGAGCAGACGCTGTGACCCCGGTGGTGTGGCGGTACGGGCGCCCGGCCCTGGTCGTGCTGCTCGCCGGACTCGCCGTCGGCGTACCGCTGTGGCTGGTCGTCGTCACGTCCGCCAAGACCCAGGCCGAGGCCGTCAAGCCCAACCTGGACCTGCCCCGGCACTGGCAGCCGGGCGGCAACTACCAGGACGCCGTCAGTCAGGGCGAGATGCTGCGCGGCTTCCTCAACTCCCTGCTCGTGGTGGTGCCGTCGGTCGTCCTCGTGCTGATCCTCGGCGCGGGCGCCGCCTGGGTCTTCGCGCGCCGCAGGTCGAGGCTGGTCTCGGCGGCGTACGCGCTCTGCATCAGCGGACTGCTGCTGCCGCCCGCCGTCATCACCATCGTGATGGAGCTGCGCCAGCTCGGCCTGGCGGGCACCCGCCCCGGAATGATCGCCGTCTACACCGGCATGTACCTCTCGACCTCCATCTTCTTCATGACCGGCTTCATCCGGACGATCCCCACGGAGCTGGAGGAGGCCGCGCGGATGGACGGCGCCAGGCCGCTTCGGATCTTCCTGCGCATCATCCTGCCGCTGCTCAGGCCCGTCATCGCGACCGCGACGATCATGGTGATGCTCTACGCCTGGAGCGACATCTTCTACGCGTTCTTCGTCCTCGGCGGCGGAGAGCGGGCGACCCTCCCGCTCAACCTCTACAAGGTCGCCAGTGCCCAGCTCTATCTCAACAACTGGCATCTCGTCTTCGCCTACGTCGTGGTGATGAGCCTGCCGATGGTCGCCGTGTTCCTGGTGGCCCAGCGAAAGATCGTGTCCGGAATCACGAGTGGAGCCGTCAAGTGAGATCGCGTACCAGAACAGCCCTGGTCACAGCAGTACTTGGAGTCGCCACCATGGCAGGCACCCTCCCCTCGGCGGGCCCGGCGTCCGCATCCCCCACTCTCGGCTTCGCTCGAGCGGGAGGTGCCCCCATCCCGCAGCGCCTCACCGTCGACCTCGCCGCCTCCGAGGGCCCGGTCATGCTCGGCGCCAACGGCGCGCTCTACGGCCTCAGCGACGACGGCGTGCCCAGCGACGCGGCCCTGGAGCCCCTGAAGGTCACCAGCGTCTCGCAGAAGCCGGAGGGCGGCGCCCAGCACCCCAACGGCGACGCGCTCACCGTCTCGAAGTCCTTCTTCCGCAACGGCGGCGGCGAGATCAACGTCATGATGCAGGACATCTACGCCAAGTGGCCCTACGAGGACCTCGGCATCGACGACTACCTCCCCAAGGTCGACAAGATCGTCAAACAGGTCGCGGCCGACCCGAACAGCGACCGTTTCGTCTACATCCCGTTCAACGAGCCCGACCAGATCTGGTACCACCTCGGCGTCGCCGACCAGGCCACCTACGAGAAGAACCGCGACCGCTTCTTCCAGGACTGGAAGACCGTCTACCACCGCATCCGCGCCATCGACCCGGACGCGCGGATCGCCGGTCCCAACGAGGCCGCCTACCACACCCGGCTGCTCCGCGACTTCCTCGCCTTCGCCCAACGCGAGAACGTCCTCCCGCAGGTGATGACCTGGCACGAGCTGGGCTCCGGCTCGCTGCGCGACTTCCAGGCGCACTACGACGACTACCGCGCGCTGGAACGCGAGGCGGGCATCGCACCCCTGAAGATCAACATCGACGAGTACGCCAACCGCCGCGACCTGTCCGTGCCCGGGCAACTCGTCCAGTGGGTCTCGATGTTCGAGCGCAACAAGGTGTACGCCAACATGGCCTACTGGGACGCGGCGGGCAACCTCAGCGGCCATGTGGTGCGGTCGAACATGCCCAACGGCGGCTGGTGGTTCTTCCGCTGGTACGCCGGGCTCAGCGGCGACACCGTCAAGGTGACCCCGCCGCAGCCGAACACCATCGACACCCTCCAGGGCCTCGCCTCCCTCGACCGCTCCCGCCGCCAGGCCCAGGTCCTGCTCGGCGGCTTTGCCGGCGACTCCGACGTGGTCGTGCGGAACGTCTCCCGGTCCCTGTTCGGCCGTACGGTCACCGCGACCGTCGCCGAGGCCGCCTGGTCCGGGTACGAGGGGCAGCACGCGGCGCCGCGCGTCCTCGCCCGCACGAAGCTCACCGTCGCGGCCGACGGCACGGTGACCGTCCCGCTGCGCGGCATGCACAAGATGTCGGCGTACCGGATCGTCCTCGCCCCCGGCGGCTCCGGCACCCCGGCCACCCCCGCCGTCCCCTGGTCGGCCTCCTACGAGGCGGAGGACGCGGCCATCACCGGCGGCCGCGTCTACACCCAGGGCACCGTCAGCAACGCCAACGGCTACGCGGCCTCCGGCACCAAGGACGTCGGCTCGCTCAACACCCCCGCCAGCAAGGTCGACTTCACGGTGACGGTGCCCGAGACCGGCGCCTACGACCTCGCGATCCTGTACGGCAACCAGTCCGGCGCCCCCGCCACCCAGAAGCTGTCGATCGACGGCGGAGAACCGGTGACGGTCACCTACCCGTCCACCGAGAACTGGACCTACCGCGCCAAGCAGGACGTCACCGTCCGGCTTCCGGCCGGCACCCACGTCCTCACCCTGGCCAAGGGCGACGCCGAGGTCACCCTGGACCGCATCGACCTGACCGCCCACACGGGCGAGCCCTCGACGTCGTACGAAGCCACCCTCGCGGACATCAGCGGGCGGCCCTCGTACGACTACTCCTCCGCGACCGGCACCGGCACCGGCGCGCTCGTCCTGCGGGGCGGCGACAAGGCGGTCTTCGACGTCCACGCCCCGCGCGACGGCTACTACACGGTGGTGCCGAGGGCGTCGGCGGCGGTGCGGCTCGCGCTGCACGGGGAGACGGTGACGGCGGCACCCGGACGGCCCCTGCGCCTCTACCTCGTCGCGGGCAACAACCGCGTCGCGATGACCGCGGGCCACGCCGCCGTCCGCTCCCTCGACGTCTCGGGCAGCGGCTCCACCGACGGAACGCTCTCCTACGAGGGCGCCTCGGCCACCCTCGCGGGCGGCGCCCGGCTCGTGGAGTCGGGGTATGCCTCCGCCGGGTCGTACATCGGCTGGCTGGGCAACAGCGCCGACAGCACCGCCGAGTTCACGGTGGACGCGCCCAGGCCCGGCCGCTATCTGCTGGTCGTCCACTACGCCCACAACGACCGGCGCGACAACGGCCACGCCTACAACACGGACATCATGTCCCGCACGGCGGACCTCACCGTCGGGTCCGGCGCCCCCCGGAAGGTCACCTTCAAGAACACCTGGAGCTGGGACGACTACTGGACCATCGGCGTCCCCGTCGACCTGGAGCGGGGCTCCAACAAGGTGACGTTCGGCAACGCGACCGCGTGGGCGCCGAACATCGACCGGATCGAACTGGGCCGGGTCATCGGATAGGAGCCCGCTGCCGGGCCTTTGGCCGCCGGACCTCCCGGCGGCCAAAGGCCCCCGCTACCCGGCGACCGGCAGCGCGACCCCGTCCCGCAGGAACAGCGGGATCCGGTCCAGCGGCGCGTCGACCGTCACCCGCGTCCCGCCCTCGTACGACGCACCGGTCCACGCGTCCGTCCAGCGCGCGCCCGCCGGAAGATACGTCGTCCGGGCCGTCGCGCCCGCCGTCAGCACTGGCGCCACCAGCAGATCCCGGCCGAAGAGATACGCGTCGTCCACCGACCAGGCCGCCGGGTCCTGAGGGAACTCCAGGAACAGCGGCCGCATCACCGGCAGTCCCTCCTCGTGGGTCTCGCGCATGACATCGAGGACGTACGGCTTCAGGCGCTCACGCAGCCGCAGGTACTTCTCCAGGATCGCGCCGGCCTCCTCGCCGTACGACCACACCTCGTTGGGACCGCCGGTCATCTCCGGTCCGAGGGGCATGCCCGGGTCGCGGAAGCCGTGCAGGCGCATCAGCGGGGACAGCGCGCCGAACTGGAACCAGCGGATCATGACCTCGCGGTACGCCGGGTCGTCCGGGTCGCCGCCGTGGAAGCCGCCGATGTCCGTGTTCCACCAGGGGATGCCGGAGAGCGCGGTGTTGAGACCGGCGGCGATCTGGCGGCGCAGGGTGGGGAAGTCGGTGCCGATGTCGCCGGACCACAGGGCGGCTCCGTAGCGCTGACTGCCCGCCCAGGCCGAGCGGTTGAGGGTGATGATCTCGGACTCGCCCTCGGCGAGCAGGCCCTCGTAGAAGGCGCGGGCGTTCTCGGTCGGGTAGAGGTTGCCGACCTCCAGGCCGGGGCCCGCCCAGTAGCGCAGGTTCTCCTGGAAGCCCGGCTTCAGCTCGGGCTCGCAGGCGTCCAGCCAGAAGGCCTTGATGCCGTACGGTTCCAGGTAGTTCGCCTGCACCCGCGACCACAGGAACGCGCGGGCGTCCGGGTTGGTGGCGTCGTAGAAGGCGACCTGGACCGTGGAGGCCACCTCCTTGTCCGGCCAGTCGGCGTGGGCCATCGGGCCGTACTGGGTGCCGATGAAGTAGCCGCGCTGCTCCATGAGGGAGTGGTTCTCGGAGAGCGGCGAGACCGACGGCCACACGCTGACCACCAGCTTCACGCCCAGCTCGTCCAGCTCCCGGACCATCGCCGCCGGGTCGGGCCACTCCTTCGGGTCGAACTTCCATTCGCCCAGGTGCGTCCAGTGGAAGAAGTCGCAGACGATCACGTCGAGGGGGAGCCCTCGGCGCTTGTACTCCCGTGCCACGGCGAGGAGTTCGTCCTGGGTGCGGTAGCGCAGCTTGCACTGCCAGAAGCCCGCCGCCCACTCGGGCAGCATCGGCGTCCGGCCCGTGACCGCGCTGTAGCGGCGCTGGGCGTCGGCCGGGGTGCCGGCGGTGATCCAGTAGTCGATCTGGCGGGCGGAGTCGGCGACCCAGCGGGTGCCGTTGTGCGCCAGCTCCACGCGGCCGATCGCCGGGTTGTTCCACAGCAGCGTGTAGCCGCGGCTGGAGGTGAGCACCGGGATGCCGACCTCGGCGTTGCGCTGGACCAGGTCCAGGACCAGGCCCTTCTGGTCGAGGCGCCCGTGCTGGTGCTGGCCGAGCCCGTACAGCTGCTCGCCCTCGTAGGCGGCGAACCGCTGCTCCAGGCGGTGGTGGCCGTTGCCGACGGCGGTGTAGAGGCGGGGGCCGGGCCACCAGAAGTGGGCGCGCTCCTCGGCGAGGAGTTCCTCGGCTCCGTCGGTGCGCAGGAACCGGATGAGCCCCTCCGCGTCGACGTGCACGGTCAGCGCGCCGACCGTCAACAGCCCTTCTCCGTCCCCGATCTTGACCGTGCTCTCGGTGACCGGGGCCTCGGCCAGGAGTGCGCCGGGCAGTCCGTCGAGGACCGGACCGCCGAGCCGGGCCCGGACCCGGACCGCGTCCGGCCCCCACGGCTCGATCCGTACGGTCTCCTGGCGGCCGCTCCACTCCAGCCCACCGTCCCGCTCGCGGAACGTGCCGACGGTGGGGGAGGACTGCGCGAGGCTGACCGCGCCTGAAGGGGTCTGGTTTTCGGCAGGCTGATTCACGTGGGGTGCTCCTGGGAGGAGTGCAGACAGGGAGGTGCCCTCGAAGGGGCCCTTCAGGGGTCCGGGTCAGGACGCGGACGGCACCGGCCCCGTGCTCGCCCGGACCGTCAACTCGGGGGCGAGCAGCAGGACTTCGTCGCTGCCGCGCCCGTCCAGCTTGGCGACCAGGTGTTCCACCGCGTGCCGGCCCATCTCCTGCGCCGGGATGGCGACCGACGTCAGCCGCACCGACGCCTGGGTGGCGACCTGGTCCGGGCAGATCGCCACCACCGACACGTCCTCCGGCACGGCCCGGCCCTGCTGGCGCAGCAGCGCCAGCAGCGGTTCGACCGCCGACTCGTTCTGCACGACGAGGCCCGTGGTCGCCGGGCGCTCGTCGAAGACCCGGGCGAGCGTGACCGCCATCGCGTCGTAGCCGCCCTCGCACGGCCGGTGCAGCACCCGCAGGCCCAGCTCACGGGCGCGGGAGCGGAGTCCGTCGAGGGTGCGCTCGGCGAAACCGGTGTGCCGTTCGTACACCGCGGGCGCCTCGCCGATGACAGCGATGTCGCGGTGGCCCAGCATCGCGAGGTGCTCGACGCACAGCGCGCCGGTCGCCGCGAAGTCGAGGTCCACGCAGGTCAGGCCGGTGGTGTCGGCGGGCAGTCCGATCAGGACGGACGGCTGGTCGGTGCCGCGCAGCAACGGCAGCCGGTCGTCCTCCAGCTCCACGTCCATCAGGATCATCGCGTCGGCGAGGCCGCTGCCGGTGACCCGGCGCACCGCGTCGGGGCCCTCCTCGCCGGTGAGCAGCAGGACGTCGTAGCCGTGGGTGCGGGCGGTGGTGGCGACGGCGATGGCGATCTCCATCATCACCGGCACGTACATGTCCGTCCGCAGCGGGATCATCAACGCGATGATGTTCGACCGGCTGCTGGCCAGGGCGCGGGCGCCGGCGTTCGGGTGGTAGCCCAGCTCCCGGATGCTCTGCTCGACCCGCTGCCGGGTGGTCGTGGAGATGGACCGCTTGCCGCTGAGGACATAGCTCACCGTGCTCGCCGAGACTCCGGCGTGCTGGGCGACCTCGGCGAGGGTGACCATCCAGCTCTCCAAGCTTTGTGAAGCGCTTCGACAGTGCGCATTGCGAACAACGGCGGGTGAGGGTGGTTCGACAGTAGCTCCAGCGAAGGTGGGTGTCCATAGTCCGTCGAAGCGCTTCGACACCGATTTCCCGACCGGTGCGGCAACCTTCGCCGGGTCCGGCGGCCACTGAAGGGACGTACACGCACCGTCCCCGGGAAGGACCCCCCATGCAACACCGCAGACCCCGCCTGTCCGCGAAGGCGAAGGCGCTGGTCGCCGCCTCGGTCGCGCTCGCGGCCGCCGCCGGCGTCACCGTCGCTCAGGCGGGCGAGTCGAGCAAGAGGTGCACCGCCTTCGACACCATCACGCTCGGCAAGTACTACGTGAACAACAACCTCTGGGGCCAGGACAAGGGTGTCGGCAGCCAGTGCGTCTGGGACAACTCGGCGTCCGGGAACACGATCTCCTGGGGCACGGACTACAGCTGGGCCAACAGCGCCACCGGCAAGGACCACGACGTGAAGTCGTACGCCAGTACGGTCCTCGGCTGGCACTGGGGCTGGAAGACCGACCGGGCGGCCACCGAACTCCCCATCCGCGTCGGCGACCGCAAGCCCGTCCGCACCACCTGGGAGTTCTCGGTCGGCGCCGACCCGGGCACCATGAACGTCGCCTACGACCTGTGGCTGCACACCAAGAACACCGCGGACTGGCAGGACCAGCCCACCGACGAAATCATGATCTGGCTCAACCGCCAGGGCGGCGCGGGCCCCCTCGGCACCAAGTACGGCAGCGTGAGCCTCGGCGGCGCCATGTGGGACATCTACCAGGGCGACATCGGCTGGAAGGTCTTCTCGTTCGTCCGCCGCACCAACACCACCAAGGCCACCCTCAACCTCGACGACTTCACCCAGGCACTCGTCCGGCGCAAGCTCCTCGGCAACGACAAATTCGTCTCCGGGATCGAGGCCGGCACCGAGGTCTTCAAGGGCAAAGGACGCCTCGACACCCGGGCCTACTCCGTCGACATCGGCTGAAGGGCTGCGCGCGGGGTGGTGGCCGAGCCCGGGATCGGGTACATACGAACGGGTAGCACCCGTCGGTAACCAAAACGGACCTTGATCCCTATTCGCGGCGAGGTGAGCCTCATGTCCGCAGCTCCCACCACCCGACCCGTCGTCACCGAACGTGAGGCCCGCCAGGTGGCGGAGGCGGCCCGGGAACAGGATTGGCGCAAGCCCAGCTTCGCCAAGGAACTGTTCCTCGGGCGCTTCCGCCTCGACCTCATCCATCCCCACCCCCTGCCCCCCGACGAGGACGCCCAGCGCGGCGAGGAGTTCCTCACCAAGCTGCGCGACTTCTGCGAGACGAAGATCGACTCCGCCCGCATCGAGCGGGACGCGCGGATCCCCGACGAGGTGATCGACGGGCTGAAGGAGCTAGGCGCCTTCGGCATGAAGATCGACACGAAGTACGGCGGCCTGGGCCTGACGCAGGTGTACTACAACAAGGCCCTCGCCCTGGTCGGCTCCGCCAACCCGGCCATCGGCGCACTGCTGAGCGCCCATCAGTCGATCGGCGTACCGCAGCCGCTGAAGATCTTCGGCACCCAGGAGCAGAAGGACACCTTCCTGCCGCGCTGCGCCCGCACCGACATCTCCGCCTTCCTGCTGACCGAACCGGACGTCGGCTCCGACCCGGCCCGGCTCGCCACCACCGCCGTCCCGGACGGCGACGACTACGTCCTCGACGGCGTGAAGCTCTGGACGACCAACGGCGTCGTCGCCGACCTCCTGGTCGTGATGGCCCGCGTGCCGAAGTCCGAGGGCCACAAGGGCGGCATCACCGCGTTCGTCGTGGAGGCGACCTCGGAGGGCATCACCGTCGAGAACCGCAACGCCTTCATGGGCCTGCGCGGCCTGGAGAACGGCGTCACACGCTTCCACCAGGTCCGCGTCCCGGCCGCCAACCGGATCGGCCCCGAGGGCGCGGGCCTGAAGATCGCCCTCACCACCCTCAACACGGGCCGGCTGTCGCTGCCCGCGATGTGCGTGGGCGCCGGAAAGTGGTGTCTGAAGATCGCCCGGGAGTGGTCGGGCGCCCGGGAGCAGTGGGGCAAGCCGGTCGCGCTGCACGAGGCGGTCGGCTCGAAGATCGCGTTCATCGCGGCCACGACCTTCGCCCTGGAGGCCGTACTGGACCTGTCGTCCCAGATGGCCGACGAGGACCGCAACGACATCCGCATCGAGGCCGCCCTCGCCAAGCTGTACGGTTCCGAGATGGCCTGGCTGATGGCCGACGAACTGGTCCAGATCCGCGGCGGCCGCGGCTTCGAGACCGCCGAGTCGCTGCGCGAGCGCGGGGAGCGTGCGGTGCCCGCCGAGCAGATCCTGCGGGACCTGCGGATCAACCGCATCTTCGAGGGCTCGACCGAGATCATGCACCTGCTGATCGCCCGCGAGGCGGTCGACGCCCACCTGTCGGTCGCCGGTGATCTGATCGACCCCGACAAGTCCCTGCAGGACAAGGCGAAGGCGGGCGCGCAGGCCGGTGTCTTCTACGCCAAGTGGCTGCCCAAGCTGGTGGCCGGAGCGGGCCAGCTCCCGTCGTCGTACGGGGAGTTCAAGCACGGCATCGATCTCTCGCCGCATCTGCGGTACGTCGAGCGCACCTCCCGCAAGCTGGCCCGGTCCACGTTCTACGCCATGTCCCGCTGGCAGGGCCGGATGGAGACCAAGCAGGGCTTCCTGGGCCGGATCGTGGACATCGGGGCCGAACTGTTCGCAATGAGCGCGGCCTGCGTCCGCGCCGAACTCCTGCGCAGCCGGGGCGGGCACGGCCGCGAGGCCTACCAACTCGCCGACATCTTCTGCCGCCAGGCCCGCATCCGGGTCGACGAGCTCTTCGGCCGGCTGTGGACCAACACCGACGACCTCGACCGCAAGGTGGTCAAGAACGTTCTGGCCGGCAGCTACGAGTGGCTGGAGCAGGGGATCGTCGACCCCTCGGGCGACGGACCGTGGATCGCTGACGCAACTCCCGGCCCGTCGCTGAAGGAGAACGTGCACCGACCCATCAGGTGAGGGTCAGGCGCGCGTCAGCACCACTTGTCGCTCGGGTCCCGCGTCGTCCAGGAGCAGGAGTCGACCTTGGCCCCGTTGGCCTTGGTCAGCGTCGCCGTGTCGCTGGTGTTGTTCCAGACGTACCAGCCGCGGTCCTGGTACTTGTTCGACGCGGAGTCCCGTCCGGTGCCGGTGCGCACCTTCATGGTCTTGCCGGCCCCGATCTTCACGTTCGGGAAGACGTACTTGTGGTTCGCCTTGTCCTTGAGCACCCAGCCCTTCAGCGAGATCGCCGAGCGGCTGGTGTTCTTGATCTCCACCCACTCGGCGTTGAGGCTGGAGTTCGAGCCGTTGTCCGAGCCCGGGCTGTCGAACCAGACGTGCCGGATGACGACACCGCCGGCCGCCTGGGCCGGGGTGCTGAGAACGGTGCCGGTGAGAGCCACGGCGCCCGCGAGCGCGGGCAGGGCGAGAGCGGCGCGTATGCGCATGGAGAAATCCCCCCAGGATGTCGTCCAGTGACCGGTGACTTCCGGCCAGGCATGAAGTGTTATCACATGATCTTCACGCCAGCTTCACAGATGGGGAAACCGGGTCCATCCGGCCGCGAACGGACGTGTCGAACGGACGTGTAGAAACGAGCAGGCACCCGCGCGAGGGACACCCCGCTCCGGCCGGACATTCGTTGCGGCAACAATGGGGGCATGAGCGACAGCCCAGCCCCCCGAGGGCCCCGCGCCCTCGCCGACCCGCACCTCGTCTACGACCCGGTGCCGGGCAACGGTCCGAAGGACGTCGTGATCCTCGGCTCCACCGGGTCGATCGGCACGCAGGCCATCGACCTCGTCCTGCGCAACCCGGACCGCTTCCGCGTCACCGGCCTGTCCGCCAACGGCGGCCGGGTAGGCCTCCTCGCCGAGCAGGCCTACCGGCTCCGGGTCCCGACCGTCGCCGTGGCCCGCGAGGACGTCGTCCCGGCGCTGCGGGAGGCGCTGAGCGCGCAGTACGACGCGGGAGAGCCGCTCCCCGAGATCCTCGCCGGACCGGACGCGGCCACCCAGCTCGCCGCCTCCGACTGCCACACCGTGCTGAACGGCATCACGGGCTCCATCGGCCTCGCCCCGACCCTCGCCGCCCTGGAGGCGGGCCGCACCCTCGCGCTCGCCAACAAGGAGTCGCTCATCGTGGGCGGCCCGCTGGTCAAGGCGCTCGCCGAGCCCGGCCAGATCATCCCGGTCGACTCCGAGCATGCGGCGCTCTTCCAGTCGCTCGCCGCGGGCACCCGCGCGGACGTGCGCAAACTCGTCGTCACCGCGTCCGGCGGCCCCTTCCGCGGCCGGACGAAGGCGGAGCTGTCGAACGTCACCGTCGAGGACGCCCTCGCCCACCCCACCTGGGCCATGGGACCAGTGATCACGATCAACTCCGCGACCCTCGTCAACAAGGGCCTGGAGGTCATCGAGGCACACCTGCTGTACGACATTCCCTTCGAACGCATTGAGGTGGTCGTGCATCCGCAGTCGTATGTCCACTCGATGGTTGAGTTCACGGACGGATCCACGATCGCCCAGGCGACGCCCCCGGACATGCGCGGGCCCATCGCCATCGGCCTCGGCTGGCCCGAACGCGTCCCCGACGCGGCACCCGCCTTCGACTGGAGCACGGCGTCGACCTGGGAGTTCTTCCCCCTCGACACCGACGCCTTCCCGTCGGTCGGCCTCGCCCGGCACGTCGGAGAGCTCGCGGGCACCGCTCCGGCGGTGTTCAATGCCGCCAACGAGGAGTGCGTGGACGCGTTCCTCCAGGGCACGCTGCCGTTCAACGGGATCATGGAGACGGTCACCCGGGTCGTCGACGAACACGGCACTCCCGGCACGGGAACCTCACTCACCGTGTCGGACGTCCTCGAAGCGGAGACCTGGGCCCGCGCGCGGGCCCGTGAACTGACGGCACAGACCGGACATACGGCACAGACAGCCACCGCGGAGGCGCGTGCATGACGACCCTGATGATGATCCTCGGCATAGTCGTCTTCGCGGTCGGCCTGCTGATCTCGATCGCGTGGCACGAGCTGGGGCATCTGTCCACCGCCAAGCTCTTCGGCATCCGCGTCCCGCAGTACATGGTCGGCTTCGGCCCGACGCTGTTCTCGCGCACCAAGGGCGAGACCGAGTACGGCATCAAGGCCATCCCGCTCGGCGGCTACATCCGCATGATCGGCATGTTCCCGCCCGGCCCCGACGGCCGCGTGGAGGCCCGCTCGACCTCGCCCTGGCGCGGCATGATCGAGGACGCCCGCTCGGCCGCCTTCGAGGAGCTGCGCCCCGGCGACGAGACCCGCATGTTCTACACGCGCAAGCCGTGGAAGCGGGTCATCGTGATGTTCGCGGGCCCGTTCATGAACCTGATCCTGGCGGTCGCCCTCTTCCTCATCGTGCTGATGGGCTTCGGCATCTCCCAGCAGACCACCACGGTCAGCTCGGTCTCCCAGTGCGTGATCGCCCAGAGCGAGAACCGCGACAAGTGCACCTCGGCCGACCAGCCCTCCCCGGCCGCCGCGGCAGGCCTGAAGGCCGGCGACAGGATCGTCGCCTTCAACGGCGTCAGGACCGACGAGTGGAACGAACTCTCCGACCTGATCCGCGCCAACCCCGGCAAGGAGGTGCCGATCGTCGTCGACCGCAAGGGCGAGGAAGTCACCCTGCACGCGAAGATCGCCACCAACCAGGTCGCCAAGAAGGACTCCGGCGGCCAGATCGTCCAGGGCGAGTACGTCAACGCCGGCTTCCTCGGCTTCAGCGCCGCCACCGGCATCGTCCGGCAGGACTTCGACGAGTCCCTGGTGTGGATGGGCGACCGCGTCGGTGAGGCCGTCGACTCCCTCGCCGCACTGCCCGGCAAGATCCCGGCCCTGTGGAACGCCGCCTTCGACGGCGCCGAGCGCGAACCCGACTCCCCGATGGGCGTGGTCGGCGCGGCCCGCGTCGGCGGCGAGATCTTCACCCTCGACATCCCGCCCACCCAGCAGCTGGCGATGGCTCTGATGCTGGTGGCCGGTTTCAACCTCTCCCTGTTCCTGTTCAACATGCTCCCGCTGCTGCCGCTCGACGGCGGCCACATCGCGGGCGCGCTGTGGGAGTCGCTGCGGCGGAACGTGGCGAAGGTGCTGCGCCGGCCCGACCCGGGCCCCTTCGACGTGGCGAAGCTGATGCCCGTCGCCTACGTGGTGGCCGGGATCTTCATCTGCTTCACGATCCTGGTGCTCATCGCCGACGTGGTTAACCCGGTGAGAATCTCCTAGTCATACGGAGTTGGCGACGGCCCGGCATCGTGTATGCCGGGCCGTCTTCCATCGAGTGGGTTTACCGGGCGGGATGTGCTGACGCACAGGCCCGTGCCGTAATCTCGAAGCCTGGAGCCCGCTGCTGACGGGACCGGACCTTGATCCACGACTTGGGGTTGCACAGCAGATGACTGCGATTTCTCTCGGCATGCCGTCCGTTCCGACCAAGCTCGCCGAGCGCCGGAAGAGCCGGCAGATCCAGGTCGGCTCGGTGCCGGTGGGCGGGGACGCGCCGGTCTCGGTCCAGTCCATGACCACGACCCGTACGTCGGACGTCGGCGCCACCCTCCAGCAGATCGCCGAGCTGACCGCCTCCGGCTGCCAGATCGTCCGTGTGGCCTGCCCCACCCAGGACGACGCCGACGCCCTCGCGACCATCGCCCGCAAGTCGCAGATCCCCGTCATCGCCGACATCCACTTCCAGCCGAAGTACGTCTTCGCCGCGATCGAGGCGGGCTGCGCCGCGGTCCGGGTGAACCCCGGCAACATCAAGCAGTTCGACGACAAGGTCAAGGAGATCGCCAAGGCCGCCAAGGAGCACGGCACCCCGATCCGCATCGGCGTGAACGCCGGCTCCCTGGACCGGCGCCTGCTGCAGAAGTACGGCAAGGCGACGCCGGAGGCCCTGGTCGAGTCGGCCCTGTGGGAGGCCTCGCTCTTCGAGGAGCACGACTTCCGGGACATCAAGATCTCCGTCAAGCACAACGACCCGGTCGTGATGATCGAGGCGTACCGCCAGCTCGCCGCGCAGTGCGACTACCCGCTGCACCTCGGCGTCACCGAGGCCGGTCCCGCGTTCCAGGGCACGATCAAGTCGGCGGTCGCCTTCGGCGCCCTGCTCAGCGAGGGCATCGGCGACACCATCCGCGTCTCCCTGTCGGCGCCGCCCGTCGAGGAGGTCAAGGTCGGCATCCAGATCCTGGAGTCGCTGAACCTCCGGCAGCGCGGCCTGGAGATCGTCTCCTGCCCGTCCTGCGGCCGCGCCCAGGTCGACGTCTACAAGCTGGCCGAGGAGGTCACGGCCGGCCTCACCGGCATGGAGGTCCCGCTCCGCGTCGCCGTCATGGGCTGCGTCGTCAACGGCCCCGGCGAGGCCCGCGAGGCCGACCTCGGCGTCGCCTCCGGCAACGGCAAGGGCCAGATCTTCGTCAAGGGCGAGGTCATCAAGACCGTCCCGGAGTCCAAGATCGTCGAAACCCTCATCGAGGAGGCCATGAAGCTGGCCGAACAGATGGAGGCGGACGGGGCGGAGTCGGGCGAGCCGTCGGTTTCGGTGGCGGGCTGAACAACGCCCCAAAGGGGCGCGGGGCTGTACCAATGTGCGGCTCCGCCGCGTGGGCGCGACCAGCCACACGAAACCCGCACCCGCCCAGTCACAGGAACCACCCGAGTCAGTGGGCGCCCACCCAAAAACGGGCGGCACCTCACGCGGGGCGGCATGGCCAAGCTTCCGCAGGTACAGTGCGGAGATCAGCAGACCCCACCCGTGAGGCCCCGCCCGTGTTGACCCAGACCACCTCCCGGGTCCTCGAACCGAGCGACCTGGACGCCGCGCTCGCCGTCCTCGACCGCGAGCCGGTGGCCAACGCCTTCGTCACCTCACGGGTCCAGGTCGCCGGCCTCGACCCGTGGCGGCTCGGCGGCGAGATGTGGGGCTGGTACGAGGACGGCATGCTGACCTCCCTCTGCTACGCGGGCGCCAACCTCGTCCCCATCTGCGCCACGCCCCGCGCCATCCGCGCCTTCGCCGACCGCGCCCGCCGGGCCGGCCGCCGCTGCTCCTCCGTGGTCGGCCCCGCCGAGCCCACCGCCGAACTCTGGCGGCTCCTCGAACCCCACTGGGGCCCCGCCCGCGAGGTCCGCGCCCACCAGCCCCTCATGGTCACCGACCGCATGCCCGCCGACATCGCCCCGGACCCCTACGTCCGCCGCGTCCGCAAGGACGAGATGGAGACGATCATGCCGGCCTGCGTGGCGATGTTCACCGAGGAGGTCGGCGTCTCCCCCCTGGCCGGCGACGGCGGCCTCCTCTACCAGGCCCGCGTCGCCGAACTCGTCGGCTCCGGCCGCTCCTTCGCCCGCCTCGACGACCACGGCAAGGTCGTCTTCAAGGCGGAGATCGGCGCCGCGACGGACCGGGCCTGCCAGATCCAGGGCGTCTGGGTGGCCCCGGAGTACCGGGGGAAGGGCCTGGCGGCCCCGGGCATGGCAGCGGTCCTCCGCTACGCACTCGCGGACGTCGCCCCCGTCGTCAGCCTGTACGTCAACGACTTCAACACCGCGGCAAGGCGGACGTACCGACGAGTCGGCTTCCAGGAGGTCGGCGCGTTCATGAGCGTCCTTTTCTAGCGGGCGCCGGGGCCAACGCCGAGAAGGGGCGCGGGGAACCGCGTGACCAGCCAGATCCACCCGGCACCCGGCAAACAAGCGAAACCCCCCTGTAGGCTCCCCGTCATGCTTCGCGACATCGTGATCGGCCCCCTGGATCTCCCCTCTCACGTCGACGAAGCCCTCGCAGTCCAAGCCGCAGCCTTCGGCCTGGGCCCCGACGAAGTAGCCGTCCGCCGCCAGATCGTCCTGCGCCACATGAGCTACCCCGGCGCCAGAGCCCTCGGCGCGACGGCACAGGGCCACCTGGTCGGCTTCGTCTACGGCATGCCCAACGACCGCACCCACTGGTGGTCCACCGTCGTCGAGCCCTACCTCCGCGCCCAGGGCCACGACCACTGGCTCGACAACTCCTTCGTGATCACCGAGCTGCACGTCCACCCCCGCTACCAGAAACGCGGCATCGGCCGGGCCCTCATCACCGCGATCACCGACACGGCGACCGAACCCCGCTCCATCCTCTCGGCGATCGACACCGACAGCCCCGCCCGCGGCCTCTACCACTCCCTCGGCTACCAGGACCTCGCCCGCCAGGTCCACTTCCCCAGCGCCCCCAAGCCGTACGCCGTCATGGGCGCCCCGCTGCCCCTGCGCCGTTAACCGATTTCCACCGTCCCGTACCACCCGGCTAACCTCCTGCCATAACCCAAACCCGGCAGGAGTACGAGAACCATGGCGAACGCACCGGTCCAGCGCATGTCCCAGTTGATGGCGAAGACGCTGCGCGACGACCCGGCGGACGCCGAGGTCCTCAGCCACAAGCTGCTCGTCCGCGCCGGCTACGTCCGCCGCACCGCCGCCGGCATCTGGTCCTGGCTGCCGCTGGGCAAGCGGGTCCTCGCCAACGTGGAGCGCGTCGTCCGCGAGGAGATGGACGCGATCGGCGCCCAGGAAGTGCTGCTCCCCGCGCTGCTGCCGCGTGAGCCGTACGACGCGACCGGCCGCTGGGACGAGTACGGCCAGGAGCTGTTCCGGCTGAAGGACCGCAAGGGCGGCGACTACCTTCTCGGCCCGACCCACGAGGAGATCTTCACCCTGCTGGTGAAGGACCAGGCGTCCTCCTACAAGGACCTGCCGGTGATCCTCTACCAGATCCAGAGCAAGTTCCGGGACGAGGCCCGCCCGCGCGCGGGCATCCTGCGCGGCCGGGAGTTCCTGATGAAGGACTCCTACTCCTTCGACCTCGCCGACGAGGGCCTCGCCGAGTCGTACGCCCTGCACCGCAAGGCGTACCAGAGGATCTTCGAGCGCCTCGGCCTCGACTACCGCATCTGCGCCGCGACCGCCGGCGCGATGGGCGGCTCCAAGTCGGAGGAGTTCCTCGCCCCGGCCGAGGCCGGCGAGGACACCTTCGCCGACTGCCCGAACTGCGACTTCGCCGCCAACACCGAGGCGATCACCTACGAGCTGAAGCCGGTGGACGCCTCCGACGTACCCGCCGCCGAGGACATCCCGACCCCGGACACCCCGACCATCGAGACCCTCGCCGCCTCCCTCGGCGTCCCGGCCTCCGCCACCCTGAAGAACCTCCTCGTCAAGGTGGCCGGTGAGATCGTCGCCGTCGGCGTGCCCGGCGACCGCGAGGTCGACATGGACAAGGTCGAGGCGCACTTCGCCCCGGCCACCGTCGAGATGGTCACCGAGGCCGATTTCGCGGACCGCCCGGACCTGGTCCGTGGCTACGTCGGCCCGCAGGGCCTGGGTGAGAAGGTCAAGTACATCGCCGACCCGCGCGTGGCCCCCGGCACCGGCTGGATCACGGGCGCCAACAAGGAGCACACGCACGCGAAGAACGTCGTCGCGGGCCGTGACTTCGAGGTCGACGAGTACGTGGACGTCGTGGTGGTGCAGGAGGGCGACCCCTGCCCGAAGTGCGGCACCGGCCTCAAGCTGGACCGGGCCATCGAGATCGGCCACATCTTCCAGCTGGGCCGCAAGTACGCCGACGCCCTCAAGCTCGACGTCCTCGGCCAGAACGGCAAGCCGGTCCGCGTGACCATGGGCTCGTACGGCGTCGGCGTCTCCCGCGCGGTCGCCGCGCTCGCCGAGCAGACCGCCGACGACAAGGGCCTGTGCTGGCCCAAGGAGGTCGCCCCGGCCGACGTGCACGTCGTCGCGGCCGGCAAGGCCCTGCAGACCGAGCTGGCCCTGGAGGTCTCCGACAAGCTGGCGGCGGCCGGTGTGCGCGTCCTGGTGGACGACCGCGCGGGCGTCTCCCCGGGTGTGAAGTTCACCGACGCGGAGCTGATCGGCGTACCGCAGATCCTGGTGGCCGGGCGGCGCGCGGGCGAGGGCGTGGTCGAGCTCAAGGACCGTCGCACCGGTGAGCGCGAGGAGCTGCCGGTCGACGAGGCGATCGCCCGCCTGACGGCCACATCCTGACGGATCGTCGAGCCGACCGGCTCAACTCGTCCGGCGTTTGAGGACGAGGCCGTTCAGGCCGAAGCCGGGGTCCGGGGGCAGCAGCCCCCAGGGCCTCGGCCGCAGCGCCCTACAACCACGTGGCGAACTCCAGCAGCAGCTCCGCGTCCTTCAGTCGCCCCACCCGCCGTGCCCGGGCGCCCGACTCCACGGCCCGGAACAGCGTCCAGCCGCGCAGCCGCTCCTGGTCCACGTCCAGCGACTCCGCGAGGCGCCTCACCCGCCGCCGGGTCGTCGCGGCGCCCGACGGCGCGGCGATCAGGTCCTCCACCCGGTCCCGGACGAGGCGCGCCAGGTCGAAGGCGCACTCGCCGACCACCGGGTCGGGACCGACTGCCAGCCACGGCATCCGGTCCCCGGCGAGCACCTTGCTCTGCCGGAACGTGCCGTGCAGCAACCGATGTTCCGGCGGCGCCGCCAGCAGCTCCTCACGCGCGGTGAGCGCCGCGTCCACCAGCGGGACGAGGTCCGCGTCCGCGCTCGCCCGCATCGCCTCGGCCTGCCGCCCGGTCCGCCCGGCCACGGTCTCGATGGGATGCCCCTCCGGCGGCTCCACCCACAGCTTCCGCAGTGTGCCCGCCGCCTCCAGCAGCGCCTTCGCCTCCGGCAGCGACCGCACCGACACCTCCGGATGCAGCCGCTCCAGCAGCAGCGCACCGTCCTCGGCGGCAGGTTCGAGCAGCTGTACGGCGCCCAGGCCGTTCCAGTGCGCCAGCGCGGCCCGCTCGCTCTCCGGGCGGGCCCGGGGCGGGGCCAGCTTCAGCACCGCGGGCGTGCCGTCCGCCCGCCGCACCAGCAGCACCAGGCTGCTCCGCCCGCCCGGCACCTGTACCCGTTCCACGGTCAACTCGCGTAGAGCAACGGCCTGTTGCGCCGCCTCGGGCAGCTTCTCCAGCCAGTCGTCACCGTGCGGCGCCGTCTCACCGAGCGCCCTGACCAGACGCTGCGGCGGTTCGAAAGCCATACGCGAGGTGTCCCCTTCCAGTACGCGTTACGCCGAGGGTGTCGCCGACGCCGAGGCGGCGCCGGCCCGCTCGGCGAGCCCAGGGAAGGCTACGCTCCGGCCGCGCCAGCGCACCGCCCGCACCGCCGCTTCGCGCAGCGCGGCCGCAGCCAGGCCCCGCCGCTCGTCGCCGGCCGCCCGCACCAGGTCGGAGTACACCCCGGCCACGCGTTCCTCCAACTCGGCGGCGAGTCGTACGGCCGTCTCCGGGTCCGTCACCGGGAACGGCAGCGCGTACCCGGCGGCCGCGGCCACCGGCTCGGCGCCCAGCGCACGCACCTCGCGCCCCAGCGCGTCCCGCCGCGCCCGATGGGCGTCGTACGCCGCCCGCGCCTCCGTGCGCCGCTGCTCACCGATCCGCCCGCCGACCACGCCGTAGCCGTACACCGCGGCATGCTCGGCCGCCAGCGCCGCCTGCAGGGCCCGCAGCTCCTCGTGGTTCGCCTCGCTCATGCTGTGCCTTCACTCTCCGTGGACGCATGCGGATGCGCCGTTCTGGCGGCTGCCGACGCCGTCCGCAGGGCGTGCAGCTCCTCGTCCTTCGCCTCGCTCATGCCTTGCTCATGCCTTGCTCTCACCCTCCGTGAGCAGATACGCGTGCGCCGCCCCGGCGGCCGCCACCGACGCCAGCAGTCGCGCCAGCTCGCCCGGCACGTCGAGCAGGGCCTTGGCCCGCCGGTCTGCGAGCGTTCGCTCGGCGGCGGCCAGCTCGGCGAGGGCGGCCTGCTCGCCGGCGGGGACTTCTGGGGAGGCCTGCGCGGTGGCCGGGGCCGAGGCGGTGGGGTTGGCCTGCGCGGTGGCCGGAGCCGAGGCACTGGGGGAGGCCTGCGCGGTGGCCGGGGCCGAAGCGGTCGGCGAGGCCTTCGTCGGGACGCCCCCGAAGGCCTCCGCGTGCCGCACCGCCGCGTCCCGAAGCGGCCGCAACCGCTCCACGAGCCCCGGAAAAGCGACCATCACGGCGTCGTACCGTGCGATCAGCCCGTCGCTGTCCCGGGCCGCACGCGCGCGTGCCCGGTCGGCGGCCGACGGGCTGCCGCCCGTGGTGCCGGAGTCGTCGGGTCCGGCGGAGCAGCCCGCGAGCAGGGCGACGCCCGCGGCCGAGGCGAGCAGGGTCCTTCTGCGCGGCCCCGAGGGCACGCGCGGCGACAGGGAAAACGGCACGGCTGACGTCCTCGAAGACTCGTATGAAACGACTGGGCGGCACGCCCGTGATCACCGTACCCGCGCACGTGTCCGATACCACTCATCGGCACCGCTCCGACCCAGGTGGACGGCATCACCGCCCGGGACCGGATACCCTTTGACCAGACACGCGACCCATCCCACAACAGCACACGCGGCCGAGGAGTCACCCGGATGAGCACCACCCAGAGCGAGAGGCTGCGAGAACTCCTGGAACCGCTCGTCACCTCCCAGGGCCTGGATCTCGAAGAGATCGCGGTGGACTCGGTCGGACGCAAACGTGTGCTGCGCGTCGTCGTCGACTCCGACACCGGAGCGGACCTGGACCGGATCGCCGATGTGAGCCGTGCGCTCTCGGCGAGGCTCGACGAGACGGACGCGATGGGCGAGGGCGAGTACACCCTCGAGGTCGGAACCCCGGGCGCGGAACGCCTCCTCACACAGCACCGGCACTATGTGCGCGCCACCGGCCGGCTGGCCAGATTCCAGCTGGCGGAAGACGGAGAGCTGGTGGCCAGAATCCTCACGGTCGACGACGACGGCGTCGACGTCGAGGTACCCGGGGTCAAGGGGCGCAGGCCCACGGCGCGCAGGCTCACCTTCGACGACATCGCCAAGGCGCGCGTCCAGGTCGAGTTCGGCCGCAAGGAAAAGCAGGACCACAAGGACATGACGGAAGAGGAGGAGGCGTAGCCGTGGACATCGACATGAGCGCCCTGCGGGGCTTGGTGAGGGAGAAGGAGATCTCCTTCGACCTGCTCGTCGAGGCGATCGAGGCGGCCCTCCTCATCGCCTACCACCGCACCGAGGGAAGCCGCCGGCACGCGCGCGTGGAGCTCAACCGGGAGACCGGACATGTGACCGTGTGGGCGAAAGAGGACCCCGAGGACCTCGAAGAGGGCCAGGCGCCCCGCGAGTTCGACGACACACCGTCCGGTTTCGGCCGGATCGCCGCGACCACCGCCAAGCAGGTCATCCTGCAGCGGCTGCGCGACGCCGAGGACGACGCCACGCTCGGCGAGTACGCCGGCCGCGAGGGCGACATCGTCACCGGTGTGGTGCAGCAGGGCCGCGACCCGAAGAACGTGCTCGTCGACATCGGCAAGCTGGAGGCCATCCTGCCCGTGCAGGAGCAGGTGCCCGGCGAGACCTACCCGCACGGGATGCGGCTGCGGTCGTACGTCGTCCGGGTGGCCAAGGGCGTGCGTGGTCCGTCGGTGACCCTGTCCCGTACGCACCCCAATCTGGTGAAGAAGCTGTTCGCGCTGGAGGTGCCGGAGATCGCCGACGGGTCCGTCGAGATCGCCGCCATCGCCCGCGAGGCCGGCCACCGCACCAAGATCGCCGTCCGGTCCACCCGTACGGGCCTGAACGCCAAGGGCGCCTGCATCGGCCCGATGGGCGGGCGGGTGCGCAACGTCATGGCCGAGCTGAACGGTGAGAAGATCGACATCGTCGACTGGTCGGACGACCCGGCCGAGATGGTGGCGAACGCGCTGTCCCCCGCTCGGGTGTCCAAGGTCGAGGTCGTTGACATGACGGCCCGCTCGGCGCGCGTGACGGTGCCCGACTACCAGCTGTCCCTGGCGATCGGCAAGGAAGGGCAGAATGCCCGACTTGCGGCCCGGCTCACCGGCTGGCGGATCGACATCCGTCCGGACACCGAACAGCCGGGGGAATAGATCTCGGCCCCGGGTGGGTTGGATCACGACAGTTATACGCGCTGCAACTGTTCGATCTCTGCCCCAAAGGGGTGAGGTCGTTACGGGGAGGTAGACTTAGGAGTGTCTGGCCGGACGCATGCCCGCGCATGCCCGGAACGCACCTGTCTCGGGTGCCGGGAGCGAGCGGCCAAGACCGAGCTGCTGCGCATCGTGGCGATCAAGGACGCTTGCGTCCCCGATCCTCGCGGTACGCTGCCCGGCCGGGGTGCCTATGTACACCCCGCCTTGGTCTGTCTCGACCAGGCGATACGCCGCCGGGCGTTCACGCGGGCGCTGCGCGCCCCGGGAGCGCTCGACACAAAGGCGTTGCGCCAGTACGTCGAGCGGACAACAGTTGCCGATCAGGCAACACGGTAAGAAACATGCCGTACGGAACCCCCCGTGCGGCCTGGTACCTCGCGAGTCGAAAGCAGGTCGAGATTGCGATGAGCACTCGATGAGTACGCGATGAGTACGCCCATGAACTAGCGACGGTCCGGCCGCAACCCGGACCTCAAAGGAGCGAAGTGGCTAAGGTCCGGGTCTACGAACTCGCCAAGGAGTTCGGTGTCGAGAGCAAGGTCGTCATGGCCAAGCTCCAGGAACTCGGTGAATTCGTCCGATCGGCGTCTTCGACGATCGAGGCGCCCGTAGTACGCAAACTGACTGACGCCTTCCAGCAGGGCGGTGGCAACGGCAAGTCCGCCGCGAAGCCCGCCCCCCGGAAGGCTGCCCCCAAGCCCGCCGCGCCCTCTCCGGCGCAGGCGGCACGTCCGGCTGCCCCGAAGCCGGCCGCCCCCAAGCCCGCCGCTGCCCAGCAGCCCGCGGCCCCGGCGGCGCCCGCCGCTTCGGCGCCCGCGCCGACCCCCGGTCCGCGTCCGACGCCGGGCCCGAAGCCCGCGCCGCGTCCGGCCCCGGCCGCCCCGGAGTTCACCGCTCCGCCGTCGGCCCCGGCCCCGGCCGCCGCGTCCGGTCCCAAGCCGGGCGGCGCCCGTCCCGGTGCCCCCAAGCCCGGTGGCACCCGTCCCGGTGGCCAGGACCGTCAGGGCCAGCGCCCCGGCGGTCAGGGAGCCCGCCCTGCCGCAGGGGCTCCCGCGCCGCGTCCCGGTGCCCGTCCGGCCGGTCCGCGTCCGGGTAACAACCCCTTCACCTCCGGTGGCTCCACCGGCATGGCGCGCCCGCAGGCGCCCCGTCCGCAGGGTCAGCGTCCCGGTGGTGGCCCCGGTGGCCCCGGCGCCGGTCCCCGTCCGCAGGGCCCTGGTGGCCAGGGCGGCGGTCCGCGTCCGCAGGCTCCGGGCGGCTCCCGGCCGAGCCCCGGCTCGATGCCGCGTCCGCAGGGTGGCGCCCCGCGTCCCGGCGGCGGTCCCGCCGGTCCCCGTCCGAACCCCGGCATGATGCCGCAGCGTCCCGCTGCCGGCCCGCGTCCGGGCCCCGGCGGCGGTCGCGGCCCGGCCGGTGCCGGTCGTCCCGGTGGCGGCGGTCGTCCCGGTGGCGGCGGCGGCTTCGCCGGCCGTCCCGGCGGTGGCGGTGGCGCTCGTCCGGGTGGCGGTGGCGGTTTCGCCGGTCGTCCCGGTGGCGGCGGCCCCGGTGGTGGTGGCGGTGGCTTCGGTGGCGGCGGTGGCCGTCCCGGCTTCGGTGGCCGTCCCGGCGGTGGCCCCGGCGGCCGTGGTGGCACGCAGGGTGCCTTCGGGCGTCCCGGCGGCCCCGCGCGTCGTGGCCGCAAGTCGAAGCGGCAGCGCCGTCAGGAGTACGAGGCCATGCAGGCCCCGTCGGTCGGCGGTGTGATGCTGCCTCGCGGCAACGGCGAGACCATTCGCCTGTCGCGCGGTGCCTCGCTCACCGACTTCGCGGAGAAGATCAACGCCAACCCGGCGTCCCTCGTCGCGGTCATGATGAACCTCGGCGAGATGGTCACGGCCACGCAGTCCGTCTCCGACGAGACGCTCCAGCTCCTCGCCGACGAGATGAACTACACGGTTCAGATCGTCAGCCCGGAGGAGGAGGACCGCGAGCTCCTCGAGTCCTTCGACATCGAGTTCGGCGAGGACGAGGGCTCCGAGGAGGACCTGGTCGTCCGTCCGCCGGTCGTGACCGTCATGGGTCACGTCGACCACGGTAAGACCCGCCTGCTCGACGCCATCCGCAAGACCAACGTCATCGCGGGCGAGGCCGGTGGCATCACCCAGCACATCGGTGCCTACCAGGTCGCGACCCAGGTCAACGGCGAGGACCGCGCGATCACCTTCATCGACACCCCGGGTCACGAGGCGTTCACCGCCATGCGTGCCCGCGGTGCGAAGTCGACCGACATCGCGATCCTCGTGGTGGCGGCCAACGACGGTGTGATGCCCCAGACGGTCGAGGCCCTGAACCACGCCAAGGCGGCCGACGTGCCGATCGTGGTCGCGGTCAACAAGATCGACGTCGAGGGCGCGGACCCGACCAAGGTGCGCGGTCAGCTGACCGAGTACGGCCTGGTGGCCGAGGAGTACGGCGGCGAAACCATGTTCGTCGACATCTCCGCCAAGCAGGGCCTGCACATCGACAGCCTGCTGGAGGCGGTCGTGCTGACCGCCGACGCCGCCCTGGACCTGCGGGCCAACCCGAACCAGGACGCGCAGGGCATCGCCATCGAGTCCCGCCTCGACCGCGGCCGCGGTGCCGTGTCGACGGTCCTCGTCCAGCGAGGCACGCTGCGGGTCGGCGACACCATGGTGGTCGGCGACGCGTACGGCCGTGTCCGGGCGATGCTCGACGACACCGGCAGCAACGTCGCCGAGGCCGGCCCGTCCACGCCGGTCCAGGTCCTGGGTCTGACCAACGTCCCGGGTGCCGGCGACAACTTCCTCGTGGTCGAGGAGGACCGTACGGCCCGCCAGATCGCCGAGAAGCGCGCGGCGCGCGAGCGCAACGCGGCCTTCGCCAAGCGCACCCGCAGGGTCTCCCTGGAGGACCTGGACAAGGTGCTCAAGGCCGGCGAGGTCCAGCAGCTCAACCTCATCATCAAGGGTGACGCTTCTGGTTCCGTCGAGGCCCTGGAGTCCTCGCTGCTCCAGCTCGACGTCGGCGAAGAGGTCGACATCCGCGTCCTGCACCGCGGCGTCGGTGCGGTCACGGAGTCCGACATCGACCTGGCGATGGGCTCGGACGCCATCGTGATCGGCTTCAACGTGCGCGCCGCCGGGCGTGCCGCGCAGATGGCCGAGCGCGAGGGCGTGGACGTCCGCTACTACTCGGTCATCTACCAGGCGATCGAGGAGATCGAGGCGGCCCTCAAGGGCATGCTCAAGCCGGAGTTCGAAGAGGTCGAGCTCGGTACGGCGGAGATCCGCGAGGTCTTCCGCTCGTCCAAGCTGGGCAACATCGCGGGTGTGCTCATCCGCTCCGGCGAGGTCCGGCGCAACACCAAGGCGCGCCTCCTCCGCGACGGCAAGGTCATCGCGGAGAACCTCACCATCGAGGGCCTGCGTCGCTTCAAGGACGACGTCACCGAGATCCGCGAAGGGTTCGAGGGCGGTATCAACCTCGGCAACTTCAACGACATCAAGGTCGACGACGTCATCGCGACGTACGAGATGCGCGAGAAGCCGCGGGTGTAACAGCACGTGGTAGGCGGTGGCCGACGGGACATTGCTCCTGTCGGCCACTGCGGTTTGCCCCGGGCAAAACCCGGTCGAGCCCCCGGCAAGGGAGCGGTACGGTTCTTGAGGGCTCCATCGATCCCGTACCGGCGGGTGAACCGGTTACACACATGTATGTGGGGACGCTGTCCTTCGACCTGCTCCTCGGCGACGTACGGTCGCTGAAGGAGAAGCGCTCCGTCGTCCGCCCGATCGTCGCCGAACTCCAGCGGAAGTACGCGGTGAGCGCGGCCGAGGTGGATCACATGGACCTCTACCGCCGGGCCCAGATCGGCCTGGCGGTGGTGTCCGGCGACGCGGCGCACGTCAGCGACGTGCTGGACCGGTGCGAGCGGCTGGTAGCCGGACGCCCCGAGGTGGAACTGCTGTCGGTCAGGCGCCGCTTCCACGGCGACGACGACTGACCCAGAGAACGTAGATCAGGAAAGAACGGGAGACGGACCAGTGGCCGACAACGCGCGTGCCAAGAGGCTGGCGGACCTCATCCGAGAGGTGGTGGCCCAGAAGCTGCAGCGCGGGATCAAGGACCCGCGGCTCGGCTCGCACGTCACCATCACGGACACCCGGGTGACGGGCGACCTGCGGGAGGCGACCGTCTTCTACACCGTGTACGGGGACGAGGAGGAGCGGGCGGCCGCGGCCGCCGGTCTGGAGAGCGCCAAGGGCATCCTGCGCTCCGAGGTCGGCAAGGCGGCCGGTGTGAAGTTCACGCCGACGCTGACCTTCGTCGCCGACGCCCTCCCGGACACCGCCCGGACCATCGAGGACCTCCTCGACAAGGCCCGCCAGTCCGACGAGAAGGTCCGCGAGGCCTCGGCGGGCGCCACCTACGCCGGTGACGCCGACCCGTACAAGAAGCCGGGTGAGGACGAGGACGACACCACCGCATGACCCAGAAGCACACCACGCCCGACGGCCTCGTCATCGTCGACAAGCCGTCGGGCTTCACTTCGCACGACGTGGTCGCCAAGATGCGCGGCATCGCCAGGACGCGCCGCGTCGGCCACGCCGGCACCCTCGACCCGATGGCGACGGGCGTCCTCGTCCTCGGCGTCGAGAAGGCGACCAAGCTCCTCGGCCACCTCGCCCTGACCGAGAAGGAGTACCTGGGCACGATCCGCCTGGGCCAGACGACCGTCACCGACGACGCCGAGGGCGAGGTCACCGGGTCGGTCGACGCCTCGAAGATCACCCGGGACGCCATCGACGCCGGGATCGCCAAACTGACCGGCGACATCATGCAGGTGCCGTCCAAGGTCAGCGCCATCAAGATCAACGGGGTGCGCTCGTACAAGCGGGCCAGGGACGGCGAGGACTTCGACATCCCGGCCAGGCCCGTCACCATCTCGTCGTTCAGCGTGTACGACGTCCGGGACGCCGTCGCCGACGACGGCACCCCCGTGCTCGACCTGGTCGTGTCGGTCGTCTGCTCCTCCGGCACCTACATCCGCGCCCTCGCCCGTGACCTGGGCGCCGACCTGGGCGTCGGCGGCCACCTCACCGCGCTGCGCCGGACGCGCGTCGGGCCGTACAAGATCGACTCGGCCCGCACCCTGGACCAGCTCCAGCAGGAGCTGACCGTGATGCCGATCGCCGAGGCGGCCGCGGCCGCGTTCCCGCGCTGGGACGTGGACGGCAGGCGGGCCCGGCTGCTCACCAATGGCGTGCGGCTCGACATGCCCGACGAGTACACGGGCGCCGGGCCGGTGGCCGTCTTCGATCCCGAGGGCCGCTTCCTCGCGCTCGTGGAAGTCCAGCGGGGCAAGGCCAAGAGCCTCGCCGTCTTCGGCTGACCGCTGCTGAGGCCGACTGCTCCTGAGGCTGACTGCTCCTGAGGCCGACAGCTGCTGACGGCTCGTCATGGCTTGCCCGTGGAGCGGCGGTCACGGGGTCCTGCATTCCCGCCGCTCCACGGTCCCCCCATCGGTTCCCCCACCCCTAGGGTGTATCCAGCGACCCGGGCCCGTTCACCCGCCCAGGCAGGCGCTCGGAGTGAACCAGGGGAGTGCAGGGGGGCGCGTTCGTCACGCGTGCTGTTTCCCTGATCATCCCGCCCCTACCGTCGACGTCAGGGCACAGATGTACGGCGGTACGGCGGGGAGGTTCGACCATGGCGGTACAGGGCCGGGGGACCGCACCGCGGCACGGCGGGCGCGGCCCGGGTGACGCCGTCCTCGTCCGCATCCACGACCTCGCCGGACGTCCTCGCGGCACCGGCATCGTCGCCGACCATCACGGCACCGTCCTCACCAGCCACGAGGCCGTCGACGGACTGGCCCGGCTGGTCCTGCGCGCCGGGGACCGCAGCTGTGTCGTGCCCGCCGAGGCGGTCACACCGCTGCCGGAGCGGGATCTGGCTCTCGTACCCGCCGAGGGGCTGGGCGTGGAGCCGCTGCCGATCACCGTGCGGGACCGGGTCGAGACCGGCGCGTATGTGCGGATCGCCGCGGGCTGCTGGCGTGAGGCGCGGGTGCTGGGAGCGGCGACGGGCGTGACGTACACGGCCACGGACCGTTTCCGTCAGCTCGACCACGTGCTGGAGCTGGCGATCGGCACGGCTGGGCGGGACGCCCTGCGGCTGGGCGGTGGCGCGGCCGGGGGACCGGTCGTCGACGCCGGTACCGGCGCCGTGGTCGCGGTGCTCGGGACGGCGCTGCACACCGGCCACCGTGACTGCGGGTTCGCCGTGCCGCTGCGGCCCGCGCAGAGCGGTCCGCTGGCCGAGTTGCTCGCCCGCAACGCGGCGACGGTGCCCGCGTACGGGGCCGACCTCAACCTCGCCGGGGTGCTCGCACTCACGGCGGCCTCGGTACGGCAGGACGGACCGCAGGGTCACGTGGGGCGGGAGGGGGCCGTCGCGCCAGTCGAACGGGCGGCGGTCGTACGGGAGTTCGCCGCGTTCACCGAGGGTCCGGCCAACGTCCTCGGACTCGTCGGGCCGCCGGGCAGTGGTCGTACGACGGAACTCGCGGCGCTTGCCGCCCGGCGCGACCAGGGTGCGGAACCGACGCCGACCCTGTGGCTGCGGGGCGCCGATCTGCGGGACGAGGACGGGTCGGTGGCGGATGCGGCCCGGCGGGCGCTGAGCCGGGCGGCGCGGATCGTGGCGGCGGCAGGGGGTGGGGCCTTGCTTGAAGGGGCCTCCCCTGGTGGGGCCGGGACTCTTGTTGGGGTCGGGACTCTTGGTGGGGCCGGGACCGGCGACACCGGCCCGGAGCGTCTGGCCGGGCTCGCCCGTGCCGCCGGTCGTCCTCTGCTCCTGCTTCTCGACAACCCCGAGGAGATGCCCCCGGCCCTGGCTCGGCGTCTTTCCGAGTGGACGGACGGGACCGTGAGGTGGCTGCGGGAGACGGGGGCGCGGTTGGTCGTGGCGTGCCGGGCGGAGTACTGGGAACGCGCGGGGGCGGAGTACCCGGCGGAGTGCCTGTACCCGGGCGTGGGACAGCCCGGTGACCTGCCGCCCTGCGTCCCCTTGGGGGACCTGGACGAGGACGAGGCCCGACGCGCCCGCGCCCGTTACGATCTCCCCGAAGGCGTCCTCGCCGCCCCCGACGCCCGTCACCCCCTCACCCTCCGTCTCCTCTCCGAGGTCCTCGCCGCCGCCCCGGACGCCCGGCCGGTCGCCCCGCTCGACCGGCACGACGTCCTCGCCGCCCACCTGGACCTCATGTGCCTGCGCGTGGCCGTGCGGCTCGCCGCCGAGAACGGGCTGCGGGGCACCGCCGTACGGCGGCTGGCGGCGAAGGTGGCCGGGCAGGTGCACGAGGCCGCCCGGCGCAGCCTCGGGCCCGGGCAAGGCGAGCTGGACCGGGACGTGTTCAAGGCCCTGTTCCCGTGGGGCCCGGCCCCGGTCCGGCTCGGCGGCGGCACCGGCTGGGCGCCCGCCGTCCTCGCCGAGGGCCTCCTCGTCCCGGCCGGCACCGGCTACCGCTTCGCCCACGAGGAGCTCGCCGACTGGCTCCAGGGCACGCACCTCGACCTGGACGAGGCCCTGCGCGCCCTGGTCCACCACCGCCCCGCCCCCGACGCCGAACAGCCGGATCCCCTCCCGCACCACCGCATCGGCCCCGTCGTGCAGGCCCTGCTCCAGCTCGCCCGGCAGCACGGCACACACCGGCTCTCCGTCCGCCTGGAGGAGCTGGTGCACGCCCTGGACGCCGACCCGCACTCCTGGTGGGCGGCCCGGCTGCTCGGCGAGACGCTGCGCCGGGTGCCGGACGCCACGCCGTATCTCCGTGTGCTGCGGCTGCTCGCCGACGCGATCGTCGACCGGCGGCGGCAGGGGCTTGCGGTGCCGGGGGAGTTCGGGCCCGGCTTCTGGACGGAGCCGGCGCTGCCCGGCGCCGAGCGCCTCGACCTGCTGCGCCGCCTGGTCCTCGCCGACAGCGGCCCGGCCGACGGCGGCCGGTACCTCGACGCCGCCGCCCGGCTGCTCGCCGCCGACCCCACCGCCGTACAACCGCATCTCACCCGCTGGTTCGACGACGAGCGGCCGCTCCCCGCCGCGCCGCACGCGACCGTGGCGACGGCCGCGCAGGCGCTGCTGCACACGCATCGGCGGCGGGCGCTGGACGACCTCACGGAAGCGCTGGTCGACAGCGCGCACCGGCGGGGCGACGAGCTGCTCGGCGTACTCGCCGAGGAGGAGCCCTCCGCCGTGTGCCGGGCCGTGGACCGGTGGGCGCACGACGAGCGGTCGGCACGGCGGGCGGCGGCGGTGACGTACGGGCTGCGCGCCATGCCCCACGCCCGCAGTGAGGCCGACCGCGAGCTGCTGCGCTACGCGGCCCTCGCCCTGCTCGCCCGCCCCGCCGACGGCGGTCTGCACGGCGGGGCGCTCGGCCTCCTCGTCCGCGATCCGCGCACCCGGGCCCGGTACCTGCCCCGGGCGGTGGAGCACTTCGCGGCCGGTGATCCGCAGCTGCCCGCGAGCGCGCTGGTGACCGCCCTGGCGACCCACCCCGAGCCGGTGCTCGGCGCCTTCCGGGCCCGGCTGCACCGGCCGGACGCCGAGGAGGCGCTGTTCACCCTCGCCGACGCGGCGACCCCGGCGCTGGCGCGGCGCGTCGCCGATCTGGTCCGGGACGCCGTGACGCCGTGCCCGGAGCGGGCCGCGCCCGTGGCCGCGTACGTCGACCGGCGCCTCGACACCGGGCCCGCCGCCAGGACCGTGCTGTTTCCGCTGGTCACCGGCCTGCTGAACGGTGGGCCCGAGCAGCTGCGGGTGGCGCTGTCCACCGTCGTCGGCGCACCCGGCACCCCCGTCTCCCGCGCCCTGCGCCGCGAACTGTGCGACTTCCTGCTCGTCCACGAGCACGCCCCGCCCGTCCTGGAATCCCTGCTGCGGACGGCCGCCCGGCACGGCGGGGACGAGTTGCGCGCCCTGGTCCATCGCACCGGCATGCTCCTCGTCCGCACCCCGGCCGGCGCGACCCGCTTCGACCGCACCCTCCTCGACCTCGGCCGCGAGGTCCCCGGCTTCGCCGCCCGGGTCGCGCACTGGCTGAACGACGCCCCGCAGGACTGGGCCGCAGTGGTCGGCCCCAGCACTCGCCGGATGATCGAGAACCTGGTCGGGGCGAGGGTTCCCGCGTGACGGGGACCGTGGGTGCGGCCGGTTCAGGCGTGATCGCGGGCTGCACGTGCGTCCGGTCACAGCCCCCATGCCGGTGCGGGCCGGACCCTCGCGGCATGGCACCCTTAGACCTGCGTAAGAGGCATAGACGGACACGGGTTCGAGGAGCGGTCACAGTGCAGCGCTGGCGTGGCTTGGAGGACATCCCCGAGGACTGGGGACGCAGCGTCGTCACCATCGGCTCCTACGACGGTGTCCACCGCGGGCACCAGCTGATCATCCGGCACGCCGTGGACCGCGCCCGCGAGCTGGGCGTACCCGCCGTCGTCGTCACCTTCGACCCGCACCCCAGCGAGGTCGTCCGCCCCGGCAGCCACCCGCCACTGCTCGCCCCGCACCACCGCCGCGCCGAACTGATGGCCGAGCTGGGCGTGGACGCGGTGCTGATCCTCCCCTTCACGGCGGAGTTCTCGAAGCTCTCGCCGGCCGACTTCGTCGTCAAGGTCCTGGTCGACAAGCTGCACGCCAAGGCGGTCGTCGAGGGCCCCAACTTCCGCTTCGGCCACCGCGCCGCCGGAAACGTGGAGTTCCTCGCCGAGCAGGGCAAGGTCTACGACTTCGAGGTCGAGGTCGTCGACCTGTTCGTGTCGGGCGAGGCGGGCGGCGGCGAGCCGTTCTCGTCGACGCTGACGCGGCGGCTGGTGGCCGCCGGGGACGTGGCGGGGGCCGCGGAGATCCTCGGCCGCCCGCACCGGGTCGAGGGCGTCGTCGTACGCGGGGCCCAGCGCGGCCGCGAGCTGGGCTTCCCCACCGCCAACGTCGAGACGCTGCCGCACTCCGCGATCCCGGCCGACGGGGTGTACGCGGGGTGGCTGGTGGTGGCGGGCGAGGCCATGCCGGCCGCGATCTCCGTGGGCACCAACCCGCAGTTCGACGGCACCGAGCGCACGGTGGAGGCGTACGCCATCGACCGGGTGGGGCTGGATCTGTACGGGCTGCATGTCGCCGTCGACTTCCTGGCCTTCGTGCGCGGGCAGGCGAAGTTCGACACGCTCCAGGCTCTGCTGGAGCGGATGGCGGAGGACGTGAAGCAGTGCCGGGAGCTGATCGGGGCGGTGTCGTAGGCGGCCCATGGGCCTGTACGACGTGAAGGGCGGCCGGTGCCTGTGGGGCACCGGCCGCCCTTTGTTCACGTGTTCACGGCCCTTCGCTACTGCTGGGGCGGCCCGTCGGGCTGACCGGGCTGCGGGTAGCCGTAGCCGGGCTGCTGGGGGTAGGGGGCAGGCTGGCCCGGCTGCGGCGGGTAGGGCTGCTGGCCGGGGGCGTACTGCTGGCCGGGCATCGGCTGTCCCGGCACGGGCTGCCCAGGCATGGGCTGACCCGGCATCGGCTGCTGCCCCTGCATCGGCTGGCCGGGCATGGGTGGCTGGCCGGGGATGGGCTGGCCCGGCATGGGCGGGGCGGCGACCGGGGGCGGGTTGCCGTCGCTGGTCCACAGGCCGTGCATCTGCTGGTGGCGCACGAAGTCCTCGGCGACCATGGCCGCGAGGTTGAAGTACGCCTCCCGCACCTTCGGCCGCATCATGTCGAGGTCGACCTCGGCACCGGCGGCGAGATGCTCGTCGAACGGCACGACGATGACACCCCGGCACCGCGTCTCGAAGTGGGAGACGATGTCCTCGACCTTGATCATCTTGCCGGTCTCGCGGACGCCCGAGATGACGGTGATGGAACGCGAGACCAGGTCCGCGTACCCGTGCGCGGACAGCCAGTCCAGGGTCGTACTCGCGCTGCTCGCACCGTCCACGGACGGCGTCGAGATGATGATGAGCTGGTCGGCGAGGTCCAGCACACCGCGCATGGCGCTGTAGAGCAGTCCGGTGCCCGAGTCGGTGAGGATGACCGGGTACTGCTTGCCGAGCACGTCGATCGCGCGCCGGTAGTCCTCGTCGTTGAAGGTCGTCGAGACGGCCGGGTCGACGTCGTTGGCGATGATCTCCAGGCCGGAGGGAGCCTGGGAAGTGAACCGCCGGATGTCCATGTACGAGTTGAGGTACGGGATCGCCTGGACGAGGTCACGGATGGTGGCGCCGGTCTCGCGGCGCACGCGGCGGCCGAGCGTACCGGCGTCCGGGTTGGCGTCGATCGCGAGGATCTTGTCCTGACGCTCGCTGGCGAGGGTGGAGCCGAGGGCGGTGGTGGTCGTGGTCTTGCCGACGCCGCCCTTGAGGCTGATCACGGCGATGCGGTAGCAGGACAGCACCGGCGTCCGGATCAGCTGCAGCTTCTGCTGACGCTCGGCCTCCTCCTTCTTGGCGCCCAGCTTGAACCGGGAGACGGCGGCCGGACGCCCGCTCTTCGCCTTCTGCTTCTTGTTGATCAGCCGGTCGGAGGACAGCTCGACGGCCGCGGTGTAACCGAGCGGCGCCGCACCGGGGTTGGTGGGCTGACGCTGGTCGTGCTGGAGCGGCTGCGGCCAGGCGGTGCCGAGGCGGGGGTCGGCGGGTGGGGTGGGGGCTGGTGGGGGTGGGCCTGGGGGTGGGGCTGGGGCTGAGGCTGGTGTGGGGGTTGGGGGAATCCCTGCGGGGCCCCGGTGGGGGGCTGTTGCGGGTGCTGGGGGGTGTGGGGGTTCTGCGGGTTCTGGGGGTTGGGCTGCTGAGGGATGTCGGGGTGGGGGGTCTGCTGCGCAGCCGGGGGCGCGGGGGGCGCCGGGGGCTGGGGGAAGCCGTAGCCGCCCTGGGGGTTGGGCGTGCCGGGGTGGGGGAAGCCGTAGCCACCCTGGGCGTTGGGGGTGCCGGGGTGCGGGAAGCCGTAACCCTGCTGGGCGTCGGGGGCGCTCTGGGGCGGGAAGCCGTAACCCTGCGGGGTGTTGGGGTTGGGAGCCGGTGCCTGGGTCGGCGGCGTCCACGCGGCCGGTGCGGGCTGCGGCGGCTGCGGCTGGAAGGGCGGCTGCTGCGGAGGCAGGGGCGGCTGGCCCTGCGCGGCGGCGGTCGGCTGGGGGTGGGGCGCGCTCGGGTCCGGCTGGGGGTGGGGCTGGGGCACGCCCGGGTCCGGCTGGGGCTGGGGCGCGCTCGGGTCCGGCTGCGGCTGCTGCGGTTGGGCCTGGGGCTGTGCGGGCCACTGGGCGGCGGGGGCCGGGGCCGCGGGCTGGTACGACGGCGGCAGCGGCGGCACTCCGCTCTGCGGGGCGGGCGGGGGAGTCCAGGCCGAGGGCGCGTCGGGTGGGGCCGGTGCGTCGGTCTGGTGGGCGTTGTCCTGGGGAGCGTCGTTCTGCGGCGCCGCGTCGGAGGCGTCCGCCTTGGCCGGAACGGCGGCTTGGACCGACTCCGCGTCGGCGGGAGCGGTGTCGTCCGCCCCCTCGGTGCCCTCCGGCTCGGTCACGTCGGCCTCGGAGGCGGCGTCGGCGGCGGGGGCGTCGTTGTGGTCGTCCCTGTCTTCAGTGACGCCGGTCTCCTCCGACTCACCCTCCGGGCGCTCATCGGCCTCGGCCTCGGCAGCCGCGTCGGCCGCGGCCGCGAGGTCGGCGATCTCCCGCTTCAGAGAGGCCGCGGAGAACCGCATGGTGGCGCCGCTCTCCAGGTCCCCGTTCCCGGACTCGGCGCCCTCGGATGCCTGGGGAGCTTGGGGAGCTTGGGGAGCCTCAGGGGCAGGGGCAGGGGCAGGGGCAGGGGCAGGGGCAGGGGCAGGGGCAGGGGCGGGAGTGACCGGCGGCTGGGGCTCGAACCCGCTCCCCTCGGGAAGCTTCGGCACACCCCCGGACTCCCCGGTCGCCGACGCGGGCGGCGGGAACGGAATCCCCGGCTCGGGAGCGGGCGGAGGCGGCGTGAACGGCACTCCGGGCATCGGCACGGGCGGGGGCGGCGCAAAAGGCGCCGTCGGAGCGGGGTGAGCGGGCGGCCCGAAGTCCGCGTGCGGCGGCGGCACCGGCATGGAGGGGGAGGGGGAGGGGGCGGTGGGTGCCGAGGGAGCCGCAGAAGCGGGAACGGACCCAGAAGACCCTTCAGCTTCTGAAGCCCTAAAAGCCCCAGAAGTCCCAGAGTCGGACGAAACAGCCCCCGAATCCGCCGAGTGCCCCGAACCCCCCGACCCCCCGGCCGCGTTCTGCGTGTACCAGGCAGGCGGCGCGTAGTCGATGGTGAACTCGCCCGTCATCTCGACGGCCTCCGCGTCGGGCTGGTCTTCGTCGGGTGTGGCCCAGCCCCCGCGGATCCCGTCCCGATCGCTGCTCACAGTTCCTCCTGGTGTGGTCGACCACCGTCATGCCGTGCGGGGGCGACCATTACTTGTCGGGCTTGGTCGATTCGAGGTCGTCCGATCCACCGGCTCTCCCCCTGGGGCGCGGACGCCCGGTCCGTCGCTTTGGCGTCGCGCCCGGTACCAGCCTAATCACCACGCCGCCCATCTCGGCAGGCCCATCCGCTCCATCACGGCCGGTCCGCGGTGTCACATTCGGCCCGTGGGTGTCCGTAGGTCATCCCGCTGGTGAACAAACCGATGGATAACGGATGTTGGGACGGGAACAAAGGGACAAACGCCCACGAATATGCAATTCACGTCAGGCGGCAGCCGATTCAGTCCATCCTTCGCGGCATACCCAACAATCCGATCTCGGCGTCCGTGGGCTGAGTCATCACGTATTGCCTGTCACGGTCGGTGCACCAGAGCGTGAGGCCGTCGGGCAGGGTGGGCAGGGCGTCCACATCGGCCCGGGGCAGCGCCATCGTGCGCCCCAGCTCGGCGGCCTCGTCCGGGGAGACGCGCTGCACCCCGACGAGTCGTGCCTGCCGCACCAGCCGGGGAGCCACGGGGCTGAGGTACGGCAACACAGTCAGCACCGACTGCCAGGGCCCGGAGACGACCCGGCCGCGTGGTGGGCGCATACCGCAGTCCCGCACCACCAGCACAGGCGTGCCCGCCGACGTACCCTGCGGGGGCACTCGACCGACGTCGTACACCGCCAGACCGTTCTGCCCGCCGCCCATGGCATGCACCATCTGCATCCAGGCCTGCGGACGACCGGTCTCCACGGCGACGCGCGCGCCCGTCGCCGCCGCTCTCAGGGCGATGACCTGGGCGGTCCACAGGCCGCCGATGAGGACGACGTCGTAAGGGGTAGGCCGGTTGAGCCCCAGCACGGCCGGCCGGTTCTCCGCGTCCACCCCTATGACGACGCCGTCGTCGCCGATGGGCAGTGTGAGCGCGTCAAGCTGGTCGACGGACACGAAGTGCCGCGCATGTCGCGGACCGATCAGCCCGAAGCCGCTGCGCAGCAACTCCCGTGCCCGCCGGGGTGCGGTGGGTCGCTGCTCACCGCGGCCGGTGGCCTGTCCCGCTCGTGTGGTCATGGCCATCAGCGGGCACCTCCGAGGGGCAGAGTGGCGAGCATGCCTGGCACCTGCTCCCGGTCGAGGCGGGCGAGTCCAGTGCCGGTGTGTCGTGCCGCGGCCTGCAACGCCCGCCGGGCCGCGACGAGTTCGTCATCGCTGCGCCCGGTCACCCGCAGATGGCCGCACACGGACACCTCCTGCCGGTCGCCGCGCGTCAGGGTGAGGCTGAAGGTCGTGGCGAGCGCGGGGACGGCCGTGATAAGGGCGATGACCTGCGGCATAGAGGGTGCCCGGTGGCCTCCCGGGGAAGGCCACCGGCGGATCCAGTACGTGGTGTGCCTGCGGTTGTCGCAGCGCCAGCTCCGGCCGGACTCCTCGGTTCGCCGCTCGCGTGCTTCCGTACGGCCGGCCTCCGCCGTCACCAGCGGGTTGGCGCAGGACGAGGTGGCTATGGCGGCGGTCAGCTGCTCCTCGTCGAGGAGGGTGGCCCGGAACCCGGCTCCGGTCAGTCGGCTCGCGAGCTGATCGGCGGCACGCACGACGCACTTCTGTGCGCCCGGCAGACCACCACCGCGTGCCGCCACGGCCTCCGGGCACAGCTCCGGATCGAGCTTCAACGCGATCCATGTGATGCGCACGGCCGGCGCACCCGTCTGCTCCTGCAGAGGCGCGTAGTTGGCGACAGCCACGGACTGCTGCGGCAGATGGAGCGCGGGCGCGGGCTGGGTGTGCAGCACGACCTGCGCCGACTCCAGCCGGATCCCGTCCACCTCCAAGGCGTCGTACACCAGGCTCAGCGGCAGCGGCTGTCGGTTCCGGTCGGCTCGCAGCGCGGTGGCATCGGCCTCCACCTGCAAAACGGCGGTGACGAAGGTGCCGTCTCCGATGATGCCGACGGGGCGGCGGTCACGACCGGCGTACGTATACGTCCTCAGACTCGGGTCGCACTCCACTGCGGGCGCGAGTCCCGGCTCCGTGCCCGGCGGTATCGGCGTGCTCTCGGCCCGCCGCTGCCGTGCCCGCAACGCCCGTGCCGTGGCCAGCCATTCGGGCAGGGAACGGCCGCGACGGCGGACGAAGGAGACCAGCACCAAGCAGACGGCGACGACGGCCGCCACCACGAGGGCCACCGTGCCGATCACCCATCCGACGAGCAGCGCGGCGGCGGCGACCTCCAGCAGAACCACGCGTTGCAACCGGAATGCCCCGGCCTGCCCCGAACGCGCCCTGAGGTGGAGCGCCCCCGACGAGCCCGACCGCTGCGCAGGCTCCTGCCGAGGCGCTGCGGAGCCCTCCGCCCGCGACCGGCCGCCGGACCGGACGCGTGTCCCGGAAGCCATCACTCCATCCCCCCGCTTTGCTCACGACTCGCTGAATTTCAGCACCACACAGGGCCATTGAAGGCCCGGACACCCTACCCGCTCGCCAAGTCCCTTCGAATACCAGGCATAGTAGGGGGCCGGTCCGACAACGGAGGCGGGGGAGCGCGTCACCCGCCCTGGGCGGCCCACGCGAAACACGGGGAGAGACAGTCACAGATGGCATCTCGGCGGGACCAGCTCAATGCCTACACCTTCGCGAAGCGCCGCATGCTCGCGGCCTTCCTGCAGTCGTCGCCCGACGGCTCGGAGGAGGGAGCGCCGCGACCGCTGCGCGCGGTCCTGCCCGGCGTCATCGTCGGGGTGATCGTCATGGCGGTCTTCGGGGCGTGGGGCATGTTCAAGCCGACCGCGCCCAAGGGCTGGGACGAACCCAACGCCAAGGTGATCATCGCCAACAAGTCGACCACGCGCTACGTCGTACTGAAGACCGACGGCCAGGTACAGCTCCACCCGGTCCTCAACATGGCCTCCGCGAAGCTGCTTCTGGAGGCCGGGCGGGGCGACGTCGTGACCGTCGCCGAGTCCGTTCTCGACAATGGCAAGATCCCCCACGGCGTCACCATCGGCATCCCGTACGCGCCCGACCGCCTGCCCGCGGCGGACGAAGCGGGCACTGTGAAGCGCTGGGTGGTCTGCGAGCGGCCGAGCGCGGGCGGCGGCGACTCCGTGCAGAAGGCCGCCCTGGTGCTCTCCTCCCGCGACATGAAGGCGACCGACGGCAAGGGGCGCCTCAGCGGCGGTGAGCTGCTCTACGTCGCGGACCCCGACGGCAAGCGCTACGTCGTCGACGCGGGCGGCACGGCGTACCCCATCGACAAGAGCGACGAACTGCTGCTGCGCGCCGTGGTCGGCTCGGGCCGGCAGCCCCAGCGGGTGTCCGCCGAGTGGCTGGCGACCCTGCACCAGGGTGACCCGATCACCTTCCCGGACATCACCGCGCAGCCGGGGGACGCGGCCGGCGCACCAGGCCAGCTGGACGAGGCGACCAACAAGGTCGGCATGGTGCTCAAGGCGCCGGACAACAACGCGGACCAGTACTACGTGGTGCTGCCCGGCCGGGTGGCCCCCGTCTCCGCATTCGTCGCCCAGCTCCTGCTGTTCAGCGAGGAGCTCGCCCCCCTCGGCCAGGCCGGTCAGGCCGGCGAGGTCAGCCCCGGCGCGATCGTGCCGGGCAAGCCGTTCGGCACCGAGCACCACTGGCCGACCGGGGACCCGGCCCCCGTCAACGAGGCCTCGGCCGCGAAGGGCAGCCGCAGCACGATCTGCAACGTCCTGCGCGGAGTGAACGCCGGCACGGGCGCCACCACGCTGAGCACCTGGGCGGGCACGGACTTCCCCAAGAAGCTGCCCGCGGGTTCCTCCAGCGCCTACGTCACGCCGGGTTCCGGCCAGCTCTACCGCCAGTTCCAGGGCGAGGCGACGAAGACCGGCCCGGTGTTCCTGGTCACCGACACGGGCCTGCGCTACGTCCTGCAGTCCAACGGCGACAGCGCCACGGACGACGCGGGCATCGGCACCACCGCCGAGCAGCGCGAGCAGCAGCAGAAGGAGGCCATGCAGGCCCAGACCCTCCTCGGCTACAAGGACGTCGACCCGGCGCCGATCCCCGCCACCTGGTCGGAGTTCCTGCCCACCGGCCCACGTCTGTCGACGGCGGCGGCCCGCCAGCCGCAGGGCTCGTGAGGGGGACGGTGACAGTGTTTCGTACGACGCTGGTGGCGGCCGCGACCCTGCTGACGGCGACCACGCTGCTCGCACCTCCCGCGGCGGCCGCGGACAAGCTGCCGTACTCGGACCAGTGCACGTTCCCCAACGGCCAGTACCCGGGCCGCCCTTGGTCTTTGCAACGCGTCATGCTGGACGAACTGTGGAGCCAGTCCACCGGCAAGGGCGTGCGGGTGGCGGTCATCGACACGGGCGTCGACGTGAAGAACCCACAGCTCACGGACGCGGTCGACGTGAAGGCCGGCCGCAACCTCCTGCCCAGGAACCTCAAGGACGACAACGGCGACCCGATCGAGCGGGGCAACGAGAACGGCACGACGGACACCGTCGGCCACGGCACCAAGGTCGCCGGCATCATCGCGGCCCGCCCCGCGAGCGGCACCGGCTTCGTGGGCCTGGCGCCCGAGGCGACGATCATCCCGATCCAGCAGAACGACGCGGAGGGCCACGGCGACACGAAAGGTCTGACCGCCGCGATCCGCCACGCCATCGCGTCCAAGGCCGGGGTCATCAACATCTCCCAGGACACCTCGAACGCGGCGAAGCCCCACCCGGAACTGGAACAGGCGATCGCCGAAGCCCTCGCCCAGGAAATCGTCGTCGTGGCGTCGGCCGGCAACGACGGCGTCGGCGGGAACGTCAAGGAGACGTACCCGGCGTCCTACGACGGCGTCCTCGCGGTCGCCGCCTCCGACCGCAACAACGAACGCGCCTCCTTCTCCCAGTCCGGCGACTTCGTCGACGTGGCGGCCCCCGGCGTCGACATGATCTCCACGGTCCCGCAGGGCGGCCACTGCTCCGACAACGGTACGAGCTTCTCGGCGCCGTACGTGGCGGGCGTAGCGGCGCTGATCAAGGCCGAGCACCCCGACTGGACGGCCCGCCAGATCGTCGCCCAGATCGAACAGACGGCGGAGCGCACCATCGCCGGCCACGACCGCCTGGTCGGCTGGGGCGTGGTGGACCCCGTCCGCGCGCTGACGGAGGACGATCACCCGATCGAGTCCCCAAGCCCCCGGGAGGGCCTGACCCGGGCCGAGGCCCCCACGCCCGCGAAGTTCCAACTCGGCGAGACCCCCGACGAACGCAACGCCCGCCTGGCCACCTACGTGGCCGTGGCCGCGGCGGTCCTGGCCGCGGGCCTCACCGGCACAGCGGTGGCGATCCGCGACGCGCGGCGGCGGGCGCGGAGGGTCGCCGGGGCGGAGTAGCAACCCACCTCGTCGGCGGCCGACTTGGCGCAGGTGACGGCCTGTCGTGAAGAACCGGTGAAGCTCCGATCAGCGGTACTGGGGTTGTCGCATATGGCAGTTGGGGCTGTCAGTGGGAGTCATTAGAGTGGTCATGTTGCGGTCATGAACACTTGAGGGGCGTGGGCTGCTCAGGTCGGGCAACGGACAACGGGGAGGGATAGCTTCGTGCTTCCTGCAGACACGGGCGGGGGCGCCGACGTACGGCGTGGCCTGATGGCGCTTTCGAAGTTCAAGGAGCGCGTCGACGACCTGCTCAAGAACTTCGAGGACTCGGCGGGCGGCCCGTCGAAGGTAGCGGCTCACAGCCTGTCGCCGGCCGCTTTCGGCATGGGCGACTTCCCGGAAGCGAAGTCGCTCCACCTGGAGTACGAGCGCGTGCACGAGCGCATCACGTCCCTGTCCAAGTCGCTCGGCCTCCAGCTGGAGGCCATGTACATCGCCGTGCACGGTGTGGACGTCACCTTCGACAACCTCGAAGAGGAGGCCCGCCACCGGTTCCACGAGATCCGGGCCGAGGTCAACCAGCAACGCGACGAGATGCTGCACGAGCAGATCAGGCGCAAGAACAACGCCGATCACACTGACGCGGGGTACTGATGAGCGGCGACAAGGACAAGAAGCAGCCGAACCTCCACGAGGCGGAGCACCAGGAAGCCGCCCAGCAGAACGGCACCCTCGACGCGGTCATGAGCATGACCGACGTGGTCAACCTCAGCCCCTGGGGGCCGGTCAGGGGCTTCCACTTCGGCAAGACCAGCTTCGAGAACCACGACCTCAACCAGATGATCGACATCGTCGACTCCGCGAGCCCGGAGCTCCTGGAAGAGGCCGGGAACGCCCTCGTCAGCGCGCGCGACGCCATCAAGGCGGCCGCCGAGGAACTCAGCCTCAACCTGCAGGACGTCGACTGGGAGGGCGAGGCGCACAAGGCTTTCCGGACCTGGGGCAACGACCTGGTCACCACCGCCGAGGCACTCGCCGACTACGCCGATACGGTGGGCACCCAGGTCATGGCGGCGAGCTCCGGCCTCGCCTCGGTACGCAAGTCGATGCCACCGCGAGACACCCGCTCCGAACCCAAGACGGTCGACGACATCCCCGAGCCCAAGCGGGTCGAGAGCAACGACGAGTACACGGCGGCGGTGAGGGCGGAGAAGCACCGACAGGAAGCCATCAACCAGATGTACCGGTTGGCGTCGTTCTACACGGTGTCGAACGGGATGATGCAGAAGGCTGAGGAGCCGGTGTTTCCCACGATGCCGGATGTGGGGGTGCCGCAGCCGCCGCCGGGCTGGAAACATCCGATCCAGCGGTCGGGGCGCGAGTCGCTTTCCAGCGTGGCCGACTCAGGAACCACGCGCCACGACTCTGTTGACTCCGGAGCGACACTAGCGCGTGTCGAGGACTTGTCGACATCCCGCCAGAGCGTGGACGGGTCTGTCAGGTCTCCGGAACGGCACGTGGGAACAGAGATCGACTCCGTCGGTACCTTGCCGCCGCAGGAGACCTTGAAGCCTACGCCCGTTCCATCGCCTTCGACGCAGGGTCCTAGCGTTACTCCAGTGGGAACACCCCCTCCCGTTGTCACACCCCCGGTTTCACGCGGTCCGGTCGGGCGCACCTCAGGCACCAGCGGCGTCCCCGCGACCAAAACTCCTCCCTCGGCACAGGGACGAGTCGGTGGTACGCCGCCTGGAACCCCGGCAGGGCGTACGGGAACCGGGCCCATGGGCCCGGTGGGACGTACTGCCATGCCAGGGCAGGCAGGGGGCCGCACACCTGGCCCCATGGGGCGAGGCGTGATCGGCGGAATGCCAAGGCCTACCGGACCGGTGGTCGGGCAGGCCGGTGGCGTCCCGCGTGGCCCTGTCACCGGAATGGGAGCCACGAACCCCGGGCGTACCGTCGCCGGCCGAGCCGGCGTTGGGCGTCCCACTGATGGCGTCATCGGTGGTAGGCCTGTCGCTGGAGGCACCCCTGGCACCAGCGGTTCCAGGGTGCCGCGCGGCACAGTCATCGGTGATCAGAACGCACCCACCTCGCGCGGCTCGGGCGAGAGGCCGGGCCAGCGTGGGGTGATCGGAGCACCGGGGTCGAGGGCGGGCGCGGGACAAACGTCTCGCCGCTCTGGCGGCAGCCCTGACGGTGTGGTCGCAACGCCCAAGGGACGAGCTTCCGGGTCCAGGAGCGACGGACAAACACCCGGCGGTAACGGCGGAATGCGTGGCCCCGCAGGCAATCAGGGTTCCGGCGAGATGGCTTTGCGCCGTGACGAGCGGCGCGATAGGGCGTCGTCGACCGACTGACCGGACAAGAGCGAGGACAAAAGAGGCATGGTGGCAGGGATCAGCCGACGCGGTGGGTCGAGCGCGCCTTTCACTGGACGTAACGGGAGACGGGTTTCAGCCGTCTGCTCAGCGCTCGGCGCCTTGGCCGCTCTGTCGGCAGGCCTGGCTCCGAGCGTGGCAGCCGCAGACGTCCAGTCCCAGCAGTGGTACCTGTCGGCGATGAAGGCCGACGAGATGTGGAAGGTGAGTACTGGCAAGGGCGTCAAAGTGGCCGTTGTCGATACGGGAGTCAACCCTGACACTCCGTCACTCAAGGGGCAGGTGCTCGTCGACGAAACTCCGAAGGCGTTTGCATACAAGGCGACCGACGACTTCGACGGCCATGGGACAAGCATGGCGGAACTCATCGCCGGTACTGGGGCCGGAGATGGTCTGAAAGGGCTTGCCCCGGGTGCAAAAATAGTCCCTTATCGAATCGCCCTTAAAGGGCTGAACAAGTCAGAACTGGTGAAGGCTCCTAATGAGGCGGCAGTGATCAGGGCCATTGCTGACAGCGACGTCAAAATTATTAACATGTCCTATGGTGGCAACATCGACGAGCCCGATGTAAGGGCGGCCGTCAAGTATGCCCAGTCGAAGGGCAAGTTGATGATCGCGGGCACTGGCAACGACGCCCAAGAGAAAAACTTCATCGGATACCCAGCCGCCTACCCCTACGTAGTCGGCGTCGCCGCCTCGGACGAATCCGGAACAGTCGGAAAGTTCTCCGAGCACGGCAACTACGTCGACCTGGCCTCCCCTGGCCTGAATGTCCCCACCTGGTGCGACAACACCTTCCGTTCGTACTGCCCCAGCCAGGGCACCAGCCAAGCCACCGCCATCGCCTCCGCCTCCGCCGCCCTCATCTGGTCCGCCCACCCCGACTGGACGGCCAACCAGGTCCTCGCCAGCCTGATCGACACGGCCGGACGTGACTGGGCGAAGGACGACCCGAGCACGTACCTCGGATACGGCCTGATCCGCCCCCGCAAGGTGCTGGAGAACGCCGACTACAACCCCGTCCCGGCCAACACCGACCCGCTCGCCAAGGAAAACGCGACGGGCGTCACGGACGACAAGGGAGCCTCCCCCTCCGCCTCAACCTCGTCGCAAGCCGTCCCCAAGGACACCGCAGGCGGCCAGACTTCGGCGGCAGCATCGAGCCCGGAACCGTCCGACAACACCACGACGTGGGTGGCCCTCGGGGCCGCAGCGGCCGTCCTGGTGATCGGGGGCGGCGCCTTCGCGGTGATCCGCTCCCGGCGAGGAGCATGACGACTCACCGCACGACCCACGCACGACTGACCAGTCACACCACCGCCCTGACGCGGTGACGCGTGCAGAAATGAACCACAGCTCTCACGAAACGGAGTGCCGAAATGGTCGACCGCAAGCTCAATGAAGGCGACGTACAGCGGCTTCAAACGGAAGTCATCGATCGCTACGACAACATCCGCCAGTCGCTCGCGAAGCTGCAGGGCACGATCGACATGATCGAGAAGGCCTGGAGGGGCCAGGGCGCCAACGCGTTCAACACGAAGCAGACCGAGATCAACGGCCACATGGTCGCGATCGGCAAGATGCTCGACGACTTCCTCGAGGGCATCCAGATGAACAAGACCGACAAGCGCAATCTCGAAGGCCAGATCGAGGCCGACATGACCAAGATCTCGGTCGAGGACCTCGGCGGCAAGACGTCGGCGCTCAACAGCTACTGACGAACCACTCGCGGCACTGAGCCGCACCACCGCCCGGGCCGCGCAGCCCGACTGAAATCGTCACAGAAACGAGGGAAACATGTCCGGAGCGCACTACGACGAACTTGCCGTCACGTACGGCACCATGGACGCGCTCGCCACCGAGCTCGGCAACCAGGCCAAGAAGCTCGAGGAGGACCTCGAGGCCCTGAAGCAGGCCGTGCTCAACGTCTCGTCGGGCTGGGGCGGCGAAGCGTACAGCGAGTTCCAGAAGAAGTCCGCACAGTGGGACAAGCACGCCCGGGGCATCCACGCGGCGCTGGTCCAGATCTCGCAGCGCGTCCAGACCGCCGGCGGCGACTACAGGGGCGGCGACCTGAAGGGCGCAAGCTACTTCATGTAACAGCACGGCATTCCACAGCACCGGGGTGGGCGCGCACGGGAGGCGCCCACCCCGGTGCTGTGTCGCGCTACTCAGGGCAGCTCACGCATTTGGCAGCGTCGCTCGGCAGACTCATGCCCCAGCGAACGCCGCTTCGGTGCACGCCGGTACGAAGCGTGATCAAGCCGAAGGGGCATCAGCAGGGTTCCGGACTGTACTCACTGCACCTGGCCCGCGAGCGCTTCTGTGAGGTCGGCGACCTGGTTCCGGTTCAGGGAAGCGGTCCCAGCCTCCCCGGCACCGACCAGGAGGGCGGCGTCTCCGTCGCCGTCGAGCTTCAGGCGTACGGCGGCGACATTGCCGCTGTCGGTAATGACCACCTCACCGGTCTCGGCCTTCGCGACCTTGTCGACGTAACTGGTCAGGTCGTCGGAGGATACCGCAGCCAGAGAGGAGACCACCGGCGCCAGCGGGGCGATCCCGCTCTGCTCACGGGTGGCGAGGGTGTGCACCCGCACGTTCTCCTCACCGAGGTGGAACGTGCAACTCACCAGGGCGCCCGGGTTCTCGGCTAGGGGCTCCCCGGGCTTGGCGCGCTTTCCGCCCTCGGCCGTGGCGACGGGTTCGTCGCCGTCGCGCACAGGCCCAGGGCCGGTCTCCGCGTCCAGGCCCGCGGTCTTGGCGGCTGCGGCCATATCGTAGGGCAGCGGGCAGGCGTTCGCCCCGTCGTCCGGTACACCGTCGGCCGTTTCGGTCAGGCCGCTCAGACTCAGCGGTGCCGTACCGCTGCTGCTGTCGCTCTGGCAGCCGGTCATCAGGGCCGCAGTCAGAGCAGCCACGATCGCCAGCCGGTGTCGTGCGTGTGTCACGTGTGGTGTCCTCAGTGCTCTCTGGGTCAGTGCGCGTTACAGCCGAACCGTTTGCCGGCGACATCGATGAAATTGTCGAACAAGTTCCGAATACGTGGGGTGCCGGGCTTCCCGACGGCGGAGGCGTACTCCTGTCCGAATTCCATGGAGAAGTACGTCGGAGTGCCCGCGCAGTCGGCAACCACGTGCCTGGCATCGAAGCCAGAGACTTGGAGGCCGGCCACGCGTTTCTGTTTCGTGAACCCGGGCGAGGAGCGGATGCCCGCTATGATGTGCGGTTCGTGAGTCACGACATAGGTGGCGTACCCGGAAACCTCGCACGACCAGGTAGGGCTGGAGCGGTCCTGGACTGACTCCATCGCCTTCGCCTGGTCTCCTGGCGGCCCAGGGAACTCTAGGCCGGAGAGGTCACACACCACGCCATCTTTGACCTGGCGTGGTTCCGGGGCCGCGACGAGGGTGTCGGGGGCAGTGAGGGGCTGCTTGGTCGCGCAATCCGCCCTCTCGGCCGCGGTGTTGGCAACCTCGGTCAGGAGGCGAGTGAAATTCACTGGGTCCGAGCCTTCGGGAGCGTATCCCTCTATGATGGCGGGCCCGTCGGCTGTCGTGCAGGCGTCGGGCAGCAGGACCCAGGCGTGGTCCGAGCCAATGGCGCCGGTGGCGCCGCCCGAGAAGAACGACATCGTTACCGGGCTCGGCCAACGGCCGTTGTCGGTGAAAGGGAAGTCGCCGCGCTCGCGGCTCCCCATGATCCTCAAGTACTCGGTATCCGAGCCCGGGAGGAAGGAGGAGAGTTCCACCGTACAAGTGAAAGCGAGCTGGTCGCTTGGACGGTCGTCCAAACCGTCCCGGTCGGAGATGCGGCCAGACGCCGAGAAGACAGCTTCGGCCGAGTCGGTCGTCACCAGCCCCCCGCACACCTCCTTGCGGCCGAGAAGGTTGGTGTTCAACCACACATGCACGCCCACTGCCAGCACGGCGACCGCCACGAGGGTGGCAATGATGTTTCGTCCGAGACTTGCCCGGCCGCTTTCGTTCGTCATGTCACTTCCTCGTACGCAGAGCCGAGTACGCGTCCTCGCGCCCAGTGATGAAGCTCTGCTTGCCCTCGTCCCTGGCGTGCTGGTGAGCCTCTGTGCCGTAGATGCCGTGCTCGCGGCCCCACGCGTCAAGGATCGCGTTTGTGCCGCCGATTCCGGCGGACGTGGCGGAGCTGTCCTCGGACCTGGCCACGTCTTCCGCTGCGGATGTCACATCCTTGGAGTACTCGTAGGTGGCCGCGTCGACCATGCGCTGAACCGGGTCACCAACCACGGGGATCTGAGTGAAGAGGCCACCGACACCGTGGTACGTGTAGCGCATCTGGTCGTTGAGATTGCCAATCTTGGTGTCTCGGTCGTCGAGGATCATGTCGGAACCGATGGCGGTCATCGAGCCGTATACCTCACCGACGTGGCGAGCCTTGTTGTCCCAGTCGCCGACGACATTGGCCTGCTGGGCGGCCGGGGCGCTCCTGGCTGTGTCCAGGTACTCGGCGGAGTAGAGCTTCTGGTTCTCGTAGAGCATGTCGTAGACAAGGACGGGCTCACCATCGGGAGTCGTTCCGTACGCAGCGTCTGACACCCCGCGCATCACCCGGAGCAAGCTGTGCTTGCTGTTGGTGATGCTCGACTCGTCGCCATTCGCATTGATGCTGGACAGCCCCTGCGGGCTGCTCGGCTCGGTGCCGCTGAGGATCGCGTGGGTGTCGACTGTGTAGTCGGCGAGGGCGCGTCCGAGGGGAACCTTCAGGTTCTCCGGGATCGTGTCGCCCTTGCCGTCCTTGTCCAGCTGGGTGACGGTCTCTTGCATCACCCGTGCCTGTGCCTCCGTGTGGTGGTCGAAGGCCGCACCGGCAGAGTTGGGTTCCCGGCCGGTGGTCGCCGCCTCCAGCGCCGCGCCGAGTCCGGTGCGGTTGAGGGGATCGTCCATGGTGACGACCGTCGCACCGGCAACCGTGCTGTGCTGCGGCCACTCGCGCTCGTTGAGCAGGTACTTCATGTGGTCGTTGCCGACGTGATTGGAGCCCGAGCCATTGCCCGCGGGGTCGAAGAAAGCGGTGGCCGCGTCGGGGTTCTTACTCATGACGCCTAGGAGCCCGTCCAGGGCGTCCGCCCGGATTCCGTCGTGACCGGCGCCCCACTCGGTGAAGATGCCGGGTTGCTTCTTCTCGGCCGCTATTAGGTCGTCGCCCAGCTCGTAGAGGAACTGGTCGTCGTACTTCGAGCCACTGTGCTGCATCATGTTGACGAACAACTGATAACCGTAGAGCGGCTGGGTGTTCGTTCCGTAGTTCCTGGGGCCGTACTTGTCGAGGCTCTCGGTCCACTGCCGGTAGAACCTGCCGTCGTCGCTGGCGAGCCAGTCCTTGAACTTCTGCGACCCCGGTGGCGCGTCGGCGACCGAGCCAGGCACCTGGGTGGCCTGGGCGACGGTGTCGGCCAGGCCACCTTGGAGTTCCAGGTACTGGCCCTTGTGCTTCTTGTCGTCGTCGTAGGCGAGTTGGTTCAGCTCGTTGGTCAGCTTTATGGTGCCTTCGGGGCCAAGTCCCGTCAGCAGGGCTTGGCTGAACACCTTGTTGTCGGAGTTGTCGCGAAAGGCGCGGTCCAACTCGGCGAGTTCAGCCGCGGAGACTTTCTTGCCGTCTGCGAGCCGGGTCGCGATGTCCTCGGCGTTCTCGGCCTCGTACTTCTCAATGTCGCCCTGCGCCTTGCCGTTGAAGCCATTGGTCGTGCCGTCGGTGACGTTGGAGTCGATGACCACGGCCTTGAAGGCGATCTCGACACCCTTGTCGGCGTCGGTGACGTCCTTTACGAGCTGGTCGATGCGGTCCTGCCAGAGGTTGACGCTCTTGCGCACGCTGTCCTGGTAGTCAGGGTCGTGGTGGTAGGCGGTGCGGGCGCCTTCGCTGAGGCGCTCGGTGTCGAAGGAGACACGACCTTGGTCCGACACCTTCATGCCGGCTTCGACCGCTTCCTTGCGGGCGGTCTCGAGCTTGCCCCGCAGGTCCACGAACTGGGTGTGCGCGTCTCGGAGGAGTGAGGCGACAGCCTTGGCCTCGATTTGGGCGTTCTGGTATTCCTTGAGCGTGATGTCGAAGCGGCGGTTGGCGGCGTCAGCGCTCAGCCCCAGCCAGGCCTGGCCCATGGATATGCCGTGCACATCGCGGTGGTAGGCCTGCTCCTGTCTGTGGAACCGCTCGGCCATGTCGTCCCAGCCGTCGGCAGCTGCGGTGAGCGTGGCCAGGTCGGTCGTCATGATCTCGTGGTATGTCGGCATGGTCCCCGTTGTGCGCGTTGACGTGTGGGTTCGATGGCAGGAGTGGGCCGCGGCTCAGTAGCCGTCAAGGTTGGACGACTTGCGCACCCCGATTCCGACACCGAGGTCGGTGTTCTGGAAGAGGGTGTTGGTGCTGCGCAGGGCTTCCTTCTCCGACCCCAGACGGTTCATCAGGTTCTGCACCTGCTCACCCCAGGTCTTGTGGGCCTTTTTCAGCGCCGCCGAGGTGACCCACCCGTGGCCGTCCTTCGCCGCGAAAGCCTTGACCGCGGTGTTGGTCTCCTCGTCCGCCCAGTCACCGGCCTTGCGGGTGTCAGGCTCGATGTTCTCCTCGATGGCCCTGGCCGCGGCCTTCTTCTGTGCCGGACTCGATCCGAAATCCTTCTGACCACCCGATGGGGGCCCCGAAGAACCCCCAGAATCGGCCGGATACTGATTCAGTTGCATTTCGGCCGACTGTCCCTCTGAGCTGCCCCGAGTTTCGTAGAGTCCGATCTTGATTGGTTCAGGCGGACTGCGGGGTTTGCTCCTGGCTGCGCCAGAAGGCTTCCTCGTACTCGGCCGGCGGCACGTAGTCGAGCGCGGAGTGAAGACGCTCTTCGTTGTACCAGGTGATCCACTGGAAGATCGCCCGCTCGACCTGGTCGACGTCCTTCCAGGGTCCCTGCATCTCGATCAGCTCGGCCTTGAAGGTGCCGTTCAGCGCCTCGGCCATCGCGTTGTCATACGAGTCCGCGACGGAGCCGACGGAGGCTGAGGCGCCGATGTCGGCGAGCCGGTCGGTATACCGAATTGATACGTATTGCGACCCGCGATCGCTGTGGTGTATCAGTCCGGAGTCCTTCTTGATCCGACGCCGCCAGAGCGCCATCTCCAGGGCGTCCAGAGGGAGTTCGGTCCGCATGTGGTTCGCGACCTGCCAGCCGACGATCATCCGCGAGTACACATCCAGGACGAACGCCACATACGCCCATCCCGACCAGGTGCGGACATACGTCATGTCCGCGACCCACAGCTGATCGGGCCGGGAGGCGGTGAAGTCGCGGTCGACCAGGTCCGGCGGACGCGGCGCCGACGGTTCCGGAATCGTGGTCCGACGCCGCCGGCCACGGATGACGCCCTCCAGGCCCAGCTCGGCCATCAGCCTCTCGACGGTGCAGCGGGCCACCCCGTGGCCCTTGCGCCGAAGCGCGCGGGTGATCCGGCGGGCGCCATAGGTGCCGCCCGACTCCGCGTGGACCTCCTCGATCAGCGGCATGAGCTGCTCGTCCCGGAGCCGGCGGGCCGACTTCGGCCGCTTCTTGCGGGCGAAGTACGTCGACGGCGACAGCTCCAGCACCCGGCAGACGGGATCGACCCCAAGGCCCCTCTCGCGCAGGTGGTCGATCACCTGCTCGGCCTCGTCCGGGGACGGTCGATCTCCTGGGCAAAAAACACCGAGGCGGCTTTCAAGATCTCGTTCGCCCGCCGCAACTCCGCTACCTCTTTCCGGAGTTGCTTCAACTCGTCCAGCTCGGCGGTGGTGAGCCGGTCGTCCCGCTCGCCGCGGTCGGCCTCGGCCTGGCGGACCCAGCCTCGCAGGGCTTCCTTGTGGATGCCGAGGTCCTTCGCGACGTGCGCGATCGGGCGGCCGGTGGTGCGGACCTCGCGAATCGCGCGCTCGCGCAGTTCGTCCGGATATTTACGGGGTGCTGCCATGGTGCTGGTGGATCTCCTTCGCCAGGACCGTAACCCTGGCATCAGGGACTCCACAAATCTCAGTACAGCTCACTCAGGGCCACCGGCCCCGTACTGCCCTCCGACAGATTCCGTCACGATGCATGGCCCCCGTGCGCTCGTTTGGCGTGCACCCGGCAGGCTAACAACTGGCCGACACGCCGTGAGCGACGGGGATCACCTGGCCGCTCATCGACTGAGTGGTCAACCGGCACCAACCCGTCTGCATCAACGGGCTTGCCACGCCGCCTTGAGGTGAAGCCCCCCCCGGCCCCGCGGGCATCGGCCGAGGCCGAAGCCCGCCCAGCACATGGCCCTCTCCAGGATCGTCGAGCGGGGCCTCCCTCTGCAGTGGTCACAGACGGTCCTGAGCGCTGTCACTCGGGCGGTCCTCAAGCTGTGCAGTCGTCTGAGAGCGAGGCCTGGGTGAGGTGAGGTAGAGGCGGTGGAGGCGGAGTCGGTGGCCGGGGCGGGAACAGCGGCGGAGGCGGTGGGGGCTCCGGCGACCGCAGGGGGCGGCGTGGCGGCTGCCGGGGCGGGAGGGACGGGGCCGTAGGTGGTGGCGGCGGAGGAGGCGGCTCGACGGTGGGCAGCACCTGGCCGCCGTCGCGCAGCCGTTCGATGGTCTACTCAGCCCGGCGGCGGGCGTCGGGGGCGTCGTCCCGTTCGTAGAAGCGGGGGAACTCCCGGCGGCCCAAAGTCTCGGTGAACAGCGGCTTGTAGCCGAGTGCGTGGGCAATCGCCATCATGCGGCGACATCGTTCGGCGCTCGTGGTGTAGGGAAAGTTCAGCTGTACACGGCCACGTCCGTCGAAGTGTCCGATGATCTCCTCGTCCGTCATCAGTCGTCCTCATAACGGGGCAGTGCCTTGGGGAAGGTAAGAGAGTCCTGGCATTTCGCCAGTTCGTAGGCATGCTTGGTCATTTCGGAGGCGAAGTCCGTCATCGCTCGGGGCGGTGCCGCTCCGGAGAGCCTGCCCTGCCCGATCACCTCGGACTCGGTGTATCCGTGTCGGCGCGCGTAGAGCGAACCGGCCCTCACCCGGCACACTGCTCTGAAGCACCCACGGCCTCTGCGTACGCTTCGATGAGCTTGAGCATGTCCTCAGCCTTCGCATCGTCGTGCGTCACCCTCACGGAGGCCCACAGTGGCTCGTGGGCAGCCTCGGCCTTGGCGCAGTTGACCTTGCCCACGGCTCCGGTCGGCGAGTAGATGAATCCCCCCTGGTCGCTCTGCTGATCCTGCGGGTCGACGGCGAGCGCGGACTGGGCGACATCTCTCGCCGTCGTGTCGTCCGCCCAGCGCTCCGTGCTGGCCGAAAGGACGGATTGACCGTCGACATGAATGCGGCAACGCTTGGTGCTTCCCGAGGACTCTGGGTGTTCCGTTAGTGTTTCCCCCTTCTGGAGGAGTGGCTCCAGGACGTCTCGCGAGATGTCGATCCCGCATAGCGACTCGGGGATCGTGTACTTCTTGCCGGACGACGAGCACGCGGTGACCGACACCAGCGCAGTTATTGCGGCGACAAATGTGAGAGCGGCGCGGGCCCTCGGTCGCGCGGCATTGTGGATGTTCTTCACGTGGTCCCCTTGCTTGGATGGTGAGACACTCGGCGAGTCAGGCGAAGGAAATGAACGAATCCTGGCGTCCAGTCGGCGTGCACCGGGTTTCAGGCGCCGGTCAGTCAGGGATCTCTGTCTCCAGGTCCCTCGCCATGCGGTGGCCGGCGGTGGACGCATCGTTGAAACCGTCGTTTGTGCCGATGCGCGTCCATTCCTCGACCTGGTCGACAAACGGCGAGTTGCGAGCCTGGGCCGCAGCAAGTGCGGCATTGTGACTCATGGCTATATTGGCGTCCTTGGAATCTTCCCAGCGTTCGGCGATGTCCTCCCCCAGCTCTTTTCGGAACTCGGCCTCAGAGTCTTTGAAGAACTGCTCCAACACCATGCTGGTCACGGTCCCAGTTGCGCCGGCGACGCCAGCGCCGACAGCAGGGCTGGCGATGAAGGACGTACCTACACCCGCGATGGTGCCGATTGTGCCGGAAATGAGGTTCTTCTTCTGATTGACGGCGTTCGCGAAGTCGCCATCCTTCTCCGCTGCTGGCCCCAGCACAGCCTCCTGGCGACCGATCGCGAGGGTGCCGCCGATCTCACCCGATCTGCGTGCGATCTCCTTGACGGTGTCCTCGGTGCTCTGACCGTAACGCCGGTCCTCCGGCAAGTCGGGGTTGAGGTGGTAGTCCATGAGGCTGGCCATGTAGGCCTTCTGGCCGACCTCGATTGCTGCGTAGCCCTCCGGGTTCTGCCCCACCGTGACGAGGAAGCGGCTGACGTCGGCGTGCTCCAAGTTGGCGGCCGTACCGGCGATCGGGAAGAGGCGACTCACACTCGTGTTTCCCTCCGGCGCGTCTGCTGTAGCGCGGTTGATGTCCGGCAGGTACTCGGACGCGATCTGGCCAATACTGTCCGACATGTAGCTGTGATCCCTCAAGCGGGTGGGGTCCTCGGCAATGGAATTGACTAGATCCCTCATCAACCCGGCCTGCTGCGCATTATGAGCCGGCGTATCCGCAGTCGGCATCTCCCCCGCCGGATGGCCCGTTGTAGCCGCCTCCAACGCCAAAGCCAGATTGTTCCGGCCTGCGATGCTTTCTTCGCCCTTGTTGTCCCTGTCCTGCGGCCAGTCACGCTCCTCGAAGAGGTAGTCGAAGTTGGTCAGCGACCGCTTGGCCTCGTTTCCGTCACCGTCGAGATCCTGCGTGAAGTCGTGATCCTCGTCCTTGGTGACGAAGGTGCCGTTGAAGAATTCCGTCGCCGCGTCCGGGCTGTTGGACAAGGCCTTGAGATAGCCGGTCATCGGGTCCCAGCCCGAGTCGGTGCCTGTGCGGTTGAGGAATGGGTCGCCGCCGGTGCGGGTCCATGCGCCGTGGCGGCCGTTGTCCGTGAACTTCTTCTCCGTCTCGATCAGCTTGTCGCCGTAGTCGACGAGGAATCGGTCGTCGTAGTCGCCCCACCGCATTAGGTTGGCCATGACCTGGCCCCCCAGCGGGAAACCGCCGTTGGGGCCTACAGGCTTGTCCGCCAAGTCGAGCATCCCGGACTTCCAGCCGGCCATGTTGGCGCTGTCACTTTGCGACGCGGTGGCGAGGGTGAGGCTGAGGTGCTTCTGCAAGTCGTCGTACTGGTCGACCCGCTTATGTCCCAGTTCCCAGGCACTGTGGGGGGCGTTGATGCCAGTCCAGAAGTTGAGGGTCCCGCTCGCACCGAGAGACGTGGCGAAGCGTTCCGCGAACAGCTCGTCGTCCGCGTACTCCTTGAGCCCCTTGTTGAGGCGGTCGAACTCCTCGACCGTAAGGTCCTCGGGCTTCTTCTTCGCCAGCCTGGCCAGCTCGTCGGCCGTCTTGACGGCCTTGGCCGCGGAGTCCCGGTCCTTGTAGTTGGCGTCGGAGAAGCCGACCGTGCTCTGGTCGGCAATGGCCTTGAGTACAGTGCTGGCTGAGTTGTCGCTTTCCGTCGCCCCGTTGAGGATCTCCTGTACTTCATCGCGAAGCGCGGTGACATCACTCTCATTGTGCTCGGGAACCGTCGTGCCCTTCGCGGCGCGATCGGGGTGGATGTTCATTGTGACAGTGAATCCGCCATCACCGGTGGAAACTACCGTCAGATTCTTCTTCAAGCCCCGGTCGATCGCATCGTTCAGCCTGGTCTGGTACTTCTTGAGCTCGTCCCGCGTGTCCCTGAGAATGTTCCAAATCGACTTGGCTTGCGTATGGGCGTCAGCGAATTCGCCGGCCGTCTTGCCGATGAACTCTTTCGTCACGGTGGCGTTGTAGCCCGCCCAGTTGGCCTTGTCGGCCGCGCCCCGGAGACCCTTCTCTGCCTCGTCCTTCACCGTCTCGAGGTCTTTGACCATGGTCGACCAGTCGTCGATGGCCGTGTCGAGCTGACTGAAGTTGGCGAAACGGAGAGCGTCGAGATCCATCAGTTCTCATCCTTCTTCTCGCCGGAATCGCCGTACACGGAGTTGCTCTTGCCCGGTTCACCGACCCTCTCGTCGAAGCCCGCGTCCAGCAGGTCGATGCTGCTCATCTGGCGCCGGATGTATTGGTCGTCCTCCGAGTGGAGTTTCTTGGTGACGGTCATGTGGTTGGAGATGTGCGCGCATGCATCCATGAGCGAGGACAGCTGCTCTTCCCACCGCGTCGCCACATGCTTGAGAGCGCCTCCCAGTGCGAAGCCGTCCTTGGACAGGGTCCCCGCGGCCGTCTCACTGGTGGGCACAGCCCTGCGCGCCTTGTTCCACAGGTCGTTGTACAGATCGAACGCGTTCTTGCCGATCTTGGCCAGGTCGCCCTGGCTGACCGCCAGGTCGCCGAACTGACTCGGATCCTGCGAGTAGTCCCCGCCGTTACCGGGATCCAGCTGATTCAGCTGCATCTGTGTCGACTGACGCTCCGCTGCCTGCGACTTCAGCCGCTCCCACTCGTCCCACGCCATTGCGCGGACTCCTTCCCCGTGTCCCCGTGAAGCCCCGCCCTCCCGGACGGGACCGTTCCGCCAAGTCACCAACAGGCCGGATCCGCGGGCTCGATGCAACTGGGTTCACGCATCTCACCCTTGTATCCACACTTCACCGCTCCAGGGTTTGACACGGCGGTGTCACGGCGCCGATCTCCGCTCCACCCGCCGCCACCTCACATCTGAGCAGCCAACGAGAACGTCCACACAGCCATGCCCACCATGACCGCCGCACAGACGAACGCCAGGATCCGCTTCGACCGGTACTCCGAGTCCGACGGCTCGTTCGCCGCAGGATTCCGGAATCGCCGTGCCTGGAACCGCCACCACAGGGCTCGCTGGTCGGCTGAACCGAGGCCCACCAGCACCAGAGCCAGCAGGATCATGAAGATCCCCACTCCGACCATCAGTACGTCCCTCCCAACGCCGAGTACGACACCCCGGCAGCCCGGTTCGACAATTCGGCACGCACGTACGACACCTCAGTACGCCCCCTCCGGCACCAGCCCGACCTGAACCAACGGCTTCCCCCGCCTCCGCGACACGAAGACCCCCCGCCCCGCAGGCATCGGCCGCGGCCGGACCCCGCCGAGCACGTCGCCCTCCGACGGGTCACCGGCGAGCACCACACCCTGCGCCCCCAACTCCTTGATCCGCTGCATGAACGCCTCGTACGACGCACGGCTCGCGCCGGCCGTGGAGCGCGCGATGATGAAGCGCACGCCCACGTCCCGGGCGAAGGGGAGCAGTTCGGTGAGGCCGGCCAGCGGGTTGCCGCTGGAGGTCGCCACAAGGTCGTAGTCGTCGACCACGACGTACACCGTCGGCCCCCTCCACCAACTCCGGTCCCGCAACTGCTGCGCGGTCACCTCGGCCGTCGGCGTCCGGCGCTTCATCAGGTCTGCCAGCGCCGCCATGTGGTGGTCCATGGCGTTGGACATGGGAATGTACTCGGCGAGATGCGAGTCCGGGGTAACGCCCAGCAGCGAGCGCCGGTTGTCCACCACGAACAGCTTGCACTCATCGCCCGAGTAGCGTTCCGTCAGCTGTTTGATCAGCAGCCGCAGCAGGTTCGACTTGCCCGACTCGCTCTCGCCGAAGACGAGGAAGAACGGGTCCTGCTCGAAGTCGACGAAGACAGGCTCGAGGTTGTCCTCGTCGAGGGCGAAGGCGACGCCGCGCCCCGGGAAACGGTTGCCCGGAGGCAGCTCGCCGGCCGGGAACTCCCTCGGCAGCAGGCGTACTTCGGGAGCGGGCGGCGCCTGCCAGTGCCGTGAGACCTCGGCGGCCAGCGCGTGCGTGGCGTCGGCGAGGTCCGTGTCCGAGGTGAGCCCGTCGATGCGCGGCACCGCCGCCATGAAGTGCAGCTTCTGCGGCGCCTGACCGCGGCCCGGCACGCCCACCGGCACATTGGCGGCGACCTTGCGGTCCAGCTCGGAGTCCATCGTGTCGCCGAGCCGCAGTTCCAGCCGGTTCATCAGGTGGTCCTTGAGGTTCGCCCGGACCTCCATCGACCGCGACGCCGTCAGGACGACGTGGATGCCGTAGCCGAGGCCACGCGCCGCCATCTCCAGGACGATCGGCTCCAGCGTCTCGTAGTCCGACTTGAAGTTGCCCCAGCCGTCGATGACCAGGAAGACATCGCCCCACGGCTGGTCCGTGACCGAGATCTCGCCCCGGGCGCGGCGGGTCCGGAAGTCCGCCATCGACGAGAGTCCGGCCGTGCGGAAGTACTCCTCGCGGCGGGTCATGACGCCGTACACCTCGGCCACCGTGCGCCGCACCCGCTCCGGGTCCAGGCGCGATGCCACCCCGCCCACGTGCGGCAGTCCGGCCACCGCCGCCATACCACCACCGCCGAAGTCGAGGCCGTAGAACTGGACCTCGTACGGCGTGTGCGTGAGGGCGAACGAGCAGATCAGCGAGCGCAGCAGAGTCGACTTGCCGGACTGCGGGCCGCCGAGGATCTGCATATGGCCGGCCGCGCCGGAGAAGTCCACCCAGAGAGGATCCCGGCGCTGCTCGTACGGTTTGTCCACCAGGCCGACCGGTACGACCAGGCGGCCCGCGCCCTCGTAGCCCGGCTGGGTGAGACCCCGGTCCGGCACCGCCGTGAGCCCGGGCAGCAGCGCGTCCAGCGACGGCGGGCTGTCCAGCGGCGGCAGCCACACCTGGTGGGCCGCCGGACCCTGCGCCTCCAGCCGGCGCACGATCACGTCGAGGACGGTGTCCGCGAGCGCTTCGTCGACCTCCGGCTGGTCCCCAGGGGACCCGGTCCTCTGCTGGGGCACCTGCACGTACCGCACCGGCACCTCGGCCGCCGTGAACAGCACCGGCCGCCGGTCCACCGGCAGCGGACCGCCGGGCAGCGCCGCCCGCTGCCCGCCCGACCGGTAGACCCCGGAGACGTACGCCGCCTTGAACCGCACCATCTCGTCCGTGCCGAACTTCAAAAAGCCCGAGCCGGGGACGTTCGGCAGTTCGTACGCGTCCGGCACACCCAGCGCCGCGCGTGACTCCGCCGCCGAGAACGTGCGCAGACCGATGCGGTACGACAGATACGTCTCCAGGCCGCGCAGCCGGCCCTCCTCCAGGCGCTGCGAGGCCAGCAGCAGATGCACGCCGAGCGAGCGGCCGATGCGGCCGATCTGCACGAACATCTCGATGAAGTCCGGCTTCGCCGTCAGCAGTTCGCTGAACTCGTCGATCACCAGGACCAGGGAGGGGATGGGCTGCAGGGGCGCGCCCGCCGCCCGGGCCTTCTCGTAGTCGTGGATGTTGGCGTAGTTGCCCGCGTCCCGCAGCATCTCCTGGCGGCGGTTGAGCTCGCCGCGGATGGAGTCGCCCATGCGGTCGACCAGGGTCAGGTCGTCCGCCAGGTTCGTGATCACGGCCGCGACGTGCGGCATCTGCGCCATACCGGCGAAGGTCGCACCGCCCTTGAAGTCGGCGAGGACGAAGTTCAGGGTCTCCGAGGAGTGGGTGACCGCCAGACCCAGCACCAGCGTGCGCAGCAGCTCGGACTTGCCGGAACCGGTCGCGCCCACGCACAGGCCGTGCGGGCCCATACCCTCCTGGGCCGCCTCCTTGAGGTCGAGCATCACGGGGCGGCCGTCCTCGCCGACGCCGATCGGCACCCGCAGCCGCTCGGCCAGCGAACGCGGCCGCCAGGTACGCCGGGTGTCCACGGACGCCGCGTCACCGAGGTTCAGCAGGTCGGTGAACTCCAGGTTGGCCAGCAGCGGTTCGTCGTCGTCCCCGCCGGACGCCATCCGCAGCGGCGCCAGCTGCCGCGCGAGGACTTCCGCGGACTCGTACGACAGGACGTCGGGCGTCCCCTCGTAGACGACGCCGTGCGCCGACTCCAGGCGCAGTGCGTCGGGCCGTACGACGATGGAGAGTTCACCGTCCGTTCCGGCCGGCTCGCCGGGGACGACCTCCAGGACCGTCACGCCCTGGAGGCCCTCGGGGTTGGCGAGGAGCGAGTCCGAGGGGAGTGAGACGCCGTCGAGGAGGACGACGATGTGGGGCTCGTCCGGCAGGGGTGCGGCATTCGGGTGGAAGCGGGGACGGCCGCTGAGCCGGGAGGCGATCAGGTTCTCCAACTCGCGTGTGTCACCGCCGATGAGCCGTCGGCTGCCCGCGCCGTCAACGGTGTTCGGCGCCTGGACGTGCGGCAGCCACTTGGTCCACTCCCACTGCTCCAGCTCCTCCCGGCCCGCGGCGACGACGAGGACCAGGTCCTCGGGGGAGTGCAGCGCGGCCAGCGAACCGGCCAGGGCACGCGCGCAGGAGCGTACCGACTGCGGCTCGCCGCTGATCGTCACGTGGTAGAAGGCCCGCAGGGAGACGGCCATCGGAAGGTCGTCGAGGGTGCTGTGGACGGCGAGGAAGCGCCGCAGGGCACCCGCTGTCAGCGGCTCCAGCTGCTCGACGGGCCCGGTCTCGGGAGCGACGAGCGCGGTGGCGAGTGCCTGGGGGCCGAGACCGATGCGGACCTGGGCGAAATCCTCGTCGCCCGGCCGTCGTTCCCACACGCGGCTGCCCTCGGCGACCAGCGCCCACAGCTGGTCGGGGGAGGGGTGGAGGTAGTACTGCGCGTCCCGTTGCGCCCTCGCGGTGGCGAGCGTGGTGCGGCGGGTCTGCGCCAGGTAGCTCAGGTAGTCGCGACGCAGGTCCGCCAACTGCCCCTGCGTGCCGCGCCGGAAGCGGACCACCATCGCGATGGACATCGCGATGGTCGACGCGATCATGATCATGCCCATGATCCTCATGAACGGCTGCCCGCTCGTGAAGAAGAAGACCACCGAGCCGCCCATGCCGAGCGTCGGCAGGAGTTGCATCAGCACGCTCTCCTGATGCCCCCGCGGCAACTCGGGCGGAGGCTGCACGGCGATCTCGCCCGTGGGCACCTCGGACGGCAGCGACCGAGGAGGGCGCTTCACGACGATGTGGCTCACTGCTCACCAATTCCCTTGCCGGCCCCGGTAAGTACCGTCCGCCACCCCGTGTCAGGCGGACGCAGGCCGCCGCGTGATCCTACTGACTTCTGGTGTGACCAGGGGGCGGTAAGGTGCCGGATGTTCGCGTGAGCACATGCGGCGCGGGTCCCGGGAAGTGGGACATTCCGTGCGCTTCGGCGCCCATCGGCGCCAGTTCGGCCGCCCGGCCGGACCCCCGGGTTCGGCAGCACGCGAACCACCGCAGCTTTTTCACACCGCCGACGCGGAACCATCACTCAGGGGGGAGCAGCAGGTGAGCATCACGGCCTCCGGGGCAACCACCGCGGGAGGGCCCGGAACGGGGGGCGCTTCCGGAAGCGGGCTCGGCTTCTGCCGGGTCACGATCGTCGCGCCCGACAGCAGGATCGACGTGGCCCTGCCCGACGACATCCCGGTCGTCGACATCTATCCGGAGATCCTCAGGCTCGCCCGGCAGAGCCCCGCCGAGGGCGCCCCGGTCGGCTACCACCTCGTACGCCGGGACGGCAGAGTCCTGGACGGCTCGCGCTCGTTCGCCGCCCAGCACATCCTCGACGGCGAACTCCTCACGCTGCGCCCCTTCTCCGAGTCGCTGCCTCCGGCCGTCCACGACGACGTGTCGGACGCCGTCGCCTCGGCCGTGACCCGCGAGCACGCCCTGTGGGGCGGCGACCTGACCCGCGTCGCGGGACTCGTCGGCGGTGGCGTCCTTCCCGCTCTGCTCGCCTTCGTGGCCTGGATGGGCGACCCGCGCCACGACATGCACGGCCTGCCCGGTGTCCTCGCCGCCGTCGCCGGCGTCCTGCTGGTCGCACTCGCCTGCGTGCGGGCCCGTGTCTACGACGACCGGTCCTCCGCCATCGCCCTGGGACTGGGCGCACTGCCGAACGTCGCAGTGGCCGGCTCCGGTCTCCTTCCGCTCGCCGACGGCCAGGGCATCGGCAAGCTCCAGTTCCTCCTGGCCTGCGCGGCGGTGCTGCTCGCCGCGGTGTTGCTCACCCTGTGCTCGCCCGGCGGGGACAGTCCGTTCGTCGCCTGTGTCGTCGCGTCCGGCGTGGGCCTGGCCGCCGTGTTCGCGGGCATCCTCGCGCACTGGACGCCGTCGGAGATCGCCGCTCTGAGCGCCCCCGTCGCGGTGGGCGCCCTGGCCTTCCTGCCCGGGCTGTCCATGCGCTTCGCCCGCATCCCGATCGGCTTCGACGCCCAGGCCTCCATGCCGCGCAGCGCGTACGGCACCGATCCGACCCCCCAGGAGCCGGTGGACGTCGAGCGGATCACCGCCCAGGCCCGACGCGGTCATGAACTCCTGGTCGGTCTGGTCGGCGGCTGCGCGCTGATCGCGGTCGGCTCCGCCGCGGTCCTCGGCTTCTCCGACGGTGTCTGGGCCCAGCTCCTCGCTCTCGCCGTGGGCATCGCGCTGCTCATGCGCGCCCAGCTCTTCCGGTACACCGCCCAGGTCGCCCCTCTCCTGGCAGCGGGCCTCGGCTCCCTCGTGCTCCTCGGACTCGGTCTGGCGCTTGATCCGCCCGTCTCGGTGCTCCGGGACGCCCTGACGGGTGACCGCGCCGACCTGGACATCCGTACGATCTGGCTCGTCGCGGCGATCGCGGCGGTGTCCGCCGTCGTCACCGCGATCGGTCTGGTCGCCTCGCGGGGCGGCGTCACCCCCTTCTGGGGGCGCTTCATGGAGATCGCCGAGGGCTTCGTCCTGCTGACGCTGGTGCCGTTGGCGCTGGCTGTCTTCGACGTGTACGCGGCCGCCCGGGCGATGACGAGTTGAACGCGGTGCAGCGAGCCAACGACGAGCTGAACGCACCGCACGGAAAGGAACTTGGAGCGTGAGCTTCGGCCCGCCCCCGTCCATATACACGCAGTCCGCGAGGTCCGCGGAGGAGGCCCGCCTCAAGCGCCGCCGGAACATGCTGATCCGGCCGCTCGTCATCGTGCTCGTCGCGGCACTCTGCACCGGCGGCTGGCTCCTGTGGGGCGGCGACAGCGGTGGCGCCGAAACCAAGACGCGGGCCACCGCTGGTCAGGGCCGTCTCGACGTCCGTGAGACGGTCGAGAAGCAGTCCGCGAGCACGGTCGGGAAGATGGCATTCCGTTTCTCCGCGGACGACCTGACCCCCGGCGAGATGTACGAGATGCCGGGCATGTGGGCCACGGACAAGATCCTCGCCAAGGGGATCAACAAGACCCTGATCGGCCTGCCCCTCGGCACCGACGCCGCACTCGGCGACGAGAAGTGGAAGCTTCCCCTCGACGGCCCGATCTGCGGCTACACCCGCCATGTCACCGGCGACAACCGCACCGCCGTCCTCTTCCGGGACAGCGAAGACGAGGACGCCCTCTGCAACCACGTGGTGTTCTTCGACCTCGACGACGGCCGCAAGATCTGGGACGGCGACTTGTCCGTCTCCGCCTCCGGCGACTATCCAGGGCCCCCGGACAGCGGCGAGTACCAGGACACCCCGAGCGTGACCCTCACCCACGGCACGGTCGTCGTGACCTGGGGCGGCGGCACCGACGCGTACTCGATGGACACCGGTGAGCGACGGTGGCGTACGACGTCCCCCGGTGCCTGCCAGGACATGGGCGCCGCCGGCGGCGGGGCACTGATCGTCCGTCAGCAGTGCTGGGGCGACGACGAGCTCCCGGACGGCCGCACCACCTACAAGGCCCGCGGAGTCGATCCCCGGACGGGCGAGGTCCTGTGGACGTACACCGCCGCCAAGGGCATCCGGGGTCTGAGCATCCCGTCCGCAGACCCCGCCGTCCTCGCCGTGCAGGCCGGCGAGATCGGGATATCCGAGCTGCTCTCCCTCGACGACAAGGGGCGCGGCCGCGCCACTGTCCGCCTTCAGAGCGGTACCTATGTGGGGGAGTGCGCGTTCGACGACTATCTCGTCGTCGACGACTGCCCGACCATCGCCGTCGGGGCCGACCAGGTCTTCCTGCGCAGCAAGGAGTCGGGCGAGGCGGCCAACTCCAACTGGGTCATCGGCTTCGACCTGGCGACCGGAAGGACCACGCAGAAGTTCGACTCCGGCCCGGGCTCGCTGCTCTACCCGGTACGGATGAGCGGCGACCGGCTGCTCGCCGTGCGGGTGAGCGACGACCACATCGCGCCCAACGCACTCGTGAGCCTGGACCCGAGGACCGGCAGGGAGACACCGTACTTCTACTTCGATCTGCCGCACGAGGCCAACCTGATGACGACGACGGAGTCCAACGACATCGTCGTCCAGAACGGACGCCTCTTCTTCGGCGTCAAGCGGACCCAGGGCCCTCCCTCCGGGAAGGCGTGGATCTACCTGGTCCTCGGTATAGGGAGCAGTGCGCAGAAGAACCCGTGACCACTGCCGTGCGGCGGCCGACGTCCACCGGCCGCCGCGAACGACTACTGCGCCGCAAGCCCCCCATTGTGCTCGCTGGGCTCCAGATCGAACTCCCCGTCCCGAGCCCCCAGCACAAACGCCCGCCACTCCGCCTCCGTGTACCGCAGCACGGTGTCGGGGTCGAGCGACGACCGCATGGCCACGGCGCCGCCGGGCAGGTATGCGATCTCGACCCGCTCCTCGTGCTCCTCGGTCCCCGGCGCGCTGTGCCACTCGACGTCCGAGATGTCGAGCGCGTACAGCTCGTCCCGCTCCCGCTCCTTGCGTGCCTTGATCTCCGCTTCCGTCTCCGCCATGTCCGCAGCGACCCCTTCCCGACGTACACGTGGTACACGTACCGATGACGTACACGTACCGATGACGATCCAACCGCTCACCCTAGTGGCCGAGCCGCCGTCACCAGCGCGGTTCCCGGACCGCGGACCGAGCGGTGCTCACCTGCTGGTACCCTGAGTGACGGCCGTATGTGTACGCACCCCCGGAGCCCCGCTCTGGAGGCCGCGCCCAGCGGATCCCCGCCTTCCGAGTCATGGAAGCTCCCCCGAGACGTAGACCGGGGGCACTCGGCGGCAATCACAGACTATGAGGAGTACGCGTGTCGCTCGACGCCGCAGTGAAGAAGCAGATCATCTCCGAGTTCGGTACCAAGGAGGGTGACACCGGCTCCCCCGAGGTCCAGGTCGCTCTGCTGTCCCGTCGGATCTCCGACCTGACGGAGCACCTCAAGACCCACAAGCACGACCACCACTCCCGCCGTGGCCTGCTGATCCTGGTCGGTCAGCGCCGCCGGCTGCTGCAGTACCTCGCCAAGAAGGACATCCAGCGCTTCCGTACGCTGGTCGACCGCCTCGGCATCCGCCGTGGTGCGGCGGGCGCCAAGTAAGACGCCGTGAAGGGAGCGGTTCCCACTTCGAGGGGGCCGCTCCCTTTGCTGTACGTGCGGAGTGTCACTGCCCCTTTGTAGTGTGGTAGCACAACGCAAGACACACGACACAGCGTGATCCGGCCTACCCACCGGGGTATGGCGGCATCACGAGACGAACGAGGAGGAGCGCACCTCGCCGCCGCCGGTCCTCGGTAGTGGCCCCCGGGGGAAAGCGAGCCCCGGGTGCTTCGATCGAAGACCGGCCCGCACCAGACGGAGCGCTTCTCCGCCACCGTCCCCCCGCCACCACGGGTGAGGAGGGACGAAGACGAGGAGAAAACGCTAGTGGAGAACGAGACCCACTACGCCGAGGCCGTCATCGACAACGGCGCCTTCGGCACCCGCACGATCCGCTTCGAGACGGGCCGCCTGGCCAAGCAGGCCGCCGGCTCCGCCGTGGCGTACCTGGACGACGACACCATGGTGCTGTCGGCCACCACCGCCTCCAAGAACCCCAAGGACCAGCTCGACTTCTTCCCGCTGACGGTCGACGTCGAGGAGCGGATGTACGCCGCCGGCAAGATCCCCGGCAGCTTCTTCCGCCGTGAGGGACGGCCCTCCGAGGACGCGATCCTCACCTGCCGCCTCATCGACCGCCCGCTGCGCCCGTCCTTCAAGAAGGGCCTGCGCAACGAGATCCAGGTCGTCGCCACGATCATGGCGCTCAACCCCGACCACCTGTACGACGTCGTGGCGATCAACGCCGCGTCCGCGTCCACGCAGCTGGCCGGTCTGCCCTTCTCCGGCCCGATCGGCGGCGTCCGCGTCGCGCTGATCCGCGGCCAGTGGGTGGCCTTCCCGACGCACACCGAGCTCGAGGACGCCGTCTTCGACATGGTCGTCGCGGGCCGCGTCCTGGAGGACGGCGACATCGCGATCATGATGGTCGAGGCCGAGGCCACCGAGAAGACCATCAAGCTGGTCGAGGGCGGTGGCGAGGCGCCGACCGAGGAGGTCGTCGCCGCCGGTCTGGACGCCGCGAAGCCCTTCATCAAGGTCCTGTGCAAGGCCCAGTCGGACCTCGCCGCCAAGGCCGCCAAGCCGGTCGGCGAGTTCCCGATCTTCCTGGACTACCAGGACGACGTCCTGGAGGCGCTCACCGCCGCCGTCAAGCCGGAGCTCGCCTCCGCGCTGACCATCGCCGGCAAGCAGGAGCGCGAGTCCGAGCTGGACCGCGTGAAGGGCCTCGCCGCCGAGAAGCTCCTGCCGGAGTTCGAGGGCCGCGAGAAGGAGATCTCCGCCGCGTACCGCTCGCTCACCAAGCAGCTGGTCCGCGAGCGCGTGATCAAGGAGAAGAAGCGCATCGACGGCCGCGGTGTCACCGACATCCGCACGCTGGCCGCCGAGGTCGAGGCCATCCCGCGGGTGCACGGCTCCGCGCTGTTCGAGCGTGGCGAGACCCAGATCCTGGGCGTCACCACGCTGAACATGCTCCGCATGGAGCAGCAGCTGGACACCCTGTCGCCGGTGACCCGCAAGCGCTACATGCACAACTACAACTTCCCGCCGTACTCCACCGGCGAGACCGGCCGCGTCGGCTCCCCGAAGCGCCGCGAGATCGGACACGGCGCCCTCGCCGAGCGCGCCCTCATGCCGGTGCTGCCGACGCGCGAGGAGTTCCCGTACGCGATCCGTCAGGTGTCCGAGGCCCTCGGCTCCAACGGCTCGACGTCCATGGGCTCGGTCTGCGCCTCCACCATGTCGCTGCTGAACGCCGGTGTGCCGCTGAAGGCCCCCGTCGCCGGTATCGCCATGGGCCTGATCTCCCAGGAGATCGACGGCGAGACGCACTACGTCACCCTCACCGACATCCTCGGTGCGGAGGACGCCTTCGGTGACATGGACTTCAAGGTCGCCGGCACCAAGGAGTTCGTGACCGCCCTCCAGCTCGACACCAAGCTGGACGGCATCCCGGCCTCCGTGCTCGCCGCCGCCCTGAAGCAGGCCCGCGACGCCCGTCTCCACATCCTCGACGTGATGATGGAGGCCATCGACCGGCCCGACGAGATGTCCCCGAACGCGCCGCGGATCATCACCGTGAAGATCCCGGTCGACAAGATCGGTGAGGTCATCGGCCCCAAGGGCAAGATGATCAACCAGATCCAGGAGGACACGGGCGCCGAGATCACCATCGAGGACGACGGCACGATCTACATCGGTGCCGCCGACGGCCCGTCCGCCGAGGCCGCCCGCTCCACGATCAACGGCATCGCCAACCCGACGATGCCCGAGGTCGGCGAGCGCTACCTGGGCACGGTCGTGAAGACGACCACCTTCGGCGCCTTCGTCTCCCTGCTGCCCGGCAAGGACGGCCTGCTGCACATCTCGCAGATCCGCAAGCTGGCCGGCGGCAAGCGCGTGGAGAACGTCGAGGACGTGCTCGGCGTGGGCCACAAGGTCCAGGTCGAGATCGCCGAGATCGACTCCCGCGGCAAGCTCTCCCTGATCCCCGTGATCGAGGGCGAGGAAGGCTCCGCCGACGAGGCGAAGGACGACACCGACCAGTGACGTCCCGTAGCTCCAAGGTGACGGCCCGCTCCTCTTCGGAGGCGCGGGCCGTCGCCCGTACCCAAACCCTCATCAAGGGCACGGCCGGCATCGGCACCGTCCGCAAGACCACCCTCCCCGGCGGTCTCCGCATCGTCACCGAGACCCTGCCCTCCGTGCGCTCCGCGACCTTCGGCATCTGGGCGCACGTCGGCTCCCGCGACGAGACGCCGTCCCTGAACGGCGCCACGCACTACCTGGAGCACCTGCTCTTCAAGGGCACGCAGACCAGGAGCGCCCTGGACATCTCCGCCGCCCTCGACGCGGTCGGCGGCGAGATGAACGCGTTCACGGCGAAGGAGTACACGTGCTACTACGCACGCGTGCTCGACGCCGACCTCCCGCTCGCCATCGACGTCGTCTGCGACATGCTGACCGGCTCGCTCATCCTCGAAGAGGACGTCAACGTCGAGCGCGGCGCGATCCTCGAAGAGATCGCGATGACGGAGGACGACCCGAGCGACTGTGTGCACGACCTGTTCGCGCACACGATGTTCGGCGACAACCCGCTCGGCCGCCCGGTCCTCGGCACGGTCGACACGGTCAACGCCCTCACCGCCGACCGCATCCGCCGCTTCTACCGCAAGCACTACGACCCGACCCACCTCGTGGTCGCCTGCGCCGGCAACATCGATCACAACAAGGTCGTACGACTGGTCCGCGCCGCCTTCGAGAAGTCCGGCACGCTCAAGGACGCCGCCGCCCAGCCCATCGCCCCGCGCGACGGCCGCCGCGCCATCCGCACCGCCGGCAAGGTCGAGCTGCTCGGCCGCAAGACCGAGCAGGCCCATGTGGTGCTCGGCATGCCGGGCCTGGCCCGCACGGACGACCGCCGCTGGGCCCTCGGCGTGCTGAACACCGCCCTCGGCGGCGGCATGTCGTCACGGCTCTTCCAGGAGGTACGGGAGAAGCGCGGCCTGGCCTACAGCGTCTACTCGTACACCTCCGGCTTCGCCGACTGCGGCCTGTTCGGCGTCTACGCCGGCTGCCGACCGAGCCAGGTGCACGACGTGCTGAAGATCTGCCGCGACGAACTCGACCACATCGCCGAGCACGGCCTGTCCGACGACGAGATCGACCGCGCCATCGGCCAGCTCCGCGGCTCCACGGTCCTCGGCCTGGAGGACACCGGCGCGCTGATGAACCGTATCGGCAAGAGCGAGCTGTGCTGGGGCGAGCAGATGTCCGTCGACGACATGCTGGCCCGGATAGCTGCCGTGACCCCGGACGACGTCCGCGCGGTCGCGCGCGACATCCTGGGACAGCGGCCCTCCCTGTCGGTCATCGGCCCGCTGAAGGACAAGCAGGCGTCGCGACTGCACGACGCCGTCGCCTGACACCCGTATCCGGTAAGGAAGCAACAACATGAGCAAGCTGCGCGTAGCGGTCCTCGGTGCCAAGGGCCGGATCGGTTCGGAGGCGGTACGAGCCGTCGAGGCCGCCGAGGACATGGAGCTGGTCGCCGCCCTCTCCCGGGGCGACAAGCTGGAGACGCTGGCCGAGACTGGCGCCCAGGTCGCCGTCGAACTCACCACCCCCGCCTCGGTGATGGGCAACCTCGACTTCTGCGTACGGCACGGAATCCACGCCGTCGTCGGCACGACGGGCTGGACCGACGAGCGCCTCGCACAGCTGCGCGGCTGGCTGGAGCAGTCCCCGGGGACGGGCGTGCTGATCGCACCCAACTTCTCCATCGGGGCCGTACTCACCATGAAGTTCGCGCAGATCGCCGCGCCGTACTTCGAGTCCGTCGAGGTGGTCGAGCTGCACCACCCCAACAAGGTCGACGCGCCGAGCGGCACGGCGACCCGCACCGCCCAGCTCATCGCGCAGGCCCGCCGCGAGGCGGGTACGGCCCCGGCGCCGGACGCCACGGTCACGGCCCTGGAGGGCGCGCGTGGCGCGGACGTCGACGGCGTCCCGGTCCACGCGGTGCGGCTGCGCGGTCTGCTCGCACACCAGGAGGTCCTGCTGGGCGGTGAGGGCGAGACCCTCACCGTCCGGCACGACTCGCTGCACCACAGCAGCTTCATGCCGGGCATCCTGCTGGGCGCCCGCCGCGTGGTGAGCACTCCGGGCCTCACCTTCGGCCTGGAACACTTCCTGGACCTGGGCTGAGCCGGACCCTCATGCGCGCGAAGCTCTCCTACCTCGTCACGGCCGCCGTCCTGGTCTTCTACTTCGTCCTGGTCGGCAGCCGTGGCGTGCTGCTCATCAAGACCGGCTCGCTCCTCGCCGTGACCTTCGGTGTCGCGGTGCTGATCCTGCCGCTGATCGGCCTGTGGTTCCTGTGGAAGAACACCCGGTTCGTCCGCCGGGCCAACGCCCTCGCCGCCGAACTCGACGCCGAGGGCGGTCTGCCCGTCGACGAGCTCAAGCGGCTGCCCAGCGGCCGTATCGACCGTGACTCGGCCGACGAGGTCTTCGCCCGGCGCAAGGCCGAGACGGAGGCGGCGCCGGACGACTGGCGCACCTGGTTCCGCCTGGCCATCGCCTACCACGACGCCCGCGACACCCCACGCGCCCGCAAGGCGATGCAGCGCGCGATCGCCATCCACGACGGCAGGCCCGTCGAGGCCTGACCCGAACCGGGACGACCGGCCTCGGCGGGAGGCGCCTCAGTCCTGCCGGTACTCCTCGGCCCACGCCTCCACCGAGTCCGCCGCCCGGTCGAACGCCGTCGGCCGGGCCAGGAAGTCGAAGTTGTGCGTGGTCATCAGAGTGGGCACGTCGTCCGCGGGACGGTCGTTGCGTACGAGGATCAGGGCCTGCCCCTGCACGGTGCGCGGCAGCCCAAGCCAGCGCACCGGCTGCTGCACCGTCCGCACGGCACCGACCCACTCCCACGGCAGCGTCCGGGTGTGCAGGAAGCGCACCTGACGCAGCCCGTGCGCGCTCACCCACACGCCCATGCGCAGCAAACGCAGGGCGACGGCGATGATCGCCAGCGCGATGCCGAACACGACCCCGGCGGCGGTCAGCGTGCCGGTCAGCGCGATGAGCACGGCCGCGAACAGCACGTACGAGGCGAGCAGCAGCCAGATCGCGGCCACGCCCACCCGCCAGGGACCGGGGCGGTAGGGCCGCCGCCAGCGGTCGCGGTCGTCGAACGGCAGCGCGACATCGTCCTCGGTGTCGAAGGCGCGGTCGGCCGTCAGGAAGGGCAGGGGCACGGCTGGGTCCTCACTCATCCATGCATGGGCTGTGCCCGGTGAGGTTATCGACCCGTGTGCCCGCCCACCACCCTTGGGGGTCCGTACGAGTCAGGCCCCGCTCAGCGCCCGTCGGACGCCTGGGACTGCTGCGTCGGCGTGGACGAGTGGTCCACCTCCAGCGCCGGCCACCCGATCACCAGGGAGCCCACGAGCGCGGACACGATGGTCAGTCCCATGAGCCACCGCCCGGCTATCTGCCCGACGGTCGCTCGCTCGCGGGGCGGGGGAGTGACATTGCTGCGGAACCGCTCTGCTTCGGCGAGGAAGGCGAAGGGTACGGGCTCACGCCGACGGAACATCGGGGGTCCTGCTCCTCTCTGGACTCGAACGAATCGCTGTCACCAACACAGACGAGCGGGTGTCGCAAAAGGTGCCCGGTTAAGCCGGATTGACAGAACTTTCGCCGAGGTTCGCCGAAGATGTCGCGGCCCGGCACCGAACGCCCCGATGTCAGAGCCGGGCCGTAGAGTGGGCGCCGCCCGAGAGAAGTGGATGGAAGGGACTCTCCAAGCCGTGACCGACACCCCCGCAGACGCAGCCAAGGACGCCCCGGACCTCAAGCCGAGCTTCCGCGGCGACGTCACCGTCGAGCTGGTCAAGCACACCGCCTCGGACGCCGACGTGCTCTTCGCCGCCCGCGTCTCGACCATCGGCGAGCAGTCCCTGGACGAGCTGAACAAGGACCCCGAGCGCTCCAAGGGCCTCATCAACTACCTGATGCGGGACCGGCACGGCAGCCCCTTCGAGCACAACTCGATGACCTTCTTCATCAGCGCCCCGATCTTCGTCTTCCGCGAGTTCATGCGGCACCGCGTGGGCTGGTCGTACAACGAGGAGTCCGGCCGCTACCGCGAGCTCCAGCCGGTCTTCTACGTCCCCGACGAGTCCCGCAAGCTGGTCCAGGAGGGCCGCCCCGGCAAGTACCGCTTCGTCGAGGGCACGCAGGCCCAGCAGGAGCTGGTCGGCCGCGTCATGGAGGACTCGTACCGCGAGTCCTACGAGGCCTACCAGGAGATGCTCGCGGCCGGCGTCGCCCGCGAGGTCGCCCGCGCGGTCCTCCCGGTCGGCCTGTTCTCCTCGATGTACGCCACCTGCAACGCCCGCTCGCTGATGCACTTCCTCGGCCTGCGCACCCAGCACGAGCTCGCCAAGGTGCCGTCCTTCCCGCAGCGGGAGATCGAGATGGTCGGCGAGAAGATGGAGGCCGAGTGGGCCCGGCTCATGCCGCTCACGTACGCCGCCTTCAACGCCAACGGCCGGGTAGCGCCGTAACGCACAGGTGTTTGCCCCGTGGTTCCCCGGCGGGCACGGATGTGCGGACCAGCCGGGCGAAGTGTCCGTATTGCGGCATTTAGAGAAGTTCATCTAGCCTGATCAAACGGACCCGGCACTGCTTGAACCCCCGAGCAGGCAGTGCCGGGCTCCACCTTTGTCCTGACTTATCCCGCACCCCGAGGGCAGACCAGGCCTTGAGCAACGAGTAGCGTGTAACCCATGGCTCCGACCTCCACTCCGCAGACCCCCTTCGGGCGGGTCCTCACCGCCATGGTCACGCCCTTCACGGCGGACGGCGCACTTGACCTCGACGGCGCGCAGCGGCTCGCCACGCACCTGGTGGACGCAGGCAACGACGGCCTGATCATCAACGGCACCACCGGCGAGTCCCCCACCACCGGCGACGCGGAGAAATCGGACCTCGTACGAGCGGTCCTGGAGGCCGTGGGCGACCGCGCCCACATCGTCGCCGGTGTCGGTACGAACGACACCCACCACAGCATCGAGCTGGCCCGCGCCGCCGAACAGACCGGCGCGCACGGCCTCCTCGTCGTCACGCCGTACTACAACAAGCCCCCGCAGGAGGGCCTCTACCGGCACTTCACGGCCGTCGCCGACGCCACCGAGCTGCCGGTCATGCTGTACGACATCCCCGGCCGCAGCGGCGTACCGATCAATACGGAGACCTTGGTCCGCCTCGCCGAGCACCCACGGATCGTCGCCAACAAGGACGCCAAGGGCGACCTCGGCCGCGCCAGCTGGGCCATCGCCCGCTCCGGCCTCGCCTGGTACTCCGGCGACGACATGCTCAACCTGCCGCTGCTCTCCGTGGGCGCCGTCGGCTTCGTCTCCGTCGTCGGCCACGTGGTCACCCCCGAACTGCGCCAGCTGGTCGAGGCGTACACCAGCGGGGACGTCCAGAAGGCCACCGAGATCCACCAGAAGCTGCTCCCGGTCTACACCGGCATGTTCCGCACCCAGGGCGTTATGACGACCAAGGCCGCACTCGCCCTCCAGGGCCTGCCCGGCGGCCCGCTGCGGCCGCCCATGGTCGAGCTCACGCCGCAGGAGATCGAGCAGCTCAAGATCGATCTTGCCGCCGGCGGGGTACAGCTCTGACATCGGACTTCGCCCGACCGGGCGCGCATGGACTTCACAACTGAATACGCGGGCCACCGGTGCTCGCACCCCACAACGACAACTGCTTCTGCACGAACGTCACGCGCGCCACGTGCCCCTACCGGTACGTGGCGCGCGTGGTGAGGAGAGTCTTTTGAGTCATCCGCATCCTGAACTCGGCTCGCCCCCGCCGCTCCCCGAAGGCGGCCTGCGGGTCACCCCGCTCGGCGGCCTCGGTGAAATCGGCCGGAACATGACGGTCTTCGAGTACGGCGGCCGTCTGCTCATCGTCGACTGCGGAGTGCTCTTCCCCGAGGAGGAGCAGCCCGGAATCGACCTGATCCTGCCGGACTTCTCGTCCATCCGGGACCGCCTCGACGACATCGAGGGCATCGTCCTCACCCATGGCCACGAGGACCACATCGGCGGCGTCCCGTTCCTGCTCCGCGAGAAGCCGGACATCCCGCTGATCGGCTCCAAGCTGACCCTCGCCCTGATCGAGGCCAAGCTCCAGGAACACCGCATCCGCCCCTACACGCTCGAGGTCGCCGAGGGCCACCGCGAGCGCATCGGCCCCTTCGACTGCGAGTTCGTCGCGGTCAACCACTCCATCCCGGACGCGCTGGCGGTCGCCATCCGCACCCCCGCCGGCATGGTCGTGCACACCGGCGACTTCAAGATGGACCAGCTCCCGCTGGACAACCGCCTCACCGACCTCCACGCGTTCGCACGGCTGAGCGAGGAAGGCATCGACCTCCTCCTCAGCGACTCCACGAACGCCGAGGTCCCGGGGTTCACCCCGCACGAGCGCGACATCTCCAACGTCCTGCGCCAGGTCTTCGCGTCCGCCCGCCGGCGCATCATCGTGGCGAGCTTCGCCAGCCACGTCCACCGCATCCAGCAGATTCTGGACGCCGCCCACGAGTACGGCCGCCGGGTCGCCTTCGTCGGCCGGTCCATGGTCCGCAACATGGGCATCGCCAGAGACCTCGGCTACCTGAAGGTCCCGCCGGGCCTGGTCGTCGACGTCAAGACACTCGACGACCTCCCCGACGGCGAGGTGGTCCTCGTCTGCACGGGCTCGCAGGGCGAACCGATGGCCGCGCTCTCCCGCATGGCCAACCGGGACCACCAGATCCGCATCGTCGAGGGCGACACGGTGATCCTCGCGTCGTCCCTGATCCCGGGCAACGAGAACGCGGTGTACCGCGTCATCAACGGCCTCACCCGCTGGGGCGCCAACGTCGTCCACAAGGGCAACGCCAAGGTCCACGTCTCCGGCCACGCGTCGGCGGGCGAGCTCCTGTACTTCTACAACATCTGCAGGCCGCGCAACCTGATGCCGGTCCACGGCGAGTGGCGCCACCTGCGCGCCAACGCCGAGCTGGGCGCCCTCACCGGCGTCCCGCACGACCGCATCGTGATCGCCGAGGACGGCGTCGCCGTCGACCTTGTCGAGGGCAAGGCGAAGATCTCCGGCAAGGTCCAGGCGGGCTATGTGTACGTCGACGGCCTCTCGGTAGGCGACGTCGGTGAGCCGGCGCTGAAGGACCGCAAGATCCTCGGCGAGGAGGGCATCATTTCGGTCTTCGTCGTCATGGACTCGTCCACCGGCAAGATCACGGGCGGCCCGCACGTCCAGGCCCGCGGCTCCGGTATCGAGGACGCGGCCTTCGTCGACGTCCTCCCGAAGATCACCGAAGCACTGGAGCGCTCGGCACAGGACGGTGTCGTGGAGCCCCACCAGCTGCAGCAACTGATCCGCCGCACGCTGGGCAAGTGGGTCTCCGACACGTATCGCCGCAGGCCCATGATCCTGCCGGTGGTCGTGGAGGTCTGACCGGCGTACGACCCGTTCGTACGCGCGGACTTGGAGCGGGGCGCCTCGATTTGCATCGAGGCGCCCCGCTCCAGTACGTTTACGGCTCGCTCCCCCGGGAACCCGGCCACTCCGTGCGCCGGAGACAGTCTCCGGAGCGGGGCGGGAATTCCGACTCAGAATCTCTGATAAAGTCGGAAGCGCCGGAAAGGGAAACGCGGAAGCGGGAACCTGGAAAGCACCGAGGGAATCGGATCGAGAAAAGATCTGATAGAGTCGGAAACACCGAAGGGAAGCGCCCGGAGGAAAGCCGCGAGAGAGAATCTCGGGTGAGTACAAAGGAAACGACCGTTCCTTGAGAACTCAACAGCGTGCCAAAAGTCAACGCCAGATATGTTGATACCCCGTCTCCGGTCATCATGACCGAGGCGAGGTTCCTTTGAAAAAACACAGCGAGGACGCTGTGAGCGTCGGGATTATTCCTCCCGGCGTTCCGCTCCCGTGTGTGTCACCGGATTACCGGTAAGCATTCACGGAGAGTTTGATCCTGGCTCAGGACGAACGCTGGCGGCGTGCTTAACACATGCAAGTCGAACGATGAAGCCCTTCGGGGTGGATTAGTGGCGAACGGGTGAGTAACACGTGGGCAATCTGCCCTGCACTCTGGGACAAGCCCTGGAAACGGGGTCTAATACCGGATATGAGAACCTTGGGCATCCTTGGTTCTGTAAAGCTCCGGCGGTGCAGGATGAGCCCGCGGCCTATCAGCTTGTTGGTGAGGTAATGGCTCACCAAGGCGACGACGGGTAGCCGGCCTGAGAGGGCGACCGGCCACACTGGGACTGAGACACGGCCCAGACTCCTACGGGAGGCAGCAGTGGGGAATATTGCACAATGGGCGAAAGCCTGATGCAGCGACGCCGCGTGAGGGATGACGGCCTTCGGGTTGTAAACCTCTTTCAGCAGGGAAGAAGCGAAAGTGACGGTACCTGCAGAAGAAGCGCCGGCTAACTACGTGCCAGCAGCCGCGGTAATACGTAGGGCGCAAGCGTTGTCCGGAATTATTGGGCGTAAAGAGCTCGTAGGCGGCTTGTCGCGTCGGTTGTGAAAGCCCGGGGCTTAACCCCGGGTCTGCAGTCGATACGGGCAGGCTAGAGTTCGGTAGGGGAGATCGGAATTCCTGGTGTAGCGGTGAAATGCGCAGATATCAGGAGGAACACCGGTGGCGAAGGCGGATCTCTGGGCCGATACTGACGCTGAGGAGCGAAAGCGTGGGGAGCGAACAGGATTAGATACCCTGGTAGTCCACGCCGTAAACGGTGGGCACTAGGTGTGGGCAACATTCCACGTTGTCCGTGCCGCAGCTAACGCATTAAGTGCCCCGCCTGGGGAGTACGGCCGCAAGGCTAAAACTCAAAGGAATTGACGGGGGCCCGCACAAGCGGCGGAGCATGTGGCTTAATTCGACGCAACGCGAAGAACCTTACCAAGGCTTGACATACACCGGAAACGGCCGGAGACGGTCGCCCCCTTGTGGTCGGTGTACAGGTGGTGCATGGCTGTCGTCAGCTCGTGTCGTGAGATGTTGGGTTAAGTCCCGCAACGAGCGCAACCCTTGTCCCGTGTTGCCAGCAGGCCCTTGTGGTGCTGGGGACTCACGGGAGACCGCCGGGGTCAACTCGGAGGAAGGTGGGGACGACGTCAAGTCATCATGCCCCTTATGTCTTGGGCTGCACACGTGCTACAATGGCCGGTACAATGAGCTGCGATACCGCGAGGTGGAGCGAATCTCAAAAAGCCGGTCTCAGTTCGGATTGGGGTCTGCAACTCGACCCCATGAAGTCGGAGTCGCTAGTAATCGCAGATCAGCATTGCTGCGGTGAATACGTTCCCGGGCCTTGTACACACCGCCCGTCACGTCACGAAAGTCGGTAACACCCGAAGCCGGTGGCCCAACCCCTTGTGGGAGGGAGCTGTCGAAGGTGGGACTGGCGATTGGGACGAAGTCGTAACAAGGTAGCCGTACCGGAAGGTGCGGCTGGATCACCTCCTTTCTAAGGAGCACTTCTCAGCCGGGCTTGCCCGGTTCAGAGGCCAGTACATCAGCGAACGTCTGATGCTGGTTGCTCATGGGTGGAACGTTGACTACTCGG